>JARLJD010000063.1 GCA_031291395.1 Alphaproteobacteria bacterium | reverse complement strand
CCTTCTCGATCCTCCTGCCTTCTTCCTTGCTGATCTCTTGCCCTTTCATCGCCACCTCCGTTCCGGTTGTGGCTTTAGGGAATCACATTTTCATCCCTTTGTGAATCCACTTCGATTCAGCGTGTTCAGGGATTGGTATTACAATTCGCTTGATACTGCTCATCTGAAACGGTCAACTGCTTTTTACGCAAAAGAGGCATGTTGAGCGGGTTGAGCGGATCCATGGAAACAGGGCCACCTAGTGCCGTCTCGGCGGCCAATAGCACTCGACTATTTCTTTTTTCTATACTTTCCAACAGTTCTTCGTCCGACTTTGAATAAGCGATGCGCCCCCGCATAAGCCCGTAACAAGCTTTGAAATCATCTTTTGCCGACATGTCCATTCTCCTTATTCGATTGCGCTTAAACAGTCTTGGAAAAATACGGTACTTCTCTCGAAACTAAAAGGGTTATTTAGCGCGGTATTATTTGGTATATATCATAGGCAGGCGACACGCCGCCCTTAACCATTCGGATAACATGCCATCTCAACTCACCCTTATCGACGGTTCCGGCTTTATCTTTCGGGCTTTTCATGCATTGCCGCCGATGACGCGGCCGGACGGGACGCCGGTTAATGCGGTTTACGGCTATTGCACGATGCTGAACAAGCTGTTGGGGGAGCAGAAAAACCTTTCTATCGCGGTGATTTTCGACGCGGCGCGCAAGACGTTTCGCAACGACATCTATCCCGACTATAAAGCGCATCGTCCCCCGCCCCCGCCTGAACTTGTGCCGCAATTCGCGCTGATCCGCGAGGCGACCCGCGCGTGGGGACTGCCCTCGATCGAAGCGCCGAATTACGAGGCCGACGATTTGATCGCGGCCTATGCCAAAGCGGCTGTAGCGCAAGGCATGAACGTGCGCATCGTCTCGTCCGACAAAGATTTGATGCAGTTGATCCGCGAAGGCGTTGAGCTGTTCGATCCTTTGAAAGCCATCCCTATCGGCGCGGCGGAAGTTTTCAAAAAATTCGGCGTCGCACCGGATAAAGTCGTTGAGGTTCAGGCTTTGGCGGGCGACAGCACGGATAACATTCCGGGGGTTCCGGGCATTGGAGTCAAGACGGCGGCGGATTTGATCAATACCTACGGCTCTGTGGAAAATCTTTTACTTGAAGCCGCCAATATCAAACAACCCAAACGCCGCGAAGCTTTGCTGCAAAACGCGGAGCTGGCACGGATTTCGCGCAGGCTTGTGCTGCTGGACGACGCGGCGCCTTTGCCCGTTCCGTTGGAAGAATTGAATTGGGAGCGGGATCATCGGGAAGAATTGGCGGCGTTTTATATGGCGCAGAATTTCAGATCGTTGTTGGCGAAGTTAAGCCCCTCTCCCTCCACCGGAGGGAGAGGGGTTGGGGTGAGGGTGGACGTGGGGGCTTATGAATCCCAGCGCCCCCCTCACTCTACCCCTCTCCCCCCAAGGGGGGGGGAGAGGGAATCCCTCTCCGACTACGAACTCATCCAAACCGAAGAGCGATTGAAATGGTGGATAGAGGCGGCGCGAACGAATGGTTATGTCGCGCTCGACACGGAAACGGATTCCCTCACCGCTTGCACCGCGAAACTCGTCGGCATTTCTTTGGCGATTGCGCCCGGGAAGGCTTGTTATATTCCGGTGGGACATATCGATCCCAACACCTCTCCGGCAGACGGGGGATTTTCTTTCGGCGCGGATCAAACGCCGCAGCAAATCGACGTTAAAACCGCCGCCGATTTGTTGCGCGATTTATTGAAAGATTCCACGGTTCTTAAAATCGCGCATAACTTGAAATACGATGCGCAAGTGCTTGGCCAACATGGATTAACGATCGAGCCTTACGACGATACGATGCTACTTTCCTATGTTTTGGCTGCCGGATCGCACGGGCATGGGCTGGACGAGTTGGCGCTGCTGCATTGCCAACACAAAATGATTTCCTTCGACGAAGTCACAGGCACCGGCAAAAATCGCATTACCTTCGACCGCGTGCCGCTGGACAAAGCGACATCCTATGCCGCCGAGGACGCGGATTACGCCCTGCGCCTGTGGCTTTTGCTCAAACCGCAAATCGCGCAACAACAGGTCACGCGGGTTTACGAACGCATTGAAAGGCCGCTCATCCCCGTCGTGGCCGCGATGGAAACCGTGGGCGTGCGCATCGATCCCGAAATTCTACGCCAGCAAAGCAACGGCTTCGCCACGCGCCTGCAAAAACTGGAAGGCGAGATTCACGCGCTGGCGGGGCATGCGTTTAATGTGGGATCGCCGCAACAATTGGGCAATGTCCTGTTCGCCGAAATGGGTTTGCCGGGCGGAGTCAAAGGCAAGAACGGCGCGTATTCCACCGCCTCCGACATCCTTGAACCTCTGGCCGACGCAGGACATGAAATCGTCGCCAAGCTTCTGGACTGGCGCAGCCTTGCGAAACTGAAATCGACCTATACGGACTCTTTGCCACAACAAATCAGCGCGAAAACGGGACGCGTGCATACGTCTTTCTCTTTGGTCGGCGCAGCGACGGGGCGCTTATCCTCGACCGATCCCAATTTGCAGAACATCCCCATCCGCACAGAGGACGGCAGAGCCATTCGCCGCGCTTTTGTCGCCGAGGACGGTTATGTTTTGCTCTCCGTCGATTATTCGCAAATCGAATTGCGTCTGGCGGCGTCCATCGCGGGCATTGCCGCGCTGATCGAAGCTTTCAAAAACGGCGTCGACATTCACGCTTTGACCGCGAGCCAATGCTTCGGCATTCCGCTTCAAGACATGACGCCCGACAAACGCCGCGCCGCCAAAGCAATCAATTTTGGCATCATCTACGGCATCAGCGGCTTTGGCCTGTCGAAACAAATCGGTATAACTCCCGCGCAAGCGAATGAATTTATCCGCCAGTATCTCGACCGCTTCCACGAATTGCGCGACTGGATGGAAGCCACCAAAAATTTCGCCCGCGCCCATGGTTATGTCGAAACCTTATTCGGCCGCCGCATCCACGTCCCGGGAATCAACGAAAAAAACCCCGCCCGCCGCAACTTCGCCGAACGGCAAGCGATCAACGCGCCGTTGCAAGGCACCGCAGCCGACATCATCAAACGCGCGATGATCCAAGCCGTCCCCGCATTAAAAGAGGCGAAACTCGGCGCAAAATTATTGCTTCAGGTGCATGACGAATTAATTTTTGAGGTTCCGGCAAGCGAAATCGACGCCACGATTAAACTGGTTAAACAAGTGATGGAAAACGCCCCCGCCCCGGCGGTAACCCTTGCTGTGCCTTTGATCGCGGAAGCGGGATATGCAACAAATTGGGCGGAGGCGCATTAATCGGGCAGCTAATCCAGAATGTTCATTATGCCAAAAGTTTATACAGGAGAGAATCAACCTTACTCGACGTCCCTTCCCGTTTACCGTTCATTAATACATAAAGATGCAATTATGTATTTCTCACATGCAACCATAAGCTTAAGGAATACTCATGCCTGTTGAAGCATCTCCCCTTATGCGGCTGGTGAGAAGCCTTACCTTTCGCCTTCAACTCATCGCCATCATTCTTTCTCTTGTCGGCGTGACATTTGGCGTCAGAGACTATCTGCATGTCCTAGAGCAATTCGGCGAAGCGAAAAGCCTGACAGCCTATCACGACCTGATCCTGCAAATTGGCATCGCCTTTCTCTTCAACCTCGCCGCCGCCTACGTTATTTATAAGATTGCAACCAAGCCTGTTCGTATTTTGTGCGAGGTCATGCGCGGCCTTTCCGAGGGAAATCTGGCCGTTGACGTCCCTTATACAAAACAAGGCACTGAAGTCGGCAGCATGGCGCGCAAAGTGGCGGTCTTTAAACAGAATGCGATCGATAAGAAGAATCTGGAACATCAGCAGAAAATCCTGTCCGGAAAAGCCGAAGAAGAAAAAATGAACTTAATGGAGAAACTGGCCACGGATTTTGAAACGACGGTGTTGGGCGTCGTCAAAAGCGTCGCGACCGCATCGAAAAGCATGCAGACCAACGCCAAAAACCTGTCGGAAATGGCCGACAAGACCAGCGAGCAGTCTTCGACCGTGGCCGCCGCGACCGAACAAACCGCCGCCAGCGTCAAAACCGCTTCCTGCTCCGTTGAACAATTCACGGCCTCTATTTGCGAGATTAACCGCAAGGTCGAGGAATCCTCGTCCGTCAACGCGGCCGCCGTCACCGAAGTGCGCCGCGCCGACGCCACCATTTCGTCTTTGTCGGAAGCGGCCGAGCAAATCGGCGACGTCGTCAAGCTCATTCAGGATATAGCGGGACAAACCAATTTGCTCGCGCTGAACGCCACGATCGAAGCCGCCCGCGCCGGAGAAGCCGGAAAAGGTTTCGCCGTCGTCGCCAGCGAAGTGAAAAACCTCGCCAACCAAACGGCGACCGCGACCGAGGAAATTGCGACGAAGATTGCCACCGTGCAGCGCGCCTCGACGGAATCCGTTTCCGCCATTCGCAGCATCGGCAAAACAATCGACCAGACCAACGAAATCGCAACCGGAATCTCGACCGCCATTCAACAACAAACGATTGCGGCTCAGGAAATCTCCAGCAACGTCCAACAAGCTTCCGTCGGCACCTGCAAGATTTCCGACAATATTTTAAGCGTCACCAAGGACGCCATAGCCTCGCATGAGGCGTCGAACGAAGTATTGAAGAATTCCAACGAACTGCTTGAACAATCCGAACGCCTGCACACAGAAATCCACACATTCCTTGATAAAATCCGGCGAACGAAAAACTGAGCTATTAAGTTCTCGGCATTTGGGGTCGGACGCGGATAGCTAGGATAAATCTTTGGGCTTCTTGTTCGACGACCTGTCATCGAATTTTGGTTAGCGCTTCCATTTTTTCAATATCTCGCCGATTTGCTCTTGTTTGAACGGTTTGCTGAGGTGATCGTCCATGCCTGCGGTCAAGCAGCGGTCGCGATCCCCCGTCATAGCATCTGCCGTCAGGGCGATAATGGTCGTGCGCTTGTTCTGCGGCGTTTCGCGTTCGCGGATAGCGCGCGTGGCGGCATAGCCATCCATTTCGGGCATGTGGCAATCCATAAAGATAATATCGTAGTCTTTTTCTTGCGCCTTGAACACGGCTTCGACGCCGTTTTCAGCCGTATCGACGCTGCACCCGAATTTATCCAAAACCTTCGTCATCAACATCCGGTTAAAGGGCATATCCTCGGCGACCAGCACGCGCATGCCGACGAACATCGAAGCCCAAGGGGTTTTAGGATCAGGAGAATCACTCATCATCTTGATGATCGTATGCCGCGTTACAATCGGGAGCGGAGTCTTGTTGACCTTCCCGTTAAGCAGAAGCTTGAGAACGGCTTCCATGTGGGCGGGAAGGAACGGCTTGACCAGAAATCCGGCGACGCCGCGTTGCGACATGTTCTCTAACGACGTGAAATATCCGTAAGCGGTCAGCATGACAACGATCGGCGCGTTTTCGGTTTGCGCGATCTCGCCGCAAAAATTCAGGCCGTTATCTTCGCCCAACATATAATCGAGGATGATAAAGTCATACGGATCGTTGTTTTGCAAAGACAAGCCGAGTTTTTGTTTGGCCGCCGCAACGGTCGTCGCCGCATCGCAACGCACCCCCATGTTTTCCAGATATTGCCGCGTAATCTCGCCGCTGGACGCATAATCGTCCAAAATCAGGGCATGCCGGTTTTTGATCACGACTTGCGGCAGCGCGTTGATCTCCTGCTTAACCTCGCCCCGCTTCACATGAAGATCGTAAGAGAATACAGACCCCTTGCCGTGCTCGCTCGCAACGCGCAGCGTTCCACCCATCATTTGCACAAGCCGCCTCGATATCGCCAAGCCCAATCCCGTGCCACCGAAACGCCGCGTTATGGATTCTTCGCCTTGCGTGAATTTTTCGAAAACATAATCGAGTTTATCCTTGGGAATGCCGATGCCGGTATCTTCGACGGCAATCCGCAAAACGAGATTTTCCTGTTCATCGGCTGATAGAGCGGCGATGCGAACCAGCACATGTCCGCGCGACGTGAATTTCAGGGCGTTGCCTATCAGATTATAGAGGATCTGTTTGAATCGCCCCGGATCGCAAACGATGGTGGGCGGCGCCGCGCCGTCGAAAGCGACCAGCAATTCCAGATTCTTGTCGCGCGCCTTGATCGACAAAACGTCCGTCACTTCGGCTATTGTCGCGCAAAGATCGACATTGACGGCCTCAAGGCTAAGCTGTCCGGCCTCGATCTTGGAATAATCGAGGATATCGTTGATGAGGCTCAGCAAGCCTTCGCCGGATTGATAGATAATCTGCGCCCAGCTGCGTTGTTCCGTTTGCAAATCGGTATCTAGCAGCAATTGCGCCATGCCAAGCACGGCATTCATCGGTGTGCGTATTTCGTGGCTCATATTGGCGAGAAAATCACTTTTGGCGAGATTGGCCGCCACCGCTTGTTTTTTGGCGACGTCCAACGCCTCCATTTCAATTTCCAGTTTCCTCGCTGCTTCCTGTTGAGCTTTTCTGGCTGCGACCAGATCGCGAATGTCTTTGAAAGACGCCATGGCCACGTTTTTATTTTTCACGCGCCCCATTTGCAACGTCACCAGAACGGGAAAAGTCTCGCCCGTATCCTGCCGCACATGAATCCATTCAAAAGAAATAGCGCCTTTGTCGATACATTCCTTAAAAAGCAGCGTCGCTGAATCGGCGGAAGTCAGCCCCTCCTTCTGAAATTCAGGCGACAGAACCGCAGGATGCTTGCCGATCAATTCCGCCTTAGCCTTCAAACCGAAAGCTTTAACCGCCGCCATGTTACAGTGGACGACATGCTCATCGGCCATAAAAAAAGCAGCTGTGGCTCCGTCCTCGTACGCAAAACGCATAAAAGGCTGATCGTCGTCTTTTTTTGCGAAAAACATGGGGGGTTCCGTGAAGGCGTTTGCTGGGGAGCTATATCTTAACTATACTTCCGCACCTTGAGAATACGGAAAATTTTTTGTGTTCTAATAATTCCAGAAATTTCACGTTGTATTTTTGTGTCACTCAAAAGAAACATAATTACATGAAAGTATTCTTTTGTATTGATTCAAGAGTAATAAAATTGTTTTATCCGTTAACGGCGTGTTAACGTATTCCATCGCCCTTAACGCATTTTTTAGGAGTATCTCCATGTCGAAAAAGCGCAACCATAAGTTTACAAGCAGCGTCGCCGGAATTTTAACGGCGGCCTGCATGGTTAGTCCGGCATTTTCAACCGTTGCGTTAGGCGCGACAGATCCTCTGACCGTTCCCCATATTACAGATCCCTCCCTCACCCATCCGCTCGGAGACATCCCCGCGATTTTAAACCAAACAAATATCGCCTCGGGAGGCGGCAAAGCTACTCTTGGATATGGTATGGGGTATACACAAGGACATCTGACCGCCACTGAAACGGTCACACAAACGACCCCTACCGCAGTTATCAACTGGTCGAGCTTTAGCGTTGGCAAAAACGCAGAAATTGATTTTATCAAAGGGTATTCTAGCGGGAACAACATGCTGACTCTCAGCCGAGTCACCGGAAACAGCGTTTCCGAAATATATGGAGCCATTAAGGATACCAACGGCACCCTTATCTTGGTCAACAGAAACGGCATTAATTTTGAAAACGGTTCGCATGTCAATGTTGCGGGACTGATCGCTTCAACAAGCGACATCTGCGCCAATCCGAGTTCAAGTGGATGCACGGGACATAATGGTGCAGACGCCACCTTTGTGAATAGTGGAAAATACACCATAGCCTCGCCTGCGCAGTCCGGCGCGTCTATAACCAATGACGGAACCATTGAAACCGCAGGACTCGCCGCTCTTGTCGCGCCGCAAGTTACAAACGCTTCCGACGGCACGATTACGGCTCATGTCGTTACCATGGTCGCATCCAACAAAGTGACCAACAATGGCGAAATCAATGCAACGAATGGCGGTACTGTTACGCTCGCCGCGCCCCATGTAACCAACGCCAGCGTTCCCGGTGTCAAGAACAGCGGTACAATTAATGCGCCGGGCGGCAAAGTGACATTGGAGGCGGTTGATCTTTACGGCGACGGCCTTATCAACATGACGGCCAACGGCACGGCCGTAGGGCAGAGCATCGTTGAAAACAGCGGCGCGATCAACGCGACTGGCGGCCATGTGGTCATGACGGCGGCGGATGCGTCAAGCATTCTTAACAACCAAATTAACATGAGCGGCACTGTTCAGGCCGACAGCGTGGAGATTCAGGGCGGCAAAATCGTCCTTGCTTCCGGCTCAAAAATTAACGCCTCTGGCGCGACTGGCGGCGGCGTGGCCGTTACCGGCAACGATGTCACTGTCGCGGGCGATCTCGAGGCCAATGGCACAAACGGGAAAGGCGGCGACGTGTCCGTTACAGGCAATGATGTCGCTGTCAGTGGCGACATCGAAGCTAACGGTACAAAGCAAGGTGGCAATGTATCCATTACGGGCAACGGCCACAACAGCACGGTTTCCGTTACCGGAACGATTAATGCCGATGGCGAGGCGGCAAAGCGCAAAACCGCAACCGGCGGGCAAGTTAACATCAGCGGGGATCAGGTTACGATCGGCAGCAGCGCCGTCGTCAGCGCCTCGGGCACGTCCGGCGGAAGTATCGACGTGACCGATAAAGACAGCATTGACGTGCAAAACGGCGCAAAGCTTTACGCGAACGGCACAAGCGGCAAAGGCGGCAGCGTGACCGTCGATGGCGGCGACGTCACCGTCGGCGGCGACATTGAAGCCAACGGCGCCACGCAAGGCGGCACGGTCAGCGTCACGGGCGACGATCTCGATTTCTCCGGAAATATTCAGGCCGAAGGCGCGCAAGGCGGAAAGGTTACAACGACCGGCACGGATCGGCTGATTGTGACGGGCTTCGTCGACGCTTCGGGGACAAGCGCAGACACCGACGGCTTATGGAACATCAATTCCGACAGCGTCACAATCGAAGACGCGCCTACATGCGGGCGCAAAGGGTGCTCTCCCTTCGTCAGCGCAGACAGCGTCGGATCGGCGCTGAGCCATGGCACTAACGTCACCGTAACGACGGCTTCGGGCGATATTGATGTGGCCAGCAACATAACCAAGACCGGCGGCGCGGAAACGACGCTGACTTTAGATGCAGCAAAAGATGCCAACGTTGAAGGCGCAGCCATTTCTGCCAATGATGCCAACAATGAACTTAACGTTTCTCTGAACGCCAACAAAAAGGTCGAACTGACGCAAGGCACGTCGATCGACAGCAACGGCGGCGACGTAACGCTTAACGGCGGTGCGGTTGACGTCGAAGGCTCTACGATTAATTCAGGAGACGGCGATATTACGATCAGCGGCACGGGGTATAACAGCCCCCACGGTTCAATGACCGTCATGGGTTTTGGTAGCCCCAGCTTCGGCGGTTCCGATGTCAAAATCGGTAACAGCACGATCAGCTCGACGGGTAATGGAAAAATTACCGTCTCCGGCAACGGCGCGGTTGATGTCGACGGTACTCTGATCGATTCGGAAGACGGAAAGATTTCCATATCCGGCAAAGACGCGATTGACGTCGAATACTCCACGATCAAATCGAGTGGCGGCGACATTATGATCGCCAACACGGGAGACGATAGCTATCGCGGCGCAATGACCGACACCCGCCATGGCAGCCCCCGCATCGGCGGTTCCACTATCAAAATCACAGAAAGCTTTGTCGGCACGACAGGCAAGGGGAAAATCGCTGTCTCCGGCAACGGCGCGGTTGACGTCGATAGTTCTACGATCAAATCGAAGGACGGAAAAATCTCCATCACCGGCAATGACGCGATTGACGTCGAAAACTCCGTGATTAAATCGAGAGGCGGCGACATTATGATCGCCAACACGGGAGACGATAGCTATCGCGGCGCAATGACCGACACCCGTCATGGCAGCCCCCGCATCGGCGGTTCCAATATCAAAATCGATCACAGCTTTGTCGGCACGACAGGCAAGGGAACGATTACCGTCTCTGGAAGCGGCGCAATTGACGTCGAATACTCCACGATTAAATCGAGAGGCGGCGACATTGTGATCGCCAACACGGAAGACGATAGCTATCATGGCACAAAGGCCAGCATGGATTTCGTCAGCCCCAGCTTTGGTAATTCCAATATCAAAATCGCAGAAAGCTTTGTCGGCACGACGGGCAAGGGGAAAATCACTGTCTCCGGCAACGGCGCGGTTGACGTCGACAGCTCTACGATCAAATCGAAAGACGGTAAAATCTCCATCACCGGCAATGATGGGATTGACGTCGAAAACTCCACGATTAAATCGAGGGGCGGCGACATTGTGATCGCCAACACGGAAGACGACAAACATCACGGCACGAAGGCCGGTATGGATTTCGTCAGCCCCGGCTTCGGCGGGTCCAATATCAAAATCGACGACAGCTTTGTCGGCACGACGGGCAAGGGAACGATTACCGTCTCTGGAAACAGCGCGATTGACGTTGATAATTCAACAATCAAATCGAAAGACGGAAAAATCTCCATCACCGGCAATGACGCGATTGACGTCGATAGTTCTGCGATCGAATCTAAAGGAGGCGACATTACGATCACTGGCACGGGTTACGACAGCTATCCCAGCGCGATGTCCGATATGGTTTTCGGCGTTCCCGGCTTTGGCAGCTCCGATATCGTAATCGATAACAGCACGGTCAGCACGACAGGGAAGGGTAAAATTACCATCTTCGCCAATGGCACAGTTGACGTCGATAGTTCTACGATCAAATCGAAAGACGGTAAAATTACCCTCTTTGGCAACGGCGCGATTGACATCGACGGCTCTACAATTAATTCGAGAGACGGCAACATCGTGATTGCCAACGCAGGATACGGCAGACCATACAGCGCGATGACCAGCATGAGTTTCGTCAGCCCCTACATCGGCGGCTCCGATATCAAAATCGATAACAGCACGATCAGCACGACGGGCAAGGGAACGATTACTGTCTCAAGCAGCGGCGACATTAGGCTGGGCAATGGCACCAGCATCAGCAGCACCGCGAGCGGCGCGGCGATCACCTTGGCGGCAAGCAACGGCGACTTTATTAATTATGCAGGAGCCAATGCCGTCATCACATCTGATCCGAATGGCTATTGGCTGATCTATAGCAACGATCCGACGACGGACGTTTTTGGTGGCCTTAACAGCCACAACCGGGCTATTTGGGGAACCAGCTATCCGACGCCTGTTTCCGTGACGGGCGACCATTACATCTTCGCTGGCGCGCCTAAGCTGACCATTACCGTCTATCCTCTGGCGAAACTTTTCGGAACCGACGGCGCTTCGCTTGTGGCAAGCGACTACACGCTTGGCGGAACGGCGGCGGGCGTTGCGGGGGCTTATCTGTCCGATGACATAGTCGTCGTCGAAACCTCGGATGGCTCGCCAATACCGGCAAAAGTCGGCGATTACGGGATATTCGCCACGGCGACCGACTATTCCTATGGGGCGACTCCGCTGCTCAGCGCCACGGGAACCAACATACTGACGGTCACGAATAATCAGGCGTTGGTTAATGAAACGAATGCCACGCTCGAACGTGCGCTTGCGCAAGCAAGCAAGCACAACCCGAACTTCACGCTTCTGGCGATGGAAACGGGGGGGAGAGCGCCGACCGGATACTTGCCTAATCTGGCTCCGGCTGCGGGCGGCGAGGAGTCCTTTTATCCTAACCTAAGCCCGGGAGCCGGAGGCACGTCCGTAACGCCGTTGATCGAATGCAACGACACGACGCCCTGCGGAATGAACCAGTAAAACTTACGCAAGGAAGGGAAGGCCCAAGGCTCTACGGATGGCGAATTATACCCGACGATCTTGAGCGCATCATCGGTGCTATACTTCGCAAGGTCATAAATTATCTGTTCGTAGGAGCGGCTTCCAGCCGCGACTGTTTACGTAAAAACAAGCGGTCGCGGCTGGAAGCCGCTCCTACAAGAAATCACAATTTATGGCGTGTCGCAGTATCTAATCCCCAATACGATCTTTTACAGCCCCTTCTCCCCATGGTTGTTTGATAAACTGACTTAGCAAGTTGAAAAAGTTCGTCATTCCCGCAAAAGCGGGAAGGTGGATTCACGATTGAAGTGCAACGGAGGAGGAAATAGTACTTCAGCTGGGGTTTTGAATCCAAGGCATTTTCTGGGTGCGTTGTTATGCCGGTCGGCGATGAGTTGGAGAGCGTGATGAGAAAGGGCAGAAAGGTCTG
>JARLJD010000062.1 GCA_031291395.1 Alphaproteobacteria bacterium | reverse complement strand
CCTTCTCGATCCTCCTGCCTTCTTCCTTGCTGATCTCTTGCCCTTTCATCGCCACCTCCGTTCCGGTTGTGGCTTTAGGGAATCACATTTTCATCCCTTTGTGAATCCACTTCGATTCAGCGTGTTCAGGGATTGGTATTATACACCAACTGCTAGTGTACCAGCAGAGTATAACAGAAGGTGGGTTCTTTTTCAAGCGCTAAAAAATAAATTTTTTCGTTCCGTAATCATCGGAACAATTCGGTAATCGTCGGAACTAATCGACAAGGCTTCCAGTCGATTTGTGGCTGGTATGTTATGGTAGGGCAGAAATAACGTCACCGCCGACAAAAAAGGATGCAGCGCAAAGATCGGCATAAATTTCGAGGGGACAGAAATGCAGAAGCCGCCCGACGAATTTCGTGGCGGCCTATTCTATCTGATTTTCCGGAGGCACAATTTTATATCATAGAAAAATCATACCAAAAAACGGGCATAAAATCAAAGGACAAATCACACTTATAAAATATATTCTGCTTGACACGTTCCAGACCGAGCCAGACGGAACCACACAGGATGAGCAGAAATAAGCCGGGCAGTCGCCAAGGCTACGAATGTCTCTTTACGCATCCATTGATGCACATCCAAGAAACAGCGAAGACGCCCAGCAATTCTGCGCGGCGGCTTATTCTACCTGCATGTCTTCCGGACACACATCCCCATACACAGAACTATACCAAAATACGCGACAAAATACAAGGTAAATATCCCATTAATGATAATAGATCCTTGAATTGTTCCGTGCTGAACCAAACTGAACCACAAGAGGAAAGAAAGCAAACCGCGCCGCCGTCAAGATCAAACCAAGACCCGTGATCTGGCTTCAGGAAACAGCGAAGCCGCTTGACAACTCTACGAAGCGGCTTGTTTTATCCGTGGTGTTTTCTGCTTACTCGATTCCGACGTGAGTGCAGACATAAAAAACGGCGATCAAGCGCCGCAAGAAAAACGCATTAAAAAAGCCCCCGTCTTCAATCTGACGGCGGCTTGTTTTTATCTCCCCGCTCTCTCGATACACTTCTCGATCATGAGACAAAGCATACCAAAAACTGCTGGTAAAATCAATGGATATATCACGCTTCTGCAAAGATATATTTCTTGACACGTTCCAAGCGGAACCAGACGGAGCCAGAGAGGGTCAGGAAAAAATATGCAGCAGGGAGGCAAACAGTCTGTGCGCAAAAAATTCCAAGCTTATGTTAGGAAGGCTCCAAAAACGACGAAAGCCGCCAGAAAATTCTGGGCGGCTTCTCTATTCTTCCTGCCTATCGCCTCTCACCGCTCGTTCCCGAGACGAGACCTGAAACGACACCAAAAAACGTGACCAAATTCAATGTAAATATCCCATTAATCACAATTTATTCCGCCTGACTCGTTCCATGCCGTGCCAGCACGCTCCAAGAAAAAAGCGGCTCATCTCAATTCTTCCATGAGATTACGATATTCCTCCCTCCACGGCCCCCAATCCGCCTCTTTATCCGCTTCGTCCTCCTCCTCTTCAATCCGCATCAGGTTCCGCCACGCTTCCATTCGCGCCAGAGATGAGGGCAGTTGTTCCATTTCTTCCATCGTTTTCTGAACGGCCAGTATATCCGCCGCCCGCTGTTTCAGCGCGCGCCGCGCCATGCCGTGCAGGAAGAACTCTTTCAGCTTCTCCGGTTCGTAGCTGCGCCAGAAGGACAGGATTTCATCTTCCAGCATGGTGGTTCTTTGTTGCAGCAATTGCTGCGCCAATTCTTCGAAATCGTCTTTCATGGTGGGGACATATGTGGACATGGGCTTTTCCTTTCCTGTCAGTGTTTCTTCGGCTTCATTTCCAGCACCTTGTTTTCCGCCTCGGCCTGTGGCTTCTGGCAATACCGCGCCCACTGTTCCATCATCAGGCGGCGCTTCTCGAACAAATCGCTGCGGCGATAGGCCGCCTCAACCTGATTGCCGACCGTGTGGGCCAGGGCGGCTTCTGCCACCTCGCGAGGGAAACTGGTCTGCTCTGCCGCCCAATCGCGGAAGGTCGAGCGAAAGCCGTGAACCGTTATATCCTGCCGCTTCATGCGCTTGAGCAAGGTCGCCATAACCTCGCCGGAACAGGGCTTTTTGTCCTGCGGGTTCAAGAAAACGTAGGGGTTTGGTTCCTCGTTTTCTCCCAGTTTTTGTGACTCGCGTTTTCTCTCTTTCAGGACAGCCAGCGCAGGAGCCGTCAACGGCACCCGATGCTCTTTCCCTGCTTTCATGCGCTCGGCTGGTATTGTCCATACCCTGTTTTCAAAGTCGATTTCATCCCATGCCGCGCCCAATACCTCGTTACTGCGGCAGGCTGTAAATATCAGTAGTTTAAGGGCTTGCACCCCGATGCCGTCGCGCCCCTCAAGGCTTTGCAGGAAGCCATTGATCTTGGCATAGGGCAAGGCGGCGCGATGCTTGATCCTGACAAGCTTGGAGGGCTTCGCCAGCAGGTTTTCCAAATGCCCCCGCCAGCGCGCCGGATTCTCGCCCTGCCGGTATTCCCTGACTTTTGCCCAATCAAGGACGCATTCAATGCGGCTGCGTATCTTCTTGGCCGTGGCGGTTTTCTTCTGCCAGACGGGTTCCAGAACCTTCATAACCAGCGTGGTATCGATGGATTGGACGGGCAGACGGCCTATGATCGGATAGGCGTATTTCTCCAAGGTTTGCCCGTATTTGACGGTATAAACCTCGCTTTTCCAGCTTGCCTTATGCGCCTCGATATAGGCTTTGGCGCAGGCTTCAAAGGTCGTTCCCTTGGTGGCGGCAAGGCGAGCCTGAACCTGTCTATCCTTTTTAGCGTTCAGCGGGTCAAACCCCGCCACCAGCAGTTTACGGCAATCGGTGGCCTTAACCCGCGCCTCTGCCAGCGTCACGGTGTGCAATGGCCCCAACCCCATTGCATGGGCCTTGCCGTTCAGAAGAAACCGGAACAGCCATGACTTGCTGCCGGTTGGACTAACCTGCAGATACAGCCCACCCCCGTCGCCATAAAGACCCTTCTTTTTCGCTCTGCCAATTGCTAGGGTGGTGAGCTTTCCGATAACGCGAGCCATAAAACCTCCTTGCTGGGAGGTCACATACTACCTACAACGCGACTCACATTCAAGGGCGAGATTGCGGGAAACGTTAACGGACGGCCTGAGACGATGAAGCTGATAAAAACACAATAAAATCTGGTTAAATATCAGTTAACTGGAACTGTATGATACTATGAGAAACCCTGCCAAAGAGTTCAATCTGGATACCGGCTTGCGCCGGTATGACGGTTTCTTGAATCGTTAAAAGGATCTCTGGCAACAAACATGACCGCCCCCAAACGCAACCTGATCGGCCTCGATCTCAACGCATTAACAGAAGAACTAACGGCGCTCGGCCTTGAAAAATTCCGCGCCAAGCAAATATGGTCGTGGGTTTATTGCTATGGCGCGCGCGATTTCAGCGCGATGTCGAGTTTGGCCAAGCCGGTACGCGAAACGCTGGCGGCTCATTTTTCTCTGGATCGCCCGCAGGTATCTTTGCATCAGCGATCGACGGACGGCACGCAGAAATGGCTTTTGAAAATGGCCGACGGGCATGAGGTCGAAAGTGTGCATATTCCGGAAGAGGATCGCGGCGCTTTATGCGTGTCCTCGCAAGTCGGCTGCCTGATGACCTGCCGTTTCTGCCACACCGGCACACAACGGCTCGTGCGCAATCTGGACGCATCGGAAATCGTGGCGCAGGTTATGCTGGCGCGCGATGCGTTGAAAGACTGGCCGAAGCCCGGGCAAGACAAACCCGCAGGCCGTCCCTGTCGCAAAGAAGAATCCGCGCCCGTTCGCGCTCTGACCAATATTGTCATGATGGGTATGGGCGAGCCTTTGTATAACTATGAAAACGTCGCCCGCGCGCTGCGCATCGTTATGAACGGCGACGGCCTCGCGATCGGCAAGCGGCGCATCACACTTTCGACCTGCGGCGTCGCGCCGATGATCCGGCGCTGCGGCGAGGAACTGGGCGTCAATCTCGCGATCAGCCTGCACGCCGTCACCGACGAGTTGCGCGATCAGATCGTGCCGCTGAACCGCAAATATCCGATCAAGGAATTGCTGCAGGCCTGCCGCGATTACCCGGGCGTCAGCAACGCACGGCGCATTACGTTCGAATATGTCATGCTTAAAGGCATCAACGACAGCATGGCCGACGCCAAGCAACTGGTGCGCTTGCTGCGCGGCATTCCGGCCAAAATCAATCTGATCCCCTTCAACCCGTGGCCGGGCGCGCCGTTCGATTGTTCGGACGGAGCCGTTATCGAGAAATTCGGCGACTTCCTCAACGACGCCGGTTACGCCAGCCCCATCCGCACCCCGCGCGGCCGCGACATCATGGCCGCCTGTGGCCAGTTGAAATCCGCCAGCCTGAAACTTTCGGTCGCCGAGCGCGCGCAGGTTGAGAGGCTGCTTGCGGAGAAAGAAGCGGCGCAGGGGTTGGGGGCATAAAGCAGTGCCGATCAAGCTACGACATCGTGCTTTTTCGTAGGATCGGCTTCCAGCCGCGACCTCTTTTTTTGCTTTTTTGCGGTAACAGTCGCGCTTGGAAGCCGCTCCTACGAAAGCTTTAGTAAAGAGTAGGGATATCCACATGCCCAACCTTCTCAGAACCCTCGCCGATTATACGTCAAAGCTTATAAAGCCCTCTCCGCCCCTCCTGTCCATCCTCAAAGCTGCTATCCGCCAACAAGGCCCTCTGACCCTCGAACGCTATATGGAACTGGTTCTCCAGCATCCAAAGCACGGCTATTACCGTCACGGAAACCCCATAGGTTCCAAAGGAGATTTTCACACCGCGCCGGAGGTCAGCCAGATGTTCGGGGAGATGATCGGCGTGTGGTGCGTTCATTCATGGCAAGCAATGGGCAAACCCGATCCTTTTGTTTTGCTGGAATTGGGACCCGGTCGCGGCACGTTATTGGACGATCTCTTGCGCTTTACGCAGCCTCTTGCCGATTTCCACGCCGCGCTGCGCCTGCGTCTTTTGGAAAGCAACACGACATTGCGCACCCTTCAACAGGAAACGCTGGTAAAATTCCATCCAACTCACATTGAGGATTTGGCGCAGCTTGATCCTTTGCCGACGCTTGTGATCGCCAACGAATTTTTTGATAATCTTCCGCTCCGGCAATTCGTCAAGAGAAAGCAAGACTGGTTCGAACGCCGTGTCGATTTCAAACGCGGCAAACTGCTTGTCGTGGATGTCGAAATCCCTTCCGCTTCCCTGCCGGATCGCCTCGCCGATACCGCGAAAGACGGCTGGGTGTATGAGGTTTCGGATCAATCCCGCCGCATCATGCGGCAACTCGCCGCGCATATTGCTCGTTTTAAAGGCGCGGCGCTGATAGCGGATTATGGGTATGATTCCCCCAGCGGCGAAGGAACGCTGGACGCGTGGAGCCGCTTGAAACCCACGAACATCCTCGCCTCCCCCGGCAAGACAGACGTGACGGCGGACGTGGATTTCTCCGCCTTGCGGCAAATCGTGCAGGAGCAAGCCTCGCTCGCCTCCGAAATTATGGATCAGGGGGATTTCTTACAAAAGCAAGGCATCGTTCACCGCGCCCTTGCTTTGCGCAACCAGCTTCCCGAAGACAGGCGCGAAGAAATCGACACGGCTTTGCATCAGCTCATCTCCCCTTCGAAAATGGGCGCGCTCTGGAAAGTCATGATCTTTCATGCGCGCGCCTGACAGGGAGCGCCCATTGCCAGCGCGCAATATCTTTTCCCTGCGCCACCTAATCCGGCAAAAACAACTCGGCAAAATATGCCTAGACGGCTTCTGTCGAGGAAGTTTTTTCCTCGTAAAATTTTGTGGACGACAGATAAATCAGCAGGTTAACGAAAACGCGCCCGTGGCATGATTTTCGCAACTAAATCCCCGCCGTTAAACAAACTTTTACTTTGTCAGGTTATATCTGGCGGCATCAAACCCGCAGAAGGAGTCTGCGCTTAACCTCTGAAAGGAGTTCTCCTATGGCTATTGGTGATATTACCCTGAGTGCGTCGACACGTGCAAACCTCACGGCTTTGCAAAAAACGACGTCTCTCCTCTCTACGACGCAGCAAAATCTGTCGACAGGCAAGACAGTTAATTCCGCGTCGGATAATGCGACGGCTTACTTCGCTTCGGCAGGCTTCCTT
>JARLJD010000061.1 GCA_031291395.1 Alphaproteobacteria bacterium | reverse complement strand
AACTACGCGCTCAAGTCTATGCGCCTCGTCGAGAAAAAGCTCTGCGAGGCCGTTCTCTATATCGACAAAAACCCTGACATCGTCCGCTCCATCGCGGGCTTCAACTACATCATCAATGCATTATGATCGGGGTTTGGTATCACTTTTTGAATGGAGTATCGAGTATGTTTTTTACCCCAACTTAAACAACCCCAAATTTAAAGAATCAATTAAACTGCTTCTGCGACAGCCTGATCTGCCGTGCCCGCGTCAGAATCGCGTTTTCCAACGAAGTTTCCGTTGTCGCCGCGACAGGCGCGTCTTGCCATGCGCCGCTGGCGTCCTTGGTTTGGCGGAAGACCGAAACCTTGACGCCGTTCGCGGTCAATTCGCGGTCGCGGATATAGATGTTCAGCTTGGTGCGCTCGTTCGGCGCGTCGGGCGTAGAATACCAATCGGTTAAAATGACGCCGCCGAAAGGATCCGCCGAAGCGATAGGCATAAAAGACACCGTATCCAGAGAGGCGCGCCACAAGAATCCATTAACGCCCATCCCCACGTTTTCAGCGGTGTTTTTCTTCTCGCTGCTGCCGAAAAGGCTCCAACCGCCCTTATTGCTCAAAAGGCTGCCGTTTTTGTAAAGATCGTCATGCGCCTTGTCGTTATAGGTCGGATCGGTCGTAATGCCGCCGCAGGCCGACAAAGCCAAAAGTCCAAGCGCGGCAGGAATGAGCAAGGGTGCAAATTTCATAATGTTCCGATAAGGAAAGGTGGGTGATTCTCAAGGCCTCATTTAAGGCGTGGAATGGGACGATTGCAAGGAATTAAGCAGGGAGTCGCCTGCAAATCAATTGCCGGAAACACGAACAGAAGCCTCTAAAAGGAGCATACAAAACGGCGCTAACCACCAAAGACCCATCATTTATTTCCTCGCGCCGCCTTATTGCGCCGTCCCCCCTAAAATCCAGTCCTTGATCGCGATGCCTGAAGGGCTGTCTTCGGCGGAGACACGGACAACGTGCAGGGTAACAAAAGCGCGCTGCCGTCTCGTCACGTTGTCGTTAGTCATATAGGTCATGATGACCGGCATTTGCACCACCCATTCGTAAACCTGGTCAGGATTAACGCCTTGGCCGGTAATAACCGGCGTGTTGGACGGCACTGTTGTCAAAACCAACTGGTTTTCCTTGAAAGTTTCGCCGATTTTCTGTCCGACGAAAGCCTTAAGATAAGCTTTCCACCCCCCTTTGGTGAAGCGCCATCTTTGTTTGGGCAGCTTAACGTCAATATCGCCGAATCCCATCGTCATAATTTCGGTAATGCTGGTCGTGGTCCACGAAATAACGGCGCGATTGGTCATGTTGGGCATGGTAAGCCCGACCATTTGCAAGGTTCGCCCATTGGGCTTACGCGCATAATAAACATAGATCGGCTTGGCAAAAGGCAAAAGCAAAAGCAAAACCAGCGCCAGAGCGCCAATAACCCAACTTTGTATGCCGATCATTTTTTTTAGGCGATTGAACTCCGAACTCGCCGCGCTTTCGTCGCACGCATCGGTCTTTTCCGGCGGCGCGCCGCGGCGCGGTGCGGACGGGGGGGCTTTGGAAGCGGAAACGGCGGACTCTGTCATTGCCCGCCGCCCGGCCCCGGACTCGACTGAATCCATTGCTCAATACTGACGCCGTCGGCGTTTTGAAGCGTCGAAACGCGCACGATCTGCAGATGCAACATACTGCTGATCGGCGTCGGCGGTTGGTTGCCGTCGAATTTGATTGTCACGGGAATTTGCACGTACCATGTCCAGACGCCGTCTTTGACGCCCTCGCCCTGAATTTGCGGGGCGCCGTTGATATCCAGCGCCACAACCAGTTTGCGCGCCTGAATGGCGTCGATGAAATTCGCATCCTTCAGCGCCTTGTTGAAACTGGTCCACCCGATTTGGGTGAAATTGCTCGAACTTTGCTGCAGCCGGTCGCGGTAATCGTTGTAGTCGAAGCGCATGGCATCCTGCGCCGTTTTTTCCGCCCAAGTGATGATATCTGCATCGGTTCGATAGCGCTCGCTCAAAGGCATGATGGGAATGATGCGCCCGTCCGAGCTTGTCGCGAAATAAATCTGCCGGGTCTTCATCGTCAGAGCCAGCCCGACAATGCCGCCGATCAGCAAAGCGATGACGACCGTCTGTATCAGGCTGATGCGCAAAAGCAGGCGATAGCCGTCGCGGTAAAAGGCGTTGCGGTTCAGAACGGTGGCGACGGCGTCTTTGATCGGCATGAAGCTTTACCTAGACAGGAAAGTTGATCTCGGCCAAGGCGACGGCGGATGCGTATTCCGACGACTCCTTGCAGGACGGACAAATGCGGTTGTGGCGACCCTGAGATTGGAAGGGACGCAGACACATAAGACAAATACGCGTTGAAATCTGCGGCGGCGCTTCACTTTCCACAGGTTTGCGCGAAGCGGCGCGCGTTCCTGACGCGGCGCGGGTTTGCCCTGTTTGCCGCGGCGGACGGGGTACGCCCCGCTTGCGCCCGGGCGCCGAGCGTCGCGGAAGCCCCAAGCGCGCGGCTCTGGTCATAATCGCGGCGACCGAACGCCCCAAAGCGCTGCCTATTTCCTGCGGCGTTTTATTTTGCAACCACAGATCGCGCAAAAGAGCATCCTGTTCCTGCCAATTGGGTCCGGCCGGAACAGAAGTTGCGTCCGGACTGCCGGTTCCCGCAGCCATGGAGGATTCTAGAGAAGAAGGAACGTCACTGTCGCTCACACGAAAACTCCGGAAAACAAATGAGAAAATAATACGGTTCTGAATTACTCCCTAAATTACTCATAATTTATTAATGGTAGCGACGCAATTCACAAATTCGGATCGGCGTTTGCCCCGATTGTGAGATGCCGCAACATAACACAAATTATGCTGTTCTGTCGCAATTTTTCGTGAAAGCAGCTTCAAGCCGCGCCATCTTGTTTCTACATCAATAGTCGCGATCAGAAGCCGCTCCTGCAAAATATTCACACCGTTAATATCATGATTCTGGAGCAAAGATTAACAACGCCCTCCTTTTTTGATAATAAAATTACCCTGTTCATTAATAATTTATCATTTAATTACCTTGCGTTCAAAGGCGAAACTTTCTGACTCTCTGCGAAAAAGTCTTTATTATCAGAAACAAAGCTAAAAACCACCCTTCGATTGCCAAAAATTGGTAGCTTAATCTGCATCTGATCGAAAAGAATCCCGTTGACAGAAGATCGTCTTCTGGACACCCTGCGCCCAGTTAATTAGGAAACTACGCGTAGGGACATCTTGATTAAATCGCCTCTAGGTTTTGTGCGCGCCGATTCATTGCACGCCGCCCCCGTCATTCGAATGCTTGCAGTCAGCGCTCTGGCGCTCGGCATTGGCCTGAGCGGCCATCACCTGCGTCGTCAGGCAACCCTCCTCACGGCCAGCGCGACGCCCGCGTTTCAAAATGCGGTGCGCGAGGTTGAGCAGTCCGCGCCTGCTCAGCTTGTGGCCAAAGTCGATCATGCGGTAGATCAAGCAATCGTGCCGCCGGTGCCCGTGACCCGCGAAGCCGAAATCGATCAAGGACAGAACTTTTCCGATATGTTAAGCGATGCCGGCGTCAACGATGCGGATGCCGCGGCTGCGATGAACGCGTTGTCGCGCGTCTATGCACTGAATAAGCTAAAGGCCGGACAGCCGGTGACTTTGAACTTCAACCGCACGCCGCGCGCCGAAACCTTTACCGGCGCTGTTTTCCAACCTGAAGACACCAGGGAAATCACGATTGCGCGTCTGGCCGACGGCAGCTTTGCCGCCAACACCAAAATTATTCCGATCATCCGCGAACGCGTCGCCGCGCGCGGCACCATTCGCAACAGCGTTTTTGAGGCAGGCGAACGCGCGGGCGTTCCGCATGCAGTCATGGCGGCAATGATCCATGTTTACGCCCACGATGTCGACTTCCAGCGCGATATTCACCCGGGCGACAGCTTTGAAATCCTTTACGACCAGCCCAAGACCGTCAAGGGCAAGCCCGTGGGCGAAGGCTCGATCATTTACGCCGCCATGCATATCGGCGACGAGGTCAAGCCGATTTATCGCGTGACCTTCTCGGACAAAACAGTTGATTATTTCGACGCCTCCGGCCACAGCACCCGCCGCGCCATTTTGCGCACGCCGGTAGCGACTGTGCACATCACGTCGGGGTTCGGGATGCGCATCCACCCGATTTTGGGCTACAGCAAGATGCACAAAGGCGTCGATTTCGGCGCGCCCATCGGCACGCCGATTTTTGCCGCCGGTTCCGGTACGATCGAGGAAATCGGTTTCAAGAACGGTTTTGGCCGCTATATCAAGATCCGCCACTCGGCTCGGCTTGAAACCGGCTACGGCCATATGAGCCGCTTTAACCCGCATCTGTATCGCGGCGCGCATGTCAATCAGGGCGAAGTCATCGCCTATGTCGGCATGTCGGGTCGTGCCACGGGGCCGCATCTGCATTTTGAAGTGGATAAAGACGGCGTTCAGGTGAACCCGCTCAGCGTCAAAATGCCGGTAGGCCGCGTTCTGGAAGGCGCCCAACTGGCGCAGTTCAAAAGCGGCCAGACGCACATCCGCAAGGAATTTTCTGCCCTGATCGACAAAGAGAACCACGCGCAGGCGATCAAGGTTTCGTCAAACGAGGCCGTTTCCAAACGTTAATTCAACGCCCTCTGAGGTCGTGGGGCATACTGCGCCCCGACACAAGTCGCGCCTTTCGTATCAACCAGAAGCACATCCCCCTCTCCCTTCGCAAGCGCGAACGAAGGAAGATTGTGGCCGCCGCCTCCTGCGGCAAAAAGCTTGGGTCGCGCTTGGTCGAACCCCTTCTTAAATCTCCAGCAACGTCAAAACCGCCGCCCGATCCAGCGCCCACAAAAAGGTGGAAAGCCGCGGGCCTGCGTCTTTGCCGATCAAAAGATTATAAACATCCTTGAAAAAACCGCGCTGCGCGACCTTGGTGGCTTTGTCGTCAAGCGCGGGGTCTTTGGGGATGCCATAGAGATGCTCGTCCAGCGCGGGGATCGAAGTGACTTCGCCCTGCAACAGCACGCGCAGCTTCGCGATCTGGTCGCGGCGTTTGCCGTCCATCGTCGCGGCATAATCTGTATTGATTGCCGTGCGCAGCGCGATGATTTCTTCGGGGTTATAACGGTTCAGCCATGTCTGCGCCTTGGAAAGCCGCGCTTTGATCGAAGCCTCGCTGCACGCAATGCCGGATTTTTCGGCCAGCGCGCGCAATTTTTCTGGCTGCCATTGCGTGATCTGCCCCAAAGCCACGGCTTGCTTGAAAGCCAGCGGAACGCCCTCGCCTTTTTTCACGCCGCTGAATTCCAGAATTTTCTGCTGCGCGGGCGAGGCTTTGCCCGCCTGATAAGCTACGACTTCGCGGTCGAACTCGTCATATTGGCGGTAGACTTCGGTGTCGAAGGCGAGGTTGAAGCTTTGCATCGGCGTGCGGCGCATATAAAGCCATTTCAGCAAGGACGGCTCATAGATTTCCAGCAACGTCGCGGGGCTGATCGCGCCCCCCTTCGATCCCGACATCTTGTCGCCCTTGACGCCCTGAATGCCGACGAACAGATACATCTGGGGAACGGGCGGCTTGCGGCCGAACATCTCGCGCGAAATGGCGGAGGACACGTCATAGCTGCCGCCCGGGGTCATGTGATCCTTGCCGCTCGGCTCGAAATGCACTTGCTCTTCGCCCCAGCGCATCGGCCAGTCGAGCTTCCACGGCAATTTGACGACGGGCGTTTCCTTGAAATCGATCTGCTCAACCTTGTCCGTGACAAGGCAACGATAGGTTAATTTGGTGCCACCGTCGTAAGACAAAACCTGCACTTTGTCGGTGCCGGAAAAGCGCGAATAGACGGTAATCGGGAAATAAGTCCTGCGGTATTCCTCGGGATCGATGCCTTTTTCCTGATTGCCTTTGTCGGTCTTGAATTGCAGTTGAATATCGGCTGCCTGTTCGCGATGTTGCAGGGCGAAGGCGATCTTTTCGGCATAACGCCCCGATTTATATTCTTGGGTTTGATAACGGTATTCGAGATCGATGCCCATTTCCTCGATCGATTTCTCCAATCCGACTTCAAAGCGCCGCGCATACGAAGGCAATTCGCCTTCGGGATCGGGCACGTCGGTCAGCGGCATGCCGATATAACGCGCGAAAGACGGATCGACGCCGACCGGCACTTTGCGAAACCGGTCGTAATTGTCCCATGAAAATAACAGCCGCGCTTTCTTGCCGCGCGCGCGCAATTCCTGCGCGACCGCGAGTGACGTGGCAATGTCGCGGAAATTGCCGAAATGAACGACGCCCGAAGGGCTGATGCCCGCGGCGCAGGTATAAAGTTCCTGATTCGGAAATTCTTCTAAAACCTTGTCGGCGACTTTGCCGACCCACAAGCCGTCCGAGGCCTGACCTTCTTTTTCTTGCGACACGGGAAAACCTTGATTTGAGAAGTGAAAATAAAACACAGGCATTAAAGGGCGAGAAACGAATTTTTTCAATCCCGAAGTTTTCCTCGACTTTGGCATCACATTTTTAAAATTTGATGCATATCAATAAGATGAAACCTTTGCTCTGGCGTTTCAAACGATCTTTCGCGCTTCGTCGGCCAGCATGATCGGAATGCCTTCGCGGATGGGGAAGGCGAGACCGGCTTTGTCGCTGATGAGTTCTTGCGCAGCGGGGTCGTAGCGCAGGGGGGCTTTGGTTACCGGACAGACAAGAATTTCCAGCAGGCGCGGATCCGTGCGGCGGGGGAAAAGATGTGTCGCGTTGTCTTCAGACACAAAAACCCTCTTACACAAGAGAAATTTGGAAGCGAGATAAAAAACTAAGCAAGCCAAGAACAATCCCTAAAAGGGCGACTCTATTTTGCCAATTTACAGCAACTTCCTCGTCTACCGCCCCATACATATGCCGCTGATAGCGCCTTGATGCCAACTTTGCACCAAAAGCCGATACAAAGATCGCGATGAGCCATTTCAAGGCTGAAAATATGGTAGCCATACAAACCATGTTTTTATTTTCTTGCTTCCTTCCCGTTTTCAATCCCGGGCACAGGAAAGCGTTTGCACATCGCGCGGGTTTCCTCGCGCAGTTTGGCGAGCAAGGCTTCGTCAGCGGGGGCGCGCAGGACTTGTAGCATGATGTTTGCCAGTTGTTTCATCTCGCCCTCGCCCATGCCGCGCGAAGTAGCGGCTGGCGTGCCGAAACGGATGCCGCTGGGCTTCATCGGCGGGTTTGGATCGTCGGGAATGACGTTTTTGTTGAGCGTGATGCCGACTTTATCCAGCGCTTTTTCGGCAATATCGCCAGTGATGCCGAAGCCGGTCGCCGTGTTGATGACCAACAAATGGTTTTCCGTCCCTCCGGTCACAAGATGCGCGCCGCCTGCCAACAAGGCTTGCGCCAGAACTTGCGCGTTGGTCAGAACTTGCGCGGCATAGGCTTTATAGTCGTCGGTTTGCGCCAGCTTCAGCATCGTTGCCATAGCGGCGATCTGGTGCATGTGCGGTCCCCCTTGCATGCCGGGGAAAACGGACTTGTCGATCGCGGAGGCATGTTGCTTCTTGCACAAAATAATGCCGCCGCGCGGGCCGCGCAGCGATTTATGCGTCGTCGTCGTCATAACGTCGAAGCCGAAATCGAGCGGATTTTTCAAAGCGCCGCCCGCGATCAAACCACCCATATGGCTGACATCGGCCATGATCAACGCGCCGACTTCATCGGCGATTTTCCTGAAACCGGCATAATCATATTCGCGCGGATAGGAGGAATGGCCGCAGATGATAAGCTT
Organism: Alphaproteobacteria bacterium; assembly: GCA_031291395.1. Classification (GTDB taxonomy): domain Bacteria; phylum Pseudomonadota; class Alphaproteobacteria; order UBA9219; family UBA9219; genus CAIXLI01. The sequence goes on along the minus strand of JARLJD010000061.1, from coordinate 3,464 downwards.
GGGCTTCGTCTCCAGCGCGATCTGGCGCACTTTTTCGAGATCGATCAGGCCGCTGGGTATCTCCGTGCGATAGCGAACATATTTGAAGACTTTGAACATGTTGGTGACCGGATGCCCGTGCGACAAATGGCCGCCATGCGTCAGATCCATGCCCAGAATAACGTCGCCGGGCTGCAGCAGGGCGAAATAAACCGCTTCGTTCATCGCGCAGCCGGAAAGCGGCTGGACATTGGCGTGTTCGGCGCGGAAAACATTCTTGGCGCGATCGCGCGCGAGGGTTTCGATCGCATCGGTGTTTTCCTGTCCGCCATAATAACGGCGGCCGGGATAGCCTTCGGCATATTTGTTATTAAAGACGGAGCCGAGCAACGCGTAGACTTCGGGGAAGCAATAGCTTTCAGAGGGGATCAGTTCGATGCCTTCGCTTTGGCGCACTTCCTCGCGCATCAAGGCGTTGAAAACGTCGCTGTCGGAGGCGCGGAGACGATCAAGCGCCGCTTCGGAATAGGTGAAATTGGTCATAAGAACTCCTGTCGGTTACGCCGGATCGCGTGAGGGGGCGAGCCATATATATCTAATGCCTTGGAATCGCAGTGGGCGTCAAGCGGGGCGCGAAGGCCATAGACAACGCAAACAGGCTGGACACATGACTGCACCAACTGTTTCAATGGCTTTATCTACTAATCAGTTCATAAGTAAAGCGACACAAAGGGGCGCGTTTTTATTATGTTCCCCGCCCTACGCCTCATCACTCTTCGGCTGGCAGATCGGGCGGTCTGAGGAGGATCAGGGGGCGACGAGCCATCCTTTTCGCTGGCATTCTTCTAAGGCCCAGCGGGCGTAGGGCATAATTTTGGGGTGGGCCAAAGCATCCTCGACCGTGTCAAAAGAAATGGCTTCGCCTTCATAGCAGCCGGTTATCGTGTTTTCTTTGTCGTGCCAGAAATAGATGTGGACGAGTTCGGTGTGGTTGGTAAAGGATTCTGAAACTGCGCCGACAAACAACAGGTCTTGTTCAGACGCTTTGGCTCCGGTTTCTTCCGCAAGCTCTCTTATCACGGCTTGCAAGGGGGTTTCTCCTTTTTCAACATGTCCGCCGAAAGGGTTAACGGTGCCGGGGAAGCTATACGGCCAATTGTCGGGGCGTTTTTGCAGTAAAATCCGGTTGTCGTAAGTTAGGATAACGCAATCGGCCAAGTGTTTTTTGAAGCTGGGCATTTTGATTTTGGAAGCATCAACGATTTTGATTTCGTCCATCGTTGCTTCCTTGCGCTTAATGAAGCAACGCGGATTCTATATCGCGCGCCATATGAAGAATGCGGATGATCTCGACGCCGGTTTTGTGGGGCCTATAGAAGATAAGATAATTTCCGACTTTGTGTTTTGACAGATTCATATATTGTCTTTGCGGAGCGGTCAGGCGGGGGTGTTTCCCTAGAAATTGGCACTTTTCCTTGATATTCCTTATCAGCCGTTCGGCTGCTGCCGGATCATCGAGAGAAATGTAATCCCTAATTTTCAACAAATCGAGTCGCGCTTTTGGCGACAGGCGATAAAGAATCATTTTTCAAAGGGGGCGAGAAGTTCGCGAAACACCTCTTCGCCATCAAGCAATTCGCCGCGATCCGCTTGTTCAATGCCGATGCGTAGTTCTGCCTGTAAATTTTCCAGCGTCATGCGTTTGTAGTTTTCGTAATCCTCATGCGCGATCATGACGGCTATGGGCTGGCCATTTTTCTCGATCGTCACGGGAGCGCGTTGCACCGCGGTGAGCAATGCGCCGAAGTTTGTTTTGGCTTCGGTTGAGGTTACGAGATTTTTCATGCGAAAGGTTCCTTGTTCAATTAAGGTATTATAATCGATTCGATCAAATTAATCAATGACGCCGTAATTAACTGATATTGCATGAAAATCACGCCTCATCACTCTTCGGCTGGCAGATCGGGCGGTCTATCGCGGTGCGGATGAAATCGACGATTTGGGTTACTTGGGGTTGGGTTTTGTAGTGGGTTGCGGTTTCCTCTAGCCGTTCGGACAAAGTTCCTTCGGGGGCGAAGAGCATGCGGTAGGCGCTGCGCAGGGCGCGGACGTCGTCGCGGCTGAAGCCACGGCGTTCGAGGCCGATGATGTTCAGGCCCGACAGATGCGCGCGTTCGCCTTTGACGAGGCCGAAGGGGATCACGTCTTTTTCGACGCCCGACATGCCGCCGATGATCGAATAAGACCCTATGCGCACGAATTGGTGCACGGCCGACAGGCCGCCGATGATGACAAAATCGCCGACCGTGACGTGTCCGGCCAACGTCACGTTGTTGGCGAAGACGACGTTGTTGCCGATCTGGCAATCATGCGCGACGTGCGCGCCGACCATATAGAGTCCGTTGTTGCCGATGCGGGTGATCATGCCGCCGCCTTCGGTGCCCGGGTGCATGGTTACATATTCGCGGATCTGGTTGTTCGATCCGATTTCGAGGCTTGAGGGTTCGTTGTTGAATTTCAGGTCTTGCGGGCGCAGGCCGAGCGTGGCGAAGGGATAGATCGTCGTGTCCGCGCCGATCGTCGTGCGCCCGTCGATCACGACATGCGAGATAAGGCGCGCGCGATCGCCCAGTTTGACGTTCGCGCCCACGGTGCAGAAGGGGCCGATGAAGACGTCTTGGCCCAGTTGGGCTTGCGGATCGACGATCGCGGCGGGGTGGAGGGTTGTGGTCATTTATTTGTCACTTTGGGCAGCTTCGTCGCGGGGGACGAGCATCGCGGTATAGACGGCTTCGGCGCACAGCTTGTCGCCGACGAAGGCTTCGCCGCGGAATTTCCAAACGTGGCCGCGCGAACGCTCTTTCTTGACTTTGATGTGCAGCGTATCGCCCGGGACGACGGGGTGGCGGAAACGCGCGCTTTCGATCGTCATGAAATAGACGATGTGGGTGTCGCAACTGACGCCTTCCATTGAGGCGACCACCAAAGTCGCGGAGGTTTGCGCCATCGCTTCGATGATCAAAACGCCGGGCATGATCGGGTGGCCCGGGAAATGGCCTTGGAAATACGGCTCGTTCGCCGAGACGTTTTTAATGCCGGTGCAGCTTTCGCTTGGCACGATATCGATGACGCGGTCGATCATCAGCATCGGAAAGCGATGTGGAATGCGCGCCATGATCTCTATCGTATCGAGCGCGGTTGGAACGGTGTGCGTGGTCATGTATAAAACTCCCTTAAGGCGTCGTTTGTAGCGCGTTTGGCGGGAGAGGGGCAAGAGGCGTTGTAAGGATAACGGCGCGGTTTTATTCTTTCTTTCCGACGACACGCCACAAATTAAATTGCGCTTTTTCGTAGGAGCGGGGGGGGGGCGGGCCCGGGGGGGGGGGCCCCCCCCCGCGGGGGGGGGGGGCGGGGCCCGGCCAAAACCCCTTATAACCCCACAAAAAACCCCCCCCCCCCGCGGGGGGGGGGTTTGGGGTTTTTTT
>JARLJD010000060.1 GCA_031291395.1 Alphaproteobacteria bacterium | reverse complement strand
TTTCCATGCGATCCGCATCAACAAGCAATGGCGGCTCATCTTCCGCTGGGACGGCGCCAGGGGCGAAGCCTCCGGGCTTTATCTCGATGACCACAGCTATCGATGAGGTGACGACATGCTGATGACCAAGCGCAAACCCGCAAGCGTTGGTGAAATTCTCAATGAGGAATTCCTGCAGCCCCTTGGCTTGACGCAAGCCGCCTTGGCCGAGGCGATGGGCGTGCCGCGCAAGCATGTCAACGAACTCTGCAACGACCGCCGCAGTGTGACGGCGGCCACCGCGCTCATTCTGGCGCGGGTCTTCGGCAACAGTGCCGATTTCTGGCTGAACGTGCAGCGGCGTAGCGATCTCTGGGCGGTGATGAATACCCCCGATGAACGCGCCCGCATCGACCGCGCCAAACCGCTATCCAGCGCGGCGTGAGGCGCGCGCGACTCCATGTTGCCTTCTCAATGCGACAGCCATCCATCAGTGCTGTTTGGGTTAGGCTAACCGATCTGGAAGCGCCGCTTTAGTGCCAACGCGAACAGAAACCACAGGGCAAGGCTAACGGCAGAATATAACACGGCGATCAGGTAAAACAGGAAACGTATTCCCGATCCGGCCGCGATAAACCCATCTATCCATTCCTGATAACGAAGTTGGTAGCAGCTTTCAAAACTACATCCCTGCAATGCTTCGCGTAGACTAAGTCCGGGAATGATATTGCGCACTACAAAAAACAGACTGTGACTTGCTGCGTCTCCTCCCGCGACGCCCGGCTGAAAGCAAGTGGTAAGAAAAAATAACAGCGCAAATATTATTAGCGGCCAACCGAACAACGCAAACAAAAGTGGGCGTTGGACGCTTTGCCCATAGTTGGAGGTGAATCCGTAAAGCCAAGCAGCGCTTTTTTCCGACCGGGGTACATCCCGGCGAAGCATACGGCTTTTGATCTCCAGGGTGTAGAACTGCAATTCTTCGTTCCGCGCCTCCTGCTGCTTCATCAAAATCTTTAGCCGACGATATGCTTGTTCGTAATCCTGACAGCGCTCAGACCACTGCTCTCTATCGGAATTCAATGGGCTACGGCGGCTTTTGGTATACTCCTCAATTAGGCTGTTCCGCCGCTGGCTTGCAAAATTGATTTGTCGGATTTGGAGCTTTAGCCGCCGGACCTTTTTGAGGGCGGCCTCAGCGTCCTGCATGGCTTGGTCGTGTTCAGCTTGAAGCACGACATAATCACCAGCAACATCCTCATTGCATTCGCTCAGCGCGATACGACTACGGTTCATGTCTTCAGCGGTGGAGGCCACTTCACTTTCAGCAATTCCGAGCCGCTTTTTGTAAACGATGATTGTTTGGGATGTTTCGTGGCATGGTGGCGTGCTGAAGTGCGTGTTGTGGGTAAATGTCGTGTTTTCATGCAGTGAGGCACCGTGAAAAGAAGGACAGGCGAGAAAGCGTGTTCCCGAAAAATCAGACCTACTTACGAATGTTCGATTTGAAAAATCCGCGTTTCCCCAAATATGAGTCTCACGAAACATTAGCTCTGGCATGCTTCCGCTGTAATTTTGTCGACTAAGATATGTGTCGTCGCTCTCTTCTTCTTTTGGTGTCCACGAAAAATCAGCAGCGCCCAGAATGGCAGCCCATTGAAATGCGACGAGACCATAAAAGGCTGTATTTTCAAAAACGGCATATTCATTGAAGAGGGTGCAATTGAATCCAGCGATTGATCGGAAGGTTGCTGATCGGAAAATGCCGCTAACACCGAATGTGGCACCATCAAAATTGGCGATACCGGTGAATGTCGCCTTCTCAAAATTGGCAACTTTTTCAAAATTCGTATCGCTGAATTCAGCCCATTCTCCAAAAAGCGCCGCCGCAAAGCTTACTGTGCCCTCAAATACAGCACCCGTAAAATCGACGTTATGACCAATGAGGCTGTTCTCAAATGTGGAGTTATCTCCAAAAAACGTGGGCTTTTGATCGCCTTCAACGCTTCCGAGGCTACTAAATTTACATTCTTCACCGAATAGCGACGATCCAAAATCCACATAAACAACGTCGCCGGATATTCGTAAATCGGATTTTCCCGGAATAACTACCCCCTGTAGCGGCGCGAGCCTTGTGCCGCCCGACAAAATCGCGGTCCAATCGTCTTTCCTTCTTGGTTGGCCATTTTTCGCGCGTGCCTTGAGACCGCGTAGTAAGGCCTCTCTGTCGGTGTCAAACCATCTGTCCTCATTTCCGCGAATTAAGTGCTTGGGGCTTCGTCCTCCAAACGGTTCGATGGTGGGCAGGTGGTAGGGGTCCCAGAACTTTACGGAGCCTTTGGGGAAATTGGTCAGCCAGCGACTACCCCAGTATTCTGCCTCAGTAATGAGCGGCGGATTTTCTTCAATGCGGGGGTCCGGAAAGGTGATTTCTTTCGACGTTTTTTCGTAGTACTCGGCGTAGGTTGAATAGTCGGGATGCGGGCATTTTCGCGTTTTCAGACTTTCCCAATCCCAACCTTGGGCCCACCACCGCATCACTCCGTCGTGCGGCCAGCACGAGAATTCGTCCCACCATGACGGAATTTCGTAGCTGCTGTTCCCCACCCCTTAGCCCCTGCCGCTTTTGGTTTGTTAGCGGGTCATCAATGACGTTCGCCTATTCCCCAAACACCCGTTCAAAAATCGTATCCACATTCTTGAAATGGAAGCTGGCATCGAACAGCGCTTCCAACTCGTCCACTGTCAGTGCCGCAGACACTTCGGGGTCCGCCTTCAGCAATTCCAGCAGCGGGCCTTCGTTGTTCCAGGTGCGCATGGCGTTTTTCTGCACCAGGCGATAGGCGTGTTCGCGGGCGATGCCTTTTTGCGTCAGCGCTAGCATCACCCGCTGGGAATTCACGAGGCCCTGGGTGCGATCCAGATTGGCCTGCATGCGTTCGGGATAGATCACCAATTTGCCGATGATCGCGGCGGTGCGGCAGATGGCGAAATCCAGGGTGATGGTGGCATCGGGGCCGATATAACGCTCCACAGACGAATGCGAGATATCGCGCTCA
>JARLJD010000059.1 GCA_031291395.1 Alphaproteobacteria bacterium | reverse complement strand
TAAACAACCGCCGCCGCCACAACCACAACAACAGGTAGTGATTTCTTGATGATTAAGGCGTAGAAGGATTCGGACAATTCATTGAGCAACTAATCGGACATTTGTATTGATCGCCGACACCCGCAAACAAGATTAAGCGCCGCAAAGCTTCTTGTAAACCGGACATCCGCGCCAATGCGCGCCGGGCAGATAGCCGATGCTCATCAGGAATTCGCCCGTGATTTCGCCGCCGGTGAAGGCGAAGGTGTTGCGGAAAAGCTTGACCCATTGCGGCTTGTTTTGCGGATGATGCGCGGCTAGCCACGCGGCAAATCCGCCGTGGGTTTTGCGCAAGTCCAAAACGGTTTGCGCATTGGCGATGATCGCTTTGATCTTGAGCCGATTGCGGATAATGCCCGCATCGGACAGCAGCCTGTCGATGTCATGCTGATCATAAGCGGCGATCTTGGCGGGGCGGAAGCCGTCGAAAGCCTTGTTCAGCGCAACGCGCTTTTTCATCACGATTTCCCACGACAAGCCCGCCTGCATGATTTCAAGGCACAGGCGTTCAAACAAAACCCGCTCGTCCGAGGTCGGAAAGCCGTACTCGGTATTATGGTAAACGGCCTGAACAGGGTTAAGCGGCGCGCTTTCGCAATAGGCACGAGACATAAGAATCCCTCACAAGAACCCTATTTTGCCTGATTTTTCGACTTTGTAACAGTAAAGCTTGCATTTCGGCGACACTTTTCCTAGAAGAAGGCCGTTATACTGCGTCAACTTGAAAACCCGAAAATATTCTTTGCCGCGTTTGCTTATCAGGCTTGGGCTTATGCGGAAGGGCGGCGGAGAATGTTTTCGAGTTTTCAAGCGGACTGACTGTACTTTATTAAGAAAGCCCTGAAAAATGAAAGACAATCTGCACCCCGATTATCACGAAATCACCGTCATCATGACCGACGGCTCCGAATTCGTCACGCACAGCACCTATGGCGAGGCGGGCGCGAAGCTGCATCTTGACATCGACCCCAAAACGCATCCGGCATGGACCGGCCTGCACCGCATGGTCGACCGCGGCGGCCAGCTTGACAAGTTCAACAAGCGTTTCGCCGGATTAACGGGCAAGAAAGCGGAAGCCCAAGCCGATGCCGCCGCGCCTGCCGAGAAGATCAAGCTGACGACGACGGCGACCGCGGCGGGCGCGAAGAAGAAGCCGGCGAAGAAGGCGTAAGAAAAACATTCGGGGAAGAAGATCCTTTCTTCCCCGAATGTGTGCGCCTGTCGGAGACATTATGGGCAAACGAATAATCTGGGCATATGCTGTTTGGTTGCTTCTTCCTTTTCCTTCATGGATGGTTCTTCCGTTGCCACCGGAGCTAGCGCTCGTAATTCCGCCTGTATGCACTATTGCCGCCTTTGCTTATCTGGACAGGAAAAACTCTTACACTATACGCGGCATTTTTTTCAGATCTGTCATTGCTCTGGCTATACAGATAGTGTCTTTTGTTATCATGGCGGGGCTTGCTGTTTTCTTCTGGAATCATCCCCCGAAAATTATGGAGTATATATTTCCTGTCATCTATGTGTTCCAGCCTTTGGGCGTAGCTTTCCTAAGCGATCGATTTTTCCATCGAACACCCTGAACTTAATTTTGGATTTTATCCCCATGAGGAGTGATAGCGCTTGATCCGCTTCACGCCACAAACGGCTTGATCCTGAAATTGTGCCGCGCTTCGATGACGCGCACGGTGCCGCTCTTGGAACGCATGACGACGGAGTGGGTCACCGCCCCGCCTGCAAAACGGCGGACGCCTTGCAGCATTGCGCCGCCCGTCACGCCGGTGGCCGAAAACATCACGTCGCCGTGCGCCAGATCGTTCAATTCGTATTTGCGGTTCAGATCGGTAATGCCCGCCTTCGCCGCGCGCCCTTTTTCATCGTCGTTGCGGAACAACAACCGCCCCTGCATAAAACCGCCGATGCACTGCAAGGCGGCGGCGGCCAACACGCCTTCCGGCGCTCCCCCTGTGCCCAGATACAAATCCACGCCCGTTTCCGGCTGCGCCGTGGCGATCACGCCGGAAACGTCGCCGTCGCCGATCAACATGATGCGCGCGCCCGTCTCGCGCACTTTGGCGATCAATTCGTCGTGGCGCGAACGTTCCAGAATGCAAACCTGAATGTCAGAGATTTCCGCGCCCTTGGCTTTGGCCAGATTGCGAATATTTTCGGCGGGCGAAGCGTCAAGATCGACGACATGCGCAGGCAAATTGGGGCCGATGCCGATTTTGTCCATGTAAACATCCGGCGCATGCAAAAAGCCGCCTGCCTGAGCCAGCGCGATAACGGCCAGCGCATTAGCCCCGCCGCGCGCGGTGATCGAGGTTCCCTCCAAAGGATCGAGCGCGATATCGACTTTCGGCCCCTTGCCGGTGCCGACTTTCTCGCCGATATAAAGCATCGGCGCTTCATCGCGTTCGCCCTCGCCGATCACGACGGTGCCGTCGATGTCGAGCAGATTAAGCGTGCGCCGCATCGCATTGACGGCGACCTGATCGGCCATTTTCTCATCCCCGCGCCCGACGAGAAGCGAGGCGGAAAGCGCGGCGGCTTCGCTGACGCGAACCAGTTCCAAAGCCAGATTGCGATCGGAGTAAGCGGAGTTTTCGGACATGAGGGGTTCCTTTGGTAAATAAGGTGGCGTTCTTTCGTAAGGCGGCGTGAGGAAATAAGTGAACCAGATTTTTGGTGAGTCTTAAGCAGCAGCGCCGCGAGAGCGGCAGGATTCCCTCCCCCCCTGCGGGGGGGGGGGGGGTAGGGAGGGGGCGTTCCGCAAGAGACAAAGTTTGAGATTTTAGGCAATCTCACCGTAAGACTGCGTCTGATCTCCAACCATGTCTCCCAGTCGCTCTCCCCCCTCCCTAACCCTCCCCGCAGGGGGGGAGGGAATCCTGCCGTTAGCAGTGCGCCGTCGTTTCTAACGCGCAAAAATTGATTCGCTTATTTCCTCATGCTGTCTAGGGCTGACTCCTAGCACGCTGAATGCGCTTTGACTACCGCGACGTTCCTAAAATCCCCTCCATTTCAACCTTATCCCCCACCGCAATCCCCTTCTTCTTCGCCACCCCGCCGCCGATCTCGATCACGGCGATAACTGGAACTTGCGAGGGAATCGGGGTCATATCCTGCGGTTTGGCCTCGGCCACGATGCGGCCGATCGTGCCGTCCGGACGCACGAAAAGCATATCGAGCGGAATCAGGGTGTTTTCCATCCAGAACGCGACTTCGCGCGGCGGATGATAAGGAAACACCATACCCTTATCCTCGTCGAGCGCGCGCAGGAACATAAGACCGTATGCCTGTTCTTCCTTGCTGTTCGCGACTTCCACAAAGAACTTGTTCCGCGCGCCGCCAGCCCCCGTTATGACCAGCGTCGATTGCGCGAAATGAGGCCTGTTTCCAACGCCCTGACTGCCGCTCTGCCTCATCCAGAACAAAGATCCCAGAGCTAAAACCAAAGCGCCCAGCAACACAGCCTTTAAGACAAACGGAAATTTTAATCTGCAGGTACAGTTACAAGGCATTTATTTTAACCTTAATATACCTCGTTTCCTTGAGAACCCGAAAAAAGCAAGAAAGCAAACAAATGGGATTCCGGATAAATTTTGCGCCCCAACGGTCAGTTTTTAGCCACAAAGTTGGTTAGAGCGCAAAATTTTCCGGAATGACGATCTCTCTTTTTTCGGATTTTCAATGAGACGGAGTATGACAAGCCCTTAGTTTGAGGATTGAAGTTTTCTCGATTAAATCTTCCTGACCTGCATCTTGATCGGCCCCTCGGCTCTGCCGTGGATGAATTGGTCGACGTAGGGGTTGCCGGAATGATCGATGTCTTGCGTGCGGCCTTGCCAGACGATGCGGCCTTCGTGCAGCATCGCTATGCGGTCGGCGATTTTGCGCGCGCTGGCCATATCGTGCGTGATCGACAAGGCCGTGGCGCCGACTTGGCGCACGCATTTGACGATCAGCTCGTTGATGACGTCGGACATGATCGGGTCGAGGCCGGTCGTCGGCTCGTCGAAAAAAATGATCTCAGGTTTCGAGGCGATGGCGCGGGCGAGCGCCACGCGTTTTTGCATGCCGCCGGACAGCTCCGCCGGATAGATATCGCCGATATCCGGCGCAAGGCCGACCGAGGCCAAGGTTTCGATCGCGCGGTCTTTGGCCTCCTTCATCGACACGCCCGGCGTTTGCGCCAGTTTGAACGCGACGTTGCGCCAGACCGGCAAAGAGTCGAATAAGGCCGATCCCTGAAACAACATGCCGAATTTGGACTGATGTTTATCAAGCCCACGGCTTCTTAGTTTTGTGACTTCCTCGCCGTCGACCTTGATCGAGCCGCTTTCGGGGCGCAGCAGGCCGAGAATGCATTTCAGCGTCACCGATTTTCCCGTGCCCGATCCGCCGATGATGACAACGGATTCCCCCGTGCCGATCGACAGATCGACGCCGCGCAAGACGTGCTTGCTATCGAAAGATTTTGCAACGCCGGAAAGTTGGATTTTAGGGAGTGTGGTCATTGGGCCTCGTGAAAAAGTCAGCTAATTTGTTTAACGGTTAAGAATCACGGTGAAGCAAGAGCGGTCGGATTCCCTCCCCCTCTATGGGGGAGGGTTAGGGTGGGGGTGGTGGTTCCGCATAAACGATGTATGAAAATCTTAGACAGTATTTATGGTGCGATCGCTCCTACACTCAAACATCACCCCCACCCTAACCCTCCCCCATAGAGGGGGAGGGGATTTCACCGCTTTCGCAGCGAGACTTGTTTGTAATCATTTTATAACGCAGCATGACATTTGCCGCCTACTTCCCCGCAAAAAACAACCCTGTCAGCAGGTAATTGCAGACGAGGATGAGGATGGAGGCGGAAACGACGGCGTTGGTGGTGGCCTTGCCCACGCCCTGCGCGCCGCCTTTGGAGTTAAAGCCGTGGTAGCAGCCCATAAGCGTGATAATAAACCCGAACACGGCGGCTTTCCACAAGCCGGAGGTCACGTCGCGATGCTCCAGATATTGCCATGTTTGCGAAATGTAATTGGCGGCGTTGAATCTCAGGTCGTAAACGCAAACCATAAAGCCGCCGAAAACGCCGATAATATCGCCGACCAAAACCAAAAGCGGCAGCACCAGCGTTCCCGCGATCAGGCGCGGCGCGATCAGATATTTGAACGGATTGGTCGAAAGGGTGGTCAACGCATCGATTTGTTCGGTCACGCGCATGGTTCCGAGTTCGGCGGCGATCGCCGCGCCTATGCGCCCGGCGACCATAAGCCCCGCCATAACCGGCCCCAGCTCGCGCGTAATCGACAGAACGACGACGGTCGGAATGGCGCTCTCGGCATCGAATCGGGAAAAGCCGGTGTGGCTTTGCAGCGCCAGAACCATGCCCGTAAAGAGCGTCGTCAATCCCACGACGGGCAAAGAATAATAACCGATATCGACGAATTGCCGCACGATCTGGCGGAAATAAATCGGCGGCCTGAAGCAATGCCGGACGGCGCGCAGCGTAAAACGCGCCAAGCGACCCACGGCGGCCAGAAACTCAAGAAAAGTGCGTCCGATAAGGGCGAGGGGATTCATGCGGGAACAGGGGCTTTGGAAAGCGGGAAACTGCGCAAAACCCTAACGAAGGGCAGGGGGCGAGTCAAAGGGTTTGATGCAGAATTTATAGAGAATCATAACGCTCGCGATCGTGACGAAGGCCGTGGCGCATACGTCGGACAGGAAATGCCCGCCTTGCATGATGCGGATGATTCCAAATCCGCAGCCGACGAAAAGCGCGAGGAAAGTCAGCGGCAAGCGAAAGCGGGGAAACAGAAATGCGAAAGCGATCAGGGCAAAACCAACACTAGGGTCGCCTGCGGTGAAGGAGCAATTATGGGCGCACTGGTTTGTGAAAATAAACGCGGGAGTAAAATGGGAAAGGCCGCCGAATTGCGCGATTTGCGCAGGGCGCGCCCGACCGGAAAATTCCTTGAGGATGCCGTTGACAAGAAGACCCGGGCCGAGGGCATAGCTTGCCGCGACAAAAAGAAAAGCCCTGCGCGGCGCGAGGCCTTTGACTTCCAGTAAAAGCGCGACGGCCAGCGCGGCGGCGATTAAGTACGGCAAGCCATGCCTCAGAAAATCGAAAATATCCGAATGAACGAAGCCGCTGCTCGGCGCATAGAACAGGCGCGAGACGGATAAATCGACTTGCGGGAAGACAGCGAGAGCCAGTGCGGCGGTGAGGAACGCGGCTAGCAGTTTGGCGTAGAATTTATTGGTGGATGTACCCTCTTTCCTTGGTAACCCAAAAGGCGCCGTCATTCCGGAAAATTTTGCGCTCAAGCGGCGGCAGAAAGTTAATACAGATCGCGCAGGCGCAAAATTTATCCGGAATCCCATTTGTTTTCTCTCCTCCTGAGACAAAGTCGGATCAGCTAATCCCATTTTCATAAAGATCGCGCCATTTAAGATTGCCCTTCTGAATCAAATCAATTTTCCAGTTGCGCTTCCATTTCTTGATTCTCTTTTCAGCCTCTATCGCTTCTATCGCTGTTTGAAATTCCTCACACCAAACCAGCATTTTCAGGCCATAGGTTTTTGTGAATCCTTTGTAGAGGCCGTTTTTGTGTTCATAAACGCGGCGCGAAAGGTCGGATGTCACGCCGATGTAAAGCGTTCCAAAAGGTTTGTCGGTGACAATATAGACCCAATAGCGTTTTTCCATTGCCGGTTATACCCCGTCTTCTTGAGACCTGAAAAAAGAGAGATCGTCATTCCGGAAAATTTTGCGCCTAAACCAACGTTGTAAGTGAAAACCAGCTGTTGAGGCGCGAAACCCCGTGTCAGAGCACGGGGCAGGTTTATCCGGAATCCCATTTTCTTTCTTGCTTTTTTTGTTTCTCAGGGAAGCAGAGTATAGGAGGGAGAAAGGGAAGAAACCAAATGGGATTCCGGATAAATTTTGCGCCTGCGCGATTTGTATTAACTTTCTACTGCCGCTTGAGCGCAAAATTTTCCGGAATGACGGCACTTTTTGTTGAATAGATATTTCCAGTCCCTCAAGGATTCTCCGTCAGATAATCCCGCGCGGCTTTTTGGATGCGGGTGGACGGATTCGCCTTTGGATCGGGAATCTCGATCTTTTTCCCGGTGATCTTCTCGAACACAGAAATATAGGTGCGCGCCGTTTCAAGGCGGACTTCGTCGGGGATTGCCGGAATAGGGTCTTTGTAGGGATCGCAATGCGCCGTCAGCCAGCGGCGGACGACATCTTTGTCGAGCGTTTCCGGCGCTTCGCCCGCATCCAGACGTTGCTGATAGGTGTTCTCGATCCAATAGCGGCTGCTATCCGGCGTGTGGATTTCATCGCCCAGCATGACGGTGCCGTCGGGCGTTAGGCCGAATTCGTATTTGGTGTCGGCCAGAATAAGCCCGTGCTGTTTGGCGATTTCCTGCCCGCGCGCGAACAACGCCAGCGCATAGGCGCTGACCTTTTCCCACACGGCCTTTTCGACGATGTTTTTCTCGACGATCTGCTGCGGCGTCAAAGGCTCGTCATGCGTCGCCGCCGCGCCTTTGGTCGTTGGCGTGATAATCGGGCGGTCGAGTTTCTGATTGTCGCGCATTCCGTCGGGGAAAGTGACGCCGTACATGTCCCTGCGTCCGGCTTTGTACATTTTCAAAATCGACGTCGCCGTCGATCCGGCCAGATAACCGCGCACGACCAGCTCGACCGGAAGCATTTGCAATTTGCGGCAGACTACGACGTTGGGATCGGGATAGGCGATGACGTGGTTGGGGCAGATGTCGCGGGTCTGGTCGAACCAGAAACGCGAAAGCTGCGTCAAAACCTGCCCCTTCAAAGGGATCGTCGTTATCTGCCGATCGAAGGCGCTGAGACGGTCGGTCGCAATAATAATCTTGCGATCCCCGGGCGCGTCATAGCTTTGGCGAACCTTGCCGGAATAGGGGGCAGACAGACCTTGGAGTTCGATGTCTGCGATGGTTTGGGAGAGAAGGGATTCAAGCATTGGGGGAATATCCTGTGTGAGGATTGGTTATGCCTTGTTTCTTTGAAAAGGGACAAACGCTAATTTGTTAGTTGGAGGATGAGCCTCGTCATGGCAACGCCAACACAGTGTTGATAGAATTCTTTTATCTGGGTTTTTCAAAGAACGCAATGGCCGCCGTGGGATTGAGCGCTTCGCTTTAAGCGAGTTCGAGAAAGCTGAGCATCTTTATTGTGACCCGATTTGCCTTTTTGGATAAATGCTCCCATACTACGCCCCTGCGAAGTCGTTTCTCGTTCAATTCATTTGAGCGCCTTTCGATCGGCTGGCTTGCATGTCGATGCGTCTAGAGGCGCGGTCGGATTTGGACTTTAGGTCTCGTCCATAAATAAGCGAGCCATCTGGCTCGTCTTTTTGTTCCCTCGCTTCGTCGCGAAAAAGTCATGTACGTCCAGTACATTCGACCTTTTCGCGACGAAGCGAGGAAACAAAAATCCTTCGCCAGATGGCTCACTTATTTATGGACGAGGCCTTACCCCTTTCCTTCCGATCCAACCGCAACCCGTCAATTGGGAAAAGTCCGCTTCAAAGACTAGGGAGCCTGAATGTTTGTTCTGCGTTTTGTTTTTCCGCTGCTGCTTGCGCTAACAAGTTTGGCGGTCGTCGCCACACCGCTTGCGGAAAACTTTGTTTCGCACTGGTTTCAAAGGGACGTTGAATTGCGCTCGTCGTTGATATTTCAATCCGTTGAATATTCGCTGACGGATTTGTGGAATCAGGGGAAACGGCTTGAATCCTATAAAAAGCTGTTCGACAATATTGCGAGGGATGAGCGCGTGCTTGCCGTTGGCATTTGTTCAGCGGACGGAACGCTGATTGCCAAGAGCACCCAGTGGCCGAATAATTTTGGTTGCCCCTCATCCCTTCTTTCTTCGAAACCGGTATATGCCGTCGAGAAACTGGGAAAAGGCGCTGTTTTATCGGGCAGTTTCCAGCTCCCCGTCGAGAGTGCTTTAAAACCCCATTTTGTTGTTCTGCACGATCTGACTTTTGCGACCCAGCGCGAAGGTGAAACGCGCTATTACCTGATTGGATTTTTGATTGTCGTTTCTTTCGTGTCGGCGTTTGTCACGCTGCTCACGGCCCGCATGACCATGCGTAGCTGGATTGGCAAATTGCGGGTGACATTAAACGATCCCAAGGTGCGTCTATCCCGCCAAAACTTGCCGCGCGAATTCGTCCCCCTCGTCCGTGAAGTCCGGCAAATGCTGCGCGACATCAAACCCGGCGGGTTTCCGTTGGAAAGCATCAAGGTGGATTGGACGCCCCAATCCCTCAGTTTGCTTCTGAAACAGGAATTACCGGACTCAGAAGTGATCGTCGTTTCGAACCGTGAGCCTTACATCCACAATCTCGTCGAGGGCAAGGTTGTTTTGCAACGTCCGGCTAGCGGCGTCGTTACGGCACTGGAGCCTATTACGCGGGCTTGCAAGGGCACGTGGATTGCCCATGGCAGCGGCTCGGCGGATCGCCAGACAGTTGACAAAGATGACTGTATCGCCGTTCCGCCTGACGATCCCGAATACGCTCTGCGGCGCGTTTGGCTGACGCAGGAGGAGGAAGACGGTTACTACTATGGATTGGCGAATGAGGGTCTTTGGCCTCTTTGCCACATCACCTTCGTACGCCCCAATTTCCGTGAAAGCGATTGGCAAGCCTATAAAGCCGTGAACCGAAAATTTGCCGACGCGGTCGTTAAGGAAGCCAAGACGAAAAGCCCCATCGTTCTTGTGCAGGATTATCATTTTGCCCTTTTGCCAAAATACGTGCGCGAGATGTTGCCGGACGCGACCATTATAACTTTCTGGCATATTCCGTGGCCCAATCCCGAAGTGTTCAGCATCTGTCCGTGGCGCGAGGAAATATTACAGGGGCTTTTGGGCAGTTCTGTTTTGGGCTTTCATACCCAGTTCCACTGTCAGAACTTTATGGATTCGATTGATCGCTTCCTTGAAAGCCATATCAACCGAGATCAATCAATCATCACGGCGGGCAATCATTCGACTCTCATACGCCCTTATCCGATTTCCATCGCTTGGCCGCCCGAAGGTCTGGCCGACGTCGCTCTGGCAGATATATGCCGCGAAACCGTTCGTCAGCGGTTTGGGCTTAAAAAAGACGTTCGCATTGGCGTTGGCATAGAGCGTTTTGACTATACGAAGGGCATTATTGACCGCTTTCTCGCTCTCCGTGAGTTTTTAACAAGCTATCCTGAATGGCGCGGGAAATTTACTTTCATCCAAGCTGCCGCCCCTACGCGCAGCCGGTTGCCTTCTTATCAGGCGATCCAGCGCGAAACACATGAACTGGCCGATGCCATCAACCAAGAGTTTGGCGACGATCAATACCGGCCGATTATTCTCTTGGGTCGTCATCATGAACCACAAGAGGTATTCGAACTATTCCGCGCTGCGGATTTTTGCGTTGTCAGCAGTTTGCATGATGGGATGAACCTTGTCGCCAAGGAGTTTGTCGCCGCGCGCAACGACGAACATGGGGTCTTGATCCTCAGCAGCTTTGCGGGCGCGTCCAAGGAACTTTTGGAAGCCTTGCTGGTCAATCCCTATGACGCGAAAGGCATGGCAAACGCCATGCACCGCGCGTTGAACATGCCGTTCGATGAGCAAACCGACCGCATGCACCTGTTGCGCGAGATGATACGCGACAACAACGTGTATTGCTGGGCGGCGCGCATTTTGCTGGATGCCGCTCAGTTGCGCAAACGCGCGCACATCGAAAGCTTTATTTCCGAAACATTACCGGTAAATGGAAAGGGAGCCAATAATGTGGATGCGGTTTGATCCGGTAAAAGACGCTTTATTTCTCGACATTGACGGCACTTTGCTTGACATAGCGCCGACCGCCAAAGACGTGAAAGTTTTGCCGATACTCGTCAAAAATCTTGCGCGTTTAAATGAAAAGCTTGATGGTGCTTTGGCATTGATCAGCGGTCGAATGATTCAAGACGTCGATCTTCTTTTTGATCCCTTGCGGCTGCGTTGCGCGGGCGCACACGGAGCCGAGTTGAGAGCCTCGCCGTTTGGGCCTGTCGAATCGAGCCAATTTTTGCCGGATTTTCTCCGCGACGAAATTCGGGCGGCTTTTAAGGGAATGCAGGGAATCACTGTTGAAGACAAAATGTACAATGTCGCTGTGCATTACAGAAAATCGCCGCAAAATGCCGACAAAATCGAAAGCACGCTTAAGCGGATTATTCAAAATTACGATAAAAACGTAGTGCTTATTCACGGGCGCAAAGTCTTTGAGGTGTCATTGACCTCATACAACAAGGGGCAAGCCATTGAGCGATTATTGAAAAACGCGCCGTTTAAAAACCGCCGCCCCGTCTTTTTGGGTGACGATACGACAGATATTTCTGCCATTGGAGCCTGCATGAAATACGGCGGCATTGCCGCGCGTGTCGGGCAGGGCAAACCAAACCAGAAAAACGCATTTGATTCGCCCGCAATGGTTCGCTCATGGATCGAAAAGATCGCAGGAGAAACATAACGTCTTGAAGTAGGTACTTGGAGGCACGGGCCGGAATCGAACCGGCATACGAGGATTTGCAGTCCTCTGCATAGCCATTCTGCCACCGCGCCTTTTCTTGTTCCGTTTTATAAACCGGAAAGACGGCGACATTAGGTTCTTGAGCCGCGCGGGTCAAGCTTGTATAGGGGTCATTCTACGTTTTTCCCGGGGATTCATCATGCCGAGCTTGTCTGACGCCGCGTCGCCGGATTTTGCCGCCGCTCGCCGGAATATGGTCGAGGGGCAGTTGCGGCCTAACAATGTCACGGATTCGCGCATTCTTGCGGCTATGGGCGAGATTCCGCGCGAGCTTTTTGTGCCCTCGACGCTGGTGGGGGTGGCGTATGGGGATGATGAGGTTCCTCTCGTTTCGGGGCGTTTTTTGATGTCGCCTTTGGTTTTGGCGCGGCTGATGCAGGCGGCGGAGATCGGGCAGGGCGATCATGTGCTGGAACTGGCTCCCGCGACCGGCTATTCGACTTTGGTTCTGGCCGCTTTGTCTTCCTCGATCGTCAGCGTCGAGCCGGACGCTTTGTTGCATCGGGAGGCCGAGAAAAATAGCGCCGCCCATGCCGCGGGGAAGGTCAAGGTTTTGGCGGGCGCGCCTGTCGAAAGCTGCGTCTCGCATGCGCCGTTCGACGTTATCTTCATCAATGGCAGCGTCGAATTTTTGCCGCAGATCTTGTTCGATCAACTGGCCGAGGGAGGACGTTTGGCCGTCGTTGTGCGAAGTTATGGGGCTGCGCGCGCCGCGCATGTCGGGCAAGCGCGGTTGTATCGCAAGATCAAGGGCGATATAAGCTGGATTGCGTTGTTCGAGGCTCATGCGTCTTTGGCGCCTGGCTTTGCCGCGCTGCGCGGATTTGAGTTCTGAAGTTTCGGCCTTGCAACAACGTTAAAAACCGATAGACTCTCCCTGTCGCGCGTCCTGCGCGATTCGCGCTGATTCCCCCGATTTGAGAGAAAACAATGGCTGAAGATGCTGAGGCTGCTGCCGATCCTTCGATGGAAGAAATTCTTGCCTCGATCCGCAAGATTATTTCAGACGAGAATCCGCCTGCCGAAGCTGCGCCTGAGCCTCCTGCGCCGGTGCAGGAAGAGGTGTTGGAATTGACGCAGATGATTCAGGACGACGGCTCTGTGAAAGATGTTGCTGAAATGAAGGAGCCGGAAGCGCCGCCTCCACCACCGCCTCCTCCCCCCCCGCCGCCCCCACCGCCTGTTGAGGCGGAGGCTTTGATATCGGAACCTGCCGCAAGCACGGCGGCTTCCACTTTATCGTCTTTGGCCAACACGGTTGAAATCGAGCGTCTGGCGTCCATGCCGGTTGGGGCGACCTTTATCGGCAACGGGCATCGCACGCTGGAGGATATGGTGATCGAACTGATGCGGCCTTTGCTGAAAGATTGGCTCGACCAGAATTTGCCTGCCACGGTCGAACGGTTGGTGCAGAAAGAGATTGAGCGGATCGCAAGGCGGTCGTGATTTTTAGGGCTTGAGCAGGAATAAATTGAGCAATATGGCGAAGGATTTTTGCCCGATCCGCTGTGACGCGAAAAGGTCGAATGTACAGGACGTACATGACTTTTTCGCGGCGCAGCGGGCGGGCAAAAAGACGAGCCAGATTGTTCAATTTATTCCTGTTCAAGCCCTTAATGCAACGTCTGTCCGCTGCGGATGGTTTCGGACTGCGTGGTGTCGAGACGGTGGGTGACGGTAGAAAGTTCTTGTTGCAGGCGCATGTTCGCTTGCGCCAGCGCTTGGATTTGCCTTGTATAGCCGTCCTGCTGTTTCTGTAATCTTGCGACGGATTCGCTTAAACGCTGCGCCGTGCGGATTTGCTGGCCTGCGGCTTCGCTGAGGGCGAGGGAGACCGTTTCGCGCAGTTTGCGCAGCCAGATCACGGCGACGCAAACGAAACCGATGGCCGACAAAGCCGTGGCTCCGGCAAAAAGAAGAATCCATTCCGAGGTCATGCGCGCCTCCTTGAAAAGGGAAGCTACATTCTAGCAAAAAGCGGACGCAGAGGCCACTTCTCCTTGGGATTTGTTTTTTGCGTTTCTTTCTTTATCTGTCGCTCTAATTCACGGTCGCATCCTTTTCAAATATAAAGACGAATCCCCGGGGCAGGCGTCACCCTGCGCTAGCTTCCGTCCTGACCGCTTCGCGCTGTTCCCGCAATCCATGGCTTGGCGAGAGGCGTTTGGCGATCATGCATCTTTTTTAAGGATGCAGGAATGATCATATATAATGTGTGGGAAAGATGCAAGATGTTTTTTCGGGGTGGCGGGAATTTTTTTTGTGCCACGGAAGGCGCTTTTTGAATTCAGCAGATTCCTTGGGGCAGGGCCAAACATTTAAAGATCGCCTTTGCCGTCAGCCCGTCGTTTCTTTCAGCGTTATTTGGAGTCTCCCTTTGGGATCTGTAAATCCCCCGCCTTTAGCACCCGCGCTTCCGGCGGCGGAAGGTCGGTTATCGACGCGGCGTCGATGCGGGCAAAGGTCACGAGGGTGAAGGCGGGGCTGTCGTTTTCGCTCGGAGCCAGAACGGCGCTCATCTCGCGCGGGGAGAGTTCGCAGGCGGTGATGGGCGACAGGCCGCGCGGCGTAAACCATGGGATGAAGGACAGCGTGTCGAGTTTTGGCGGCAAGGGGCAGTCAAGCGGGCGCATGCCGCTGCCGCCGTCTTGCACCAGAATGCGTTCGCCTTTCGCAACCGGCGGCAGTGTCCCTTTCAGCTCGATCATATAAATCTCGCCGCGCGCGGCTTTGGCGGGCGCGGCTAATTCGACACCGTTCAGCCGGTAAATATGCCGCGTGATCGACGCGCCTTGCGGCAGGGGCATGAGCGCTTTTTCTTTAACCGGCGTGATGCGGCTGACGAACAGGGGCTGGGCGTCGGCGTTGCGCGACGCGAGCGCGTCGCTGGCGCGCAAAACCTGAACGCCTGAAACATCGCGGATTTCCTTGCCGTTCGTCCGTTTGCCCTTACCTGCGTTTGCGCTATCGACAGAGACGGCGCGAAGCAAGGCCGCGGCGTCCTCAAGATCGGGCGCTTGGCCGCGGCGCAAGGATTCCGCCATTTGGGTCATCGCCGCCTGCACGGCGCCTTGCGGCAAAGCATCGGTTGCGGCCAGAGCGTTCAAAAGCGGAACGGTTTGAGCGGAGCCGTTTTCATCCAGCATTTTTTTGATCCAGAACGCCGCAGCGTCGGGATCGTGGATATGCTTGAAGGCCGCCGCGATATGGGCTTCGGCCAGCGGCGGCAAGGGCGCGGTCGCGCTGGTGTCCGAAAAATAATGCAGGCTTGCAGGGTCGACTGCATCCGCCGCCGCCAGCGCGGCATAGGCGGCGGCGCGCGGCGCGCGTTCTTTTTCATCGACCCATGTATTCGCGAGGCGTTGTTTGAGCCAGCCTATGGCCAGTTCTTTGGCGGGTTTGGCTAACGCCGAGTCATCGGGGCCAAGGGCGGTCAGCGCGGCTGCGGTGTCGTCCATTGAGCTGTCCGCGCCGCGCCACGGGGCGAAGCCGCCGTCCGGATTCTGATGACGCAGCATTTGCTCTACTTGTTCCTGTCGCCGCGCGTCGATTAGAAAATCGGGCGCGAGGCCGGTCTGCGCCAGTACGGGTTTCCATAAACGCAAAGCGTCGATGCTTAAAGCCAGTTCGGATGTCGTGAAGGGGCGGGCGTTAAAGACATAAGATAGAATTTCCGCCAGCCCGTTGAGGGGGCGGCGCGAAACAAGAACGAAGGCGTCATCGCTTACGCCGCGCGGTTTCGCCGTTGCGGGAAGCAATGCTTGTTGAGGCGCGATTTTGACCGGCTCTTCGCTGCGCATCGCGTTCGCCTTGGGCAAAACGGCGATGTTCCAGACGCGGCTTACGCGCGTTTTATGCGCGTCCGTGACATCCAGACGCAATTCTTTTGCGCCCGTCTGTGTGCCGGAGAGAGAGAGGGAAACAGCCCTGCTTTGCTTGCCGCCGAGCGTGATCTCGCCTTTGGCGGAGCTATCGATTTTGAGGCCTGCCGTAGCGGTGAAGGTATAATGAAAGGTTTCGTCAGATGTAACTGTAGCGCCGGAAAGATTCCCTCTCCCCCCCCCTGGGGGGAGAGGGTTAGGGTGAGGGGGGACTCGAAGGGTATAACCCTCAACCGCTCCCCTCACCCCAACCCCTCTCCCCCCAAGGGGGGGGAGAGGGGCTTTACCGTTATTCTCTATGGCGAAAGTCAAAACGCCGGAGTCTCCTTTGCGCAGGATAAGCGCCGAGGGATCGTCGCTCGCGGTGATCGATACGCTGTCCGTAGGCGCGGTTGCCGGTTTCTCTTGCGCGATCGAGGCTTCAAGAACGGCGCGCAAAGGCTCACTGCCGGTTTGTTGCGCGTTTTGTGGCGCCGCGTTAAGGCTGAGGCTGATCGTATGCGCCCAATCGGCGGCAGGCGTAAACGTGATGAGGTTGTCGCCTTGGGGCCGGAATTCATGCACGATCTTGCGAATTTGCGTGTCGGCGATAATTGCCGTCAGCATCGCGGGTTCCGGCAACGTCACATGAGCCGTAACCTCCTGTCCGACCTGCAGCGTCTTCGGCAGGCTCGCCGCGGGCGGCAGCGCGGGAGTTAAAGCCGCGCTAGAGGAATCCCATCCGGCGCTGAAAGACGTTTGCGCCAGCGTTTTGCCGTCTGCGCCCATGATTTCCAGCCGGTAATTTCCTGCAGTCACGGGCCATTCCAGAACGCTGCTTGCGTCGGACTTGATCGTTAGAGCGCCGCCGCCGATGGGACGCAATTGCGGCTCCAGCTTGTATTTCCAGCGGCCTTCGTCCTGATACCACGCGAAACTGCGGCCTTCTTCGTATATCTGCCAAAAAAGGCCGGAGACGTCGCGCGGCTTTCCGTCCGACGACAGGCCGATCAGGGCAAAACGGGCGATGCCGTTCTGGGTAAAGCGCGCGTCTTGCGCCAACGCTTTGATGCCAATGACGGTGCCGAGGGGGCGCAAAGGCAACACAAGCGGCTTGGCCTCCGCGACGCCAGTGTCGGGATCGGCGGCGACTTTCAGAACGGCCTGATACAATCCGCGTTCCTGCGGCGGCTTGGGCAAGGTCACATGCACTTGCGCCGCGCCTTGCAAGTCGGTCAGAAAATCGCCGACCGGCTTGGGCGTATCCGAAAAATCCGTCTGCGCGCCGAAGCGATAGGCGTTCCAGCCGAAGGCCGCCGGATCGAGTTTTTGCCATGTCAGCGTCACGCGGCCTTGGATCAGCGGCTCAGGCTTTCCGGAAGATGAGAGCGATTTGATCGTAAGCGGCAACGGCGCGTCGCCGCTAAGCGCGTCGCGGGGCGACGTGGCTTCAAGACGGGGCGCGTCTGCATTGGCCGTCACGCGCAAGGGAGCTTCTGCAAGAACGGTTCCGTCGGCTTTTTGCCAACGCAACAGCCACGCGCCTTGCGCGGCGGGCGCGGGGAAGGACAATGTCGCGCTGCCTTGCGTTAAAGCGGGCGCAGGAAAATCGGCATAGGCGAAATCGCCTTGCGCCAAACGCACGAAGCTTGGCTGCGCCGTCTTGTTTTCCCCTAACGACAAAGCGGCTTCGATATTTTCGCTGGGCGCTGCGAACAACATATTTGTGCGCAGGAAACCAAGGGCGGGCTGCGAGGCCTCCTGCGGCAGATTTTCGATATCGGCAAAAGCCACATTCCCCGCCGCATCGGTGCCGACAACGCTGGCGATGTCGTTTTTATCCGCAAGTTTTGGCGGATAGGCGATCAAACCGACGCCGTCCGCGCCGACCTGCGCCTCTGCCAGAGATTCCGGCTTCTTGCTCATAGCCGCAAGATGAACGTCGGTTTTGACCGCAGGCGCGTCGGTTCGCGCGGCGAAAACGTGAATGCCTTTGTCGTCGCGCACGGCGCGCAGAGAGAAATCCGATTTCGTGAACCACTCGGCAGCCAGCGGCGCAAGCCCCTTGTTCGCGGGCGTGTCGTCGTCTTTTCCGGCGTCGGCCACGATTAGGTAAAGGCCCGGGGCGAGATCGGGAATTTTGTCGCGCAGAACTATTTTCTGCTCCAACGTGGCGTTGGAAGGCGCATCGAAGGTTTTTTCCTCGTGCCAGATTTTCTGTCCCTTCGTTCGCGCCAGATAGGCGCTTTCGGACGGCGCCAAAGCCGTTTGCGCCCGATCTTGCCAGACGCGCGCCCGAAGGGAGGGGTCTGTCAGGCTGTAAAGTTCGATTTTCGCGCGCGCTACGTTGACGGCGCGCAGCGTCAGCGGCTTGTCGTAAGAGCCGAACGCATTGACGCCGCCGTTGTCGTCGGTAAAAGCCAGCGTCGGCGAGCGATCGGGGATCGTGAAAAACGCCTTGTAGGGCGCGGAGATTATTTCACGGTCTTTGTCTGCGCCGCGCTGTTCGGCAAGATCAAGGCGATAGGATTTGCCGCGCTCCAGCGGAAACAGGCACAAAGACGTTCCCGCCGCGGCGGCGTTCGCAGGCGTGACGGGTTTGCCGTCGGTCTCCAAGCGCAAAGCGGCGACCAGCCGCGCGGGGGCGGCGGGGCTGAGCGCTTTGTCGAATTCAAGGCAAATCTCGGCGTTCTCGGCTTCCGCATTGACGGTCGATTTGACGACATGCAGCACCGCCGTGTCTTGCGCCAACGACGGACGGTCGGACAAAAATGCGCTGAAAACAAGCAGGCAGAAAAGAAGGGCGTATTTTTTCATCTTAACGTGGAATGCTACGAGGCGATTCAGTAAAAACCATCGTCATGCCGACACGGGCTGGCATCAAGATTGAAACCTCATACCCCGTAAAGGCAACGCGCGCAAATTTTTCCGATTAACCATAAATACTCCTTTTTGCTTTTGTGACACTACGCTATTGATATACGGAAATCAGGCGTCGATTTGATGCGCGTGGGATCGTTTGCAGAACGGATCAGAGGAGATTCATATGAGCGAAGATGATAAAAAGACGATCCTTGTTGTGGATGATGATTCATACGTCATCGAGGGTTATGTCAAAACTTTCGAGAAATATCCGAATATTCGCCTATTGTTTGCTACAAATGCCTGCGAGGCCTTGACGCATTTTACGGTAGATAAACCTTGGCCCGATGTCCTAATCACGGAAATCTTTTTGTTATATGGCGACGATTTAACAAGGATTAAGCTGAGAGGAGCAGCCGAAACTTCTGAAATCAAGGCGGGGAAGCAGCTTGTCCGCCACATCATAAAGACGGCTCCCGACTATCGCAAAAGCTGTCCTTGGATAGCCATATCAACTTGCAGTGCATCTCTCTCTGATTATGTTTTTATGAGAGACGCTCTTGAAGGTCGAGGCCGAGGATATCTCAAGTCCATTGACAAATATTTGCTAGAGAATGATGTAGCTTGGGTCTTGGGGATTGAACCAAAAGTTCCAAAAGAGCTATTCAAGAGACTCTACCCTGATTATCGTCCGCCTGCTCTGTAAGTCGGCAGCCAAAACTCCGGGATAGTGATTATTTTTGAACGCGCTCCATTTGTCCCAACGAAACCATTGCATTAACCATAGTTAGTTGCGATCATGCGCCCGAAAGCGCAGCCGTGCGGTCGCTGGCAACGTTTTCTTAACCAAAGGTGAACTGTTTTTTAAGGCATTTCCGCTAGATAATGTATGTTGCTCATTTATTGGGTCGGTAAAAATGTATCTTGGCATAGATCTCGGAACTTCCAACAGCGCCGTCGCGGGCATCGTTGACGGCAAAGCGCGCGTCTTCCGTCCTGCCGACGGCGGCGAGGTTTTGCCGTCGATGATTTATTTCGACAAGCGCGGGCATCGCCTTTATGGCCGTCGCGCGCATGATCAGGCGCTTGTGACGCCGGAAAATGTCGCGGCGGGATTCAAACGGCTGATGGGAACTTCGACGCCGATCGAGATCAAGGGCGTTGAGCTGAGTTTGTCGCCGGAAGAATGTTCGGCGGAAATTATCCGGCAATTATTGGGGCAAGCGGCGACGGAAACCAGCGGAGACCGCATCACAGGCGCGGTCATCACTGTTCCCGCCGCTTTCAATCAAATGCAATCCGAGGCGACGTTGCGCGCCGCGAAAATGGCGGGGCTGGAGCGGGTCGATTTGCTGCAGGAACCCGTCGCGGCTGCCCTTGCTGCTATGGAAGGCGCTAAACGTTCGGGGCGTTTTCTGATTTACGATCTAGGCGGCGGCACGTTCGACGTGGCTTTGGCGCAAGCGATCAACGGCGAGGTCAAGATCATTGCGCATCAAGGCATCAACATGCTGGGCGGGCGCGATTTTGACCGCATGATCGTGAATGAAATCGTGCGCCCGTGGCTGGCCGCGACGTTCGACCTGCCGGAAAATTTCCAGCGCGATTCTAATTACCACCGCCTGATCCGCATCGCGCAACTGGCTGCCGAAAAGGCCAAGATCGATTTGTCGTCGCAAGAGCAAGCCTCCATTCTGGCGTCCGACGAAGAATTGCGCATGACCGATCAGAACGAAATGGAAATGTATCTGGACATTCCGTTCACGCGCAAACAGCTCGAAGATTTGATCCGCGAGCCGGTCATGCAGACGATCGACTTGATCCGCACGCTGCTCAGCGAAAACAACGCCAGCTACGAAGACATCGACCGCATCGTTTTCATCGGCGGGCCGAGCCGCATTCCTCTGGTGCGGCAAATGGTGTCGACCGAACTTGGCATCGCCGCCGACGTGAAGACCGATCCGATGACGGCTGTCGCCGTCGGCGCCGCCTATTATTGCGAAGGGCGGCAGTGGGATGACGCCAATGTCAGCTCGCCCAAACCTAAAGAGGCCGAGGTTGTTGTGCCTGAAGAGCCGAGCGTGGCCTTTGCCTATACCGCGCGCACGCCGACGGATAAAACCGTCGTCACGGTGCATGTGACAGGCAAGCCCGCAGGCGAGCGGCAGATCAAGCTGGTCGGCGAGAAATGGGATTCCGGCGTTCTGCCTTTGGTCGACGGCTTGACGATTCTGGTGCCTTTGCCGGACGTCGGCGAATGCCGCTTCACCGCGCATGTGCTCGACGCCAAGGGCGAGATTCTGCCGCAACACAACCAAATGCTGGCGATCACGAAACTGGTGGCCGCGACCGGCAGCATTCCTGCGGCGCAAACGATTTCGGTCAAGGTTTTGACTCATGCGCACGCGCAGGAAAACGCCTTGATGCCGCTATTGCAAAAAGGCGAGGTTTTGCCCGCGAAAGGCCAAGTCAAGTTCACCAGCGCGCGCCAACTGAAACCGCGCCAGCCCGGGCATGTCAGTTTTGAATTGTTCCAGATCGAATATCCCGAACGCGTCGATTTGAATCTGTGCGTCGGCGTTTTCCGCGTCGGCGGCGAAGATTTGCCCGATAATTTTACGCTTGAAGAAGGCGCGCCGATCACCTTCGATTGGCAGATGAGCGACAGCGGCATCTTGCAAGCCACCGTCACGATTGCGCGAACCGAAGGCGCGCCGTTGGCTTTGAACGCGCCGCGTTTCTACGCGCCGCAAGCGGGGCAAGTGTCGTTCGCGGGCGAAAGCGGCGCAAAATTCGCCACGGCCATCGTCAAGCAGGGCGAGGAAGAATGGGGCGATCTGGCCGCCGCCGTAGGCCCCGAAGGCGGGCCGGAAGTGCAACTGCTGAAAATGCGGCTGCAGGAACAAAGCGAGACGTTGGCCGAAGCCTTCGCCGATCCCGAAACTCTGCGCCGCATCGCGGAGGAAGCGCGTTTCATCCGTCAGGACATCGCGCGTCTGGGCAAGAAATACCGCGCCGCGTTGCTGCAGCGCCGTCTGGGCAAAATGACGGCGGTTTTCAACCGCGTCGCCCGCGCGCATGCCGAAAAAGACGAGGCCGCGCGTTTCGACGCTTACGCCGCCAAGACGCAGGAAATTCTCGACGCCGCCAACGCCAAGGCTTTCGACGACGCCGACATGCATATGTCGGAAATGCGCGACCTGTTTTTCTCGGTCGCGTGGCGCGACAAGAATTACGTGCTGACTTGGTTCAAACGCCTGTCGGGCGAGCCTTATTTGTTCCCCGACGCGGTGGAATTCGCCGAACTGATCAAAGAAGGCGAGACGCTCGGCGATCAAGCCGACCCCGACAAACTACGCGACCTCGTCAAACGCATGCTGGCGGCAAGAATTGCGCTCGGCGCAAGCGATACGGCGGGCGAACTCGCGACGATCGTGAAGGCGTAAGGGGTTGAAAGAAATCGTATGCTTTCACAACTTAGTGTCCGTCAGGAAATAATAGCGCGGTTCTGGTAGCGCGGGGTTCCACCCCCGCGTGCTCTCCACAAACACCCGGCTTGTTTTTTGCGAAGCACGCGGGGGTGGAACCCCGCGCTACCAAACAGCGCGATTGTTTAATGACAAGCCCTTACTACCGATTAAGGAAACAAGAACCGGATCGCGCGTTGACACCGGCTTTTTTTCGTGTAAGAGGTTTCGGCCTTGCTGATATTTCCAGTTTTTGAGGAGAATGGGACGTGTCGAAAGCCGAATGGGGATTAAAGCGCATTTGCCCGAATTGCGGGATGCGTTATTACGATATGAAGAAAAATCCGCCGGTTTGCCCGAGCTGCAAAACGCCCTTTGATCCGGAGAGCGTTGCGCGCGCGCGCCGCGGCCGAAGCGCCGATCGCAAAGCCGCCCCCAAGGACGTGGCCGAGGATGTGATCGACGATTTGCCCGTGACCGAAGCGGCGGAAGACGCGGTGATCGAAGACGCCGAAGAACTGGCCGACGAAGACGTCGATGAAGTCGTCGAAGTTGAAGCGGAAGAAGACCAAATCTAACCCGCGTCGGGAGAAATGGTCAGTCCGCTTGGAAATCCGAAAAAGGGAGAGGCCGTCATTCCGGAAAATTTTGCGCCCCAAACCAACTTTATAGGTAAAAACTAGCCGTTGAGGCGCAAAATTTATCCGGAATCCCATTTGTTTTCTTTCTTGCTTTTTTTGGGTTCTCAAGGAAACGGGGCATAGTTAAAGATGAAAATCATTTTCTTCTGCCCTCCCACCTCCGTCGTCAATGGCGGCATCAAGCATATTTTCCGTATGGCGGAAGCGCTGATCGCGCAAGGCCGCGAGGCGGTTGTGTTCGAGCAGAACGCCTCCCGTCCAACGTGGTTCGTCTCGACCGCGCCCATCGTCGGGCAGGGGGGTTTAACCATTGGCGCCGACCATATTTATGTCTTGCCCGAAGACCAGCCGCACATTCTGGCCGATTTCGCGCGTTTGCCCGGGCGCAAGGTCGTCTATAGCCAGAACCATTTCTACGGCGCGCTCGGCATCGCCAAGGCGGAAAGCTTTGCCGATTACGGCGTGACCGATATTCTGTGCAGCAGCCGCACGATTTACGATCATTGCCGCTTGCGGCACAAGGACGTCCGCGCTCATGTCGTGCCCTGCGCGGTCGATCCGGCGCTGTTCAAACCGGCGGAGCGCAAAGACGACATCATCGTCTTTATGCCGCGCAAACGCCCGATCGAAGCCGTTTATATCCGCGACATGTTCCGGTTTTCCCACCCACCTTTGCGCGATTGGGCGTGGCAAGAAATCGCCAATGTCAGCGAAGCCGAGGTGGCGGCGCAGATGGGTAAAGCGCGTGTGTTTCTGTCGCTCAGCCGTCTGGAAGGTTTCGGCCTCACGCCGCTGGAAGCGATGGCGTCAGGCTGCGTCGTGGCTGGCTTTACCGGCATCGGGGGCCGCGAATATGCCTCGCCCGAAAACGGATTTTGGGCGGGCGAGGACGATTTCCCCGCCTGCATACAGTCCCTTGCAAAGGCCGTTGAATTTGCCAGCGCGTCCGGTGCGGCGCTCGAAAAACATCAACTTTCCTGCCGCCAAACCTTATTCGCCTATACGCCGGAAGCGTTTCAAAAGGTCGTTAAAGACGCTTGGGAGATTATAGTCGGCCTGTCCGAAGACCAGAAATAAGAGGCATCGCCCCTTCCGAAAAATTTTGCGCTCTAACCGGCTTTGCGAGCGCACCATCCTACAGTATAACTGATTGATGATGCCGAAAAAGTCGTCATTCCCGCTTTTGCGGGAATGACGGATGTTTTGCGTCTCCTATGCTTGGAGGGATTCAGTAAAAACTGATTTGAGGCTGTGTTCCCAACGCGTTTCCTGCGGTCGCAACACCTTATCCCCTTGCCTTCATCCCTCGCATCCGTTTTGCCCTCCCCTCTCTGTTTTCCTGCTTTGCCCGCGCAACCGCCAGCGCATCGTTTGGCACGTCTTGCGTGATTGTGCTTCCCGCCGCGATATAGGCGCAGTCGCCGATTATGACGGGGGCGATCAGAACCGAGTTGGATCTGGTGAAGCCGTTGTAGTTTGCGGTGATGGTGCCTGCGCCGATATTGGCTTTGGCGCGGTGACCGACCCCAAAAAAGTTCATTGATCCGTCGGCCACCGCATCGCCGGAGCTTGGATTGTCACCACTCCGATGGCGGCTTTCGTCAGCGAGGGGATTATGGCGGCGTGGGGAGGGTGAGCCTCACATGTTATAGAGTAGCATGGAGCGGTTTTTGTTAGGGGCAGGCAAAGGCCAAGAATGGCTATGGGGAGTCCCAAAATGCGGAACTACCCCCCGAAAATGTGGGATTCTCATCGGATCGTTCATCGCTGGCGACGCTGTTCTGGATGGCCTTTTTGGCGCAAAGGAAGGACGTATCAATCCGCCAAACGCCATTACTCCCCAAACAAAGAGCAATACGCCTAATACGGCTCCATAATATTCCGCTTCGATTTTTCGTGCTATTTCGTTCTTTTTTGATCTATTCATAATGGGCATCCTTAATGTTAGAAAGCCGACTTATGGCAAACAGGCAGATAAATTTCAAGAGCTTCCTGCAAGCGGTTACTCTGGCCTTGATGCTGGCGGTCTTGCCTCTTGCCTCAGCGCAAGCAAAAAAGCCACGGCATCACGCCCCGCCTGCAGCGGCGGCTGAACCTGCTCCCTCGCAGATCCCCGTTTTGCCGCCGCTGGTTGCGACCTATGATGTCTATGTCGGTGGATTCCATATCGTTACGTCGCAAGTCTGGTTCGAGGAACAGGGCAACGCCTATCACGCGCTGGTCAAGGCGCAGACGCGGGGAATCTGGAGCAAGCTTTTCCCGTGGCATACCGTCCTCGACGCGCACGGGCGCATCAACGGCGAACAGCTGGAGCCTCAGGAATTTTTCACGCGCGACGAATGGGGGCACAAGCCGAAAATCACGAGATTGCATTACGACGGCAAAGGCGGCGTCACGGCGGAATTCGATCCGCCCAATGACGACAAAAACCGCGAGATCGTGACGCCGGAGCAAAGGCTGCATTCGCTCGATCCCGTCACCGCTTTGTTGCAAATGCTGGCGCATGTCATGGTGGATAACAGTTGCGGCATCCCCGTGCCGGTGTTCGACGGCAAGCGCCGCTTCGACATCACGGGCAAAGACGCCGGATACGATCAGATCGACGGCGAAGGTTACGGCGTTTACAGCGGCAAGGCGCGTTTATGCACGGCGGATTTCAAAATGATCTCCGGCGAATGGAAAGACCGCGAACACGCGCGCTTTTGGCAAAAAACCGAAACCGAAGCCGGTCGCGATCCCTTCCAGATTTGGCTCGCCCCGCCCGCGCAGGGCCTGCCAGAAATGCCGGTGCGGCTGGAATCCGGCAGCATCGCAGGACTTGTCGTCGTGCATCTGTCGTCGTGGTGTTATGCGAGCGAAGGCGAGATCAAGGCCGAAGCCATAGATTAACCGCAATCGCTTATGATATAGAGGCGGCGGTTTTCATCGAAAGATCCAAAGGCTGTTATGAACTTCAAATCCTTAGGGTGTTCGCTCAGGCATCGAAATTTTCGCCTGTTTTTCATAGGGCAAACAATTTCCCTGACTGGAAGCTGGATGCAACAGATAGCCTTGTCATGGGTGGTCTACCAGATGACGGGATCGTCGTTTCTTCTCGGCACGGTTCTTTTTTTTGGGCAAATTCCGTTTTTGTTCCTTCCGCCTTTTTTTGGCGTTCTGGCCGATCGCTGGAACAAAAGGCATGTGCTTTTTATGACCCAATCGCTTGCCATGATTCAGGCGATTCTTCTTGCCGGACTATCATTGGCGGGAGCGCTGACCGTAAGAGAGATCATGGCGCTCAGCCTTGCGCTCGGAATTACGATGGCTTTCGACATGCCCGCGCGGCAGGCGTTTTTATCCGAGATGGTGGCAGAGCGTAACGATCTCGCAAACGCTATCGCGATGAATGCGACCATGTTCAATGCCGCGCAGATCATCGGCCCTGCTCTTGCCGGAATTGCTCTGGCCTATACATCGGCAAGCCTCTGCTTTTCCTTTAATGCCCTCAGCTTCCTCGCGGTTTTATGGTCGCTTGCGGCCATGCGCTTGCCGCCGCGAAACAAACGCCATATCCCGGACAATATTCGAACGAGCTTGCTTCAGGGTATAGCCTATGTGCGAAGTTCCGCGCCATTGCGCAACATTCTTCTCTTGCTGTGCGTCAGCAGCCTGACAGGAGGAGCGGCCTACGCTCTCCTTCCCGAATACACGACGCGGGTTCTTGGCGGCGATGCCAGAATCCTCGGATGGCTGGGTGCGGCAAGAGGTCTGGGTGCATTATTCTCAGCCCTGTTTCTCGCCTCGCGGCGAAGTGTAATCGGCCTTGGCAAATGGATCGTCGGCGGCAGCGGAATCCTCGGCGCGGGAATGTTCTTTTTGCCGTTTGCAAGCCATTTTGTTTTTGGCTTTACTTCCTTCTTTATGATCGGCTTCGGCCTTATTGTGCATTTTGCTTCCAGCAATACGATCATTCAAACGATAGCGAACGACGAAAAACGCGGCTGCGTTATGGGATTTCACGCAATGGCCGTCGCCGGTTTTGCGCCGCTTGGCAGTCTGCTTTCCGGAACCGTAAGCTCAAATATGGGATTCAGGCCAGCGTTGTTAACGATGGCCTGCTGCTCCTTGATGGGAAGCGTAGCCTTCCTTGTTTACCTACCGACATTCAGCAAGCAGGTAAAGGCGATTTATGACGAGGCGCTGTAAGGTTTTACTTCCTCGTCTTCATCTCCCGCATTCGCCTTGCCCATTCTTCCTTATTCTCCTGCTTTGCCCGCGCCACAGCCAGCGCGTCGTTTGGCACGTCTTGCGTGATCGTGCTGCCTGCGGCGATATAGGCGCCGTCGCCGATTGTGACGGGGGCTACCAGAACCGAGTTGGAGCCGGTGGAGGCGTTCTCGCCGATGTGGGTGCGGTTTTTGGCGAAGCCGTCGTAGTTTGCGGTGATCGTCCCCGCGCCGATGTTGGCTTTGGCGCCGACGAAGGCGTCGCCGACATAGGACAGGTGGTTGACTTTGGCGCCCGCGCCGATTTCGCTGTTTTTAATCTCGACGAAATTGCCGATATGCGCGTCCGCGTGAATAACAGAATGGGGGCGAATGCGGGCAAAGGGGCCGACGATCGCGCCTTGCTCGATTCGCACATGCTCTAACTGGGTGAAGGCGCGGATTTCGACGCGATCCGCGATTTCAACGCCCGTCCCGATCACGACATGGGGGGCGATCGTCACGTCGCGGCCTATTTTCGTATCGGCGCAGAGAAACACGCTGTCGGGGTCGGTCATCGTCGCGCCCGCGAGCATCGCTTTTTCGCGCAGGCGGCGCTGCATGATTTTTTCGGCCTGAGCCAGTTCGACGCGGTTGTTGATGCCCAGAACCTCGTCGGAGGAGAGCGTCGCGACCACGCTGGTATCGCCGTTTTGCTGCGCCAGCGCCACGCAATCGGTCAGAAAAAACTCGCCTTTGGCGTTGTCGTCGCGCAAGCGGTCGAGCATCGGCCATAATTTTCCGGCGTCGAACAGCATCAGGCCGCCGTTGCATAAATTGATCGCGTGCTGTTCGGGCGTGGCTTCCGAGGCTTCGATGATTTCCGCCAGATTGCCGGTTTCGTCGATGATCAACCGCCCGTAAGACGCCGGATTTTCCGGCGAGAATCCGGCGACGACGACGGTCGCGCCCGACTCTATGCGCTTGCGCTGCATTTGGCGCAGGGAATCCGCTGTGATCAGCGGGCCGTCCGCGAACAGAACCACGACATCGCCCGCGAAATCGACCAGGTCTTTGCGCGCGGCCTTGACCGCGTCGCCTGTGCCCAAGGGGCTTTGCTGAACGGCGCAGCGGTGGGGGGCTGCGACGCGTTGAATCTCGTCCGCTTTCGGGCCGGTCACGACGACAATGCGTTCCGGAGACAATGCCTCGCATACATTCAAGACGTGCCGGATCATCGGCACGCCCGCTATGGGATGCAGCACTTTGGGCAAGTCGGATTTCATGCGTGTGCCTTGCCCCGCGGCAAGAACGACGCAGGCAAGAGGGGGGAGGGGGGTGTTTTGAGTCATGTTTTCTTTATTGCCATAAAGCGCCGCGCAAGCCAACTTTTATGAAACGTCCTGACCATCGAAGTCTTTATCTTGTGCGCACGGTCATTTTATGGTTAATGGTGGCCTTGGATTTTGTGATTCTCTCCTCTCTTCCAACCAAACAGCTTTTGTCGAAACGGCTTTCGGATTCGGTGTGGAAGATCGTTGTTATGGTTAACCAATAATTAACACGCCAATGCTCTAGTCGGTTTGACGTCGAGAGGCGATGTTTTTGAGGCAATGTCAGTTGCGAGGACTCAATGAAGGATGCCATGCCTGCCGTATGTATTGATCGCGCGGACTTTGATTCTGTCATTAAAGCGTTGGCGGGGGACGGTTACAACGTCGTAGGCCCCGTCCTGCGCGAGGGAGCCATTATATATGACGAGATAAGCGGCGTTTCCGATTTGCCCGAAGGCTGGGGCGACGAGCAGGAGGCCGGGACGTATCGCACCGTCAAACGCAACGATAAGGCGCTGTTCGGCCATAATTCGGGGCAGCAGGCGTGGAAAAAGTTTCTTTACCCTTCGCGCGAACGGCTGTGGTCGGCACAGGGGGATAACGCCGAATTCAAAATCGAACCCAATGCCGAGACACCGCCTAAATATGCGTTCGTCGGCGTTCATGCGTGCGATCTGCGCGCGATCGAAATTCAGGATATCGTGTTTATGAATCCCGAAACGGCCGATCCGCGTTATGGCAAGCGGCGCGAAGGCGCGTTTATCGTCGCGGTGAATTGCGCCCAATCCGCCAAGACCTGTTTCTGCGCGGCGATGGGAACGGGGCCGCGGGCGGAGTCCGGATTCGATTTGTCCTTGACTGAGATCATCGAAGCGAACGCGCATTATTTTGTGGCCACGGTCGGCTCCGCGCGCGGCGAAACTTTGATGCAAAAGATCAAGAGCAGACCGGCGACCGACGCCGATTTGCAAGCCGCCGCCACGCGGACGGAGAATGCCCAGAAACAACAGGTTCGTTCCCTCGATCGCGAAGGCGTGAAGGAACTGCTTTTCAGCAGCTATAGCGACGCGCATTGGGACAAAATCGCGGAGCGTTGTTTGTCCTGCGCCAACTGCACGATGGTTTGCCCGACCTGTTTCTGCTCGAAAACCGAAGACACGACGGATCTGAGCGGCAATCACGCCGACCGTTGGCGGCTGTGGGATTCGTGCTTTACGGTCGATTTCTCATATATCCACGGCGGCAGCATTCGCAAGCAGGTGGCGTCCCGCTATCGCCAGTGGATGACGCACAAGCTGGCCTCGTGGATCGATCAATTCGGAACCTCAGGCTGCGTCGGCTGCGGGCGCTGCATCACATGGTGCCCTGTGGGCATCGACATAACCGAGGAAGCGAAGGTGTTTCGCGAAGAGAAGATGGATCCCCGCTTGCGCGGGGATGACGAAGTTGTGAAAGGCACAAAACAATGAGCGTGACGAAATCCGCACATAAAACCGCGCACGAGGCACAATGCGCCTGCCATGCGGCTGAGGCTCCCGATCCGTTGGCGCCGGAGCCGTTCCGCGTCGTCGAAGTCAAGCAAGAGATCGAGGGGTGCAACACGCTGATCGTCGAGCCGGAAACAGACGAGGCTAAAAAGCTTTGCATGTACGCGCCCGGCCAGTTCCACATGATTTATGCGTTCGGGCAGGGCGAAGTGCCGATTTCGATCAGCGGCGATCCCGCCCACAGCAACCGTCTGGTCTTCACGATCATGGGCGTCGGCCCCGTCAGCGACGCGCTGACAAGGCTGAAGGAAGGCGACAAAGTGGGATTGCGCGGCCCCTTCGGCAATCATTGGCCAGTCGAGAAAGCGGCGGGGCGCGATGTGTTGCTGGTGGCGGGTGGGCTTGGGCTTGCGCCGCTGCGTCCGGCCATTTATTCGATTTTGGCGAAACGCGATTTGTTCAGCCGCGTCATGCTGCTTTACGGAACGCGCAAAGCCGAGTCCATTTTGTTCCAAGACCAACTGGCCGAATGGAACAAGCACATGGAAATGAATGTCAGCGTAACGGTCGACACCGCCGACGAACATTGGGGCGGGCATGTCGGATTGGTGACCGAGCTGATCAAGGAAACCAATTTCTCGCCCAGCCGCACGATCGCGATGATTTGCGGGCCGGAGGTTATGATGCGTTTTTCGGCGGGCGCTTTGCTGGAACGCGGCATGAAGGCCAATCAGGTTTATGTCTCGATGGAACGTAACATGAAGTGCGCTGTGGGTTTGTGCGGGCGTTGCCAGTACGGCCCTTATTTCATGTGTAAGGACGGGCCGATCTTCTCGTTCGATCAGGTCGAGCATCTGTACAAAGTGCGGGAGGTCTAGTTTGACATGAGTGAAAAACCTAAACTTGCGGTTTGGAAATTCTCCTCCTGCGACGGGTGCCAGCTTTCCTTGCTCGATTGCGAGGACGAGCTTTTGGCCATAACCGGCGTCATAACGGTCGCCAATTTCGTCGAAGCCTCGCGCGAGGTTTTGCCAGGGCCTTATGACGTGTCGCTGGTGGAAGGCTCGGTCACGACGCCGCACGAAAAGGAGCTGATTCAGGAAATCAGGAAAGAGTCCGCGATTTTGATCAGCATCGGGGCTTGCGCCACGGCGGGCGGCATTCAGGCGCTGAAAAACTTCGCCGACGTCAAGGATTACGTCTCTGCCGTTTATGCGCATCCCGAATATATCAAGACTTTGGCGACGGCCACGGCCATTTCCGAACATGTCAAAGTGGATTACGAACTGCGCGGTTGCCCCATCAACAAAGAGCAACTGCTGGAAGTCGTCATTGCTTTGTTGCAAAAGCGCCGCCCCAATATTCCCCTCTATAGCGTGTGCATCGAATGCAAGCGGCGCGGCACCTCGTGCGTCATGGTCAAGGGGACGCCGTGCATGGGGCCGGTGACGCAGGCGGGGTGCAATGCCCTTTGTCCCGCGCATAATCGCGGTTGCTACGGATGCTTTGGCCCGATGGAAATGCCGAATGGGCGGTCTTTGGGCAACTGGATGATCGACAAAAAAATGGCGGAGCCGAAAGATTTGGTTCGCATGTTCCGCACCTTCAACGCGGACGCGCCGGCCTTTAAGGAAGCGGGAAACAGTTATGAAAAGTGACGCAAGGTTGCGCGGGTGAGGGGGGAGATGCGGGGACTTAATCCCCAGCGTACCCCCTCACCCTTAAAAACTAAGACTTATTTTGTGAAGAACAAAATAAGCCTAAGTTTTTAAGCCCTCTCCCCCAGTGGGGGAGAGGGGGACTCCCGATGGCTTGGGGGTTTATGTTTTTTAAGCCCTCTCACTCGGTGGGGGAGAGGGGAAATCCCAGCGGCTTGAGAGTGACTATGGAAAACGCACATAACGAAAAGACGACCACGATCAAGGTTAATTATCTTGCCCGCGTCGAAGGCGAAGGCAATATGTATATCGATATCGAAAAGGGGCAGCTTAAGTCCCTGAATTTCGGTATCCACGAGCCGCCGCGTTTCTTCGAGGCGTTTTTGCGCGGGCGGAAATTTTCCGAAGCCCCCGACATCACCTCACGCATTTGCGGCATTTGCCCGATCGCTTATCAGATGAGTTCCGTCCACGCGATGGAGAACGCGCTGGAGGTAAAAATTACGCCGTGGATTCGCAAGATGCGCCGTTTTCTTTATTGCGGCGAGCATATCCAAAGCCATATTCTGCACGCCTATCTGCTGCACGCCCCCGATTTTCTCGGCTATGAAAGCTCGATCCATATGGCCAAGGATCACCCACAAGAGGTCGAACACGGGCTTCAGCTGAAAAAAATCGGCAACGAAATTATGGAAATGATCGGCGGTAGAGCCGTTCACCCCATCAACGTCAAGGTCGGCGGCTTCTACAGCGCGCCGTCGAAAAAGGCGATGCGCGATATGGTGCCGATGCTGGATCGCGCTTGTGACATGGCGCGCGCGGCGACGAAATGGGTGGCGACGCTGCCATTCCCTGAATTTGAACGCCAATATACTTATGTCAGCCTGCATCATCCCGACGAATACGCGTTTAACGAAGGGCAGATCGTCTCGAACAAAGGACTTGATATAACGCCCGCCCAATTCAACGCGACGTTCGAGGAGATTCACGTCGAACACTCCAACGCGCTGCATTGCCGCTTCAGGGAAACGGGGGCATGTTATTACAATGGCCCGCTGGCGCGGTTCGCGAATAATTTCGATCAGCTTTCGCAAGGCACAAGGGATCTGGCGCGAGAGGTGGGGTTGGATCGCATCGTGTCAAACCCGTTCAAGAGCATCCTCGTGCGTTGTCTGGAATCGTTTGAATACTGCAAGGAAGCCCTGCAAATCGCGCGCGATTATGAGGAGCCGGACAGTCCCAGCGTGCCTGTGCATCCGCAAGCCGGCGAAGGCCACGCTTGGACCGAAGCGCCGCGCGGCGGGCTTTATCATCATTATGTGCTTGATGACGAAGGCAATATCATCAAGGCGCAACTGACTATCCCGACCTCGCAGAATCAGGCTATGATCGAGGACGACCTGCGCGCTTTGGTGCCGCAATATATCGATCTTCCGGACGATCAGCTGCAATGGAAGTGCGAGCAGGCTATCCGCAATTACGATCCATGCATCTCATGCGCCACCCATTTTTTAAATCTTCACGTCAAAAGGTCGTAAGCGGCTGGTTCTTTATCGGCATCGGCAGCCGTTTTCGCGGGGACGACGCCGTGGGGTGCCTTCTGGCAGACGAGCTTGCGGCAGCAGGGCTTGCGGCGATCGAGCACAGCGGCGAGCCGACCTCGTTGATCGATGATTGGCAGGGGCCCGAAAGGGTCATGCTGCTGGACGCGGTGTTTTCGGGCGCGGCGCCGGGGATCATTCATCATTTCGACTTGAGGACAGAAACGCTTCCCGCTGCGTTTTCCAAACCGACGACCCACGCGATCGGCATAGCCGAAGCCGTAGAATTCGCCCGCGCCCTCGGCAAGCTTCCCCCCAAAATAGAATTTTACGGCATCGAAGGCCAATCCTTCGACTATGGCCGATCTCTGTCGCCACCCGTGCAGGAGGCGTTGGAGAAGTTGAAGGGGATGTTGTTGAAGCGGTATGGTAGCGGGTAGGGGGATTTTAAGCAAACCGCGCCCTTCTTAACAAATACTTCACCAATTCTTTCTATATGTTGCCTCGCGATAGGTTTTTCCCTTGGGGGCTGTTCAGGCTTCCGATCGGAGGAAGCGCTTGAGGTTTCCGTTTTTTTAATCTTTGGGACCCGCCATGACCAATACAAACGAAACGCCCCCGACTCCGTTCACGGAAAAACGCGGAAAGTCGCGCGGCAAAGCGGGAAGGGCTAGTCTCGTTGAGGTCAAATCTGCGCTGCAAACGGGGATTCAAACGGCGGAGTTGCCGCCCATTCCGCTCGATCCCATCGAATGGTCGCGCATCCTGATGCGCGTCTGTGCAAGCAGTCAGGAATTGATCGCCGATTACCTGATCCGCACGCACGGCAAACCGCATGAAATGCAGTCTTTTTCGTCGAAGCCGATCATGGATTCGCTTCTGCAGCTTTCCTCGCGCATTCTAAGCGATCCGATGGGGTATGCCCATTCGCAGATGGCTCTGTGGCAGCACTATGCCGATCTTTCGCGCCTGTCTTGCTTGCGTTTGATGGGGCTGCCTTTCGCGCCCGTCGCCGAAGCGCCCGCGGGCGACAAACGCTTCAAAGCCCCTGATTGGCAAAGAAACTGGATGTTCGATGTCCTCAAGCAAGCCTATCTTTCCACGACCGACGAAGCCAACAAACTGATCCATCAGGAAACGGCGCATGTCGACGGCAAGGCGGCCAAAAAGATCGACTTCTATATGCGCCTGCTTCTCGACGCGGTCTCGCCCAACAACTTTTGGCTGACCAATCCCGAAGTCCTACGCGCGACATGGGACAGCAAGGGCGAGAACCTGATCAAGGGGCTTGAAAACCTGCTTCGGGATATGGAACGCGGCCACGGGATGTTGCGCATCAGCATGAGCGATTCCAGCGCCTTCCAGCCCGGCCGGAATATTGCGATCACGCCCGGCAAAGTCGTGTATCAAAACGATCTGATGCAGCTGATCCAATATGCGCCGTCGACAAGCACGGTCAAACGCACGCCGTTTCTCATCATCCCGCCGTGGATCAACAAATATTACATCCTCGATCTGCGCGAAAAGAATTCCTTTATCCGCTATCTGGTTTCGCAGGGGCATACGGTTTTCTGCATTT
This sequence comes from Alphaproteobacteria bacterium, assembly GCA_031291395.1. Taxonomy (GTDB): domain Bacteria; phylum Pseudomonadota; class Alphaproteobacteria; order UBA9219; family UBA9219; genus CAIXLI01. The sequence continues at coordinate 1,430 of JARLJD010000059.1, read as the reverse complement.
CGTGGGTCAATGCCACCAAAGACCACGCCTCTGTCCAGTTCGACGATTACATGGAAAAAGGCGCGCTCTCCGCGCTTACCGAGATTAAGCGCCTGACGGGCGAAGACGAGGCCAATGTCCTTGGCTATTGCATCGGCGGGACGCTTTTGGCCTCGACACAGGCCTATCTGGCGACGGCGCCGGAAGCGCGGGTCGGCCTGCCGAAAATCGCCAGCTCCACCTATCTGGTTACCATGGTCGATTTCGCCCAAGTGGGCGATATGAGTGTGTTCATCGACGAAGAGCAGATCGGCGCGATCGAGAAACGTATGAAGCTGCAAGGCTTCATGGACGCAGGCAGCATGATGCTGACGTTCAGCCTGTTGCGCGACAACGATCTGGTCTGGCCGTTCGTTATCAATAACTATCTTTTGGGGCGCGAGCCGACGGCGTTCGACATTCTGTACTGGAACGCCGACGGCACCAACTTGCCCGCGGCGATGCAGAGCTATTACCTGCGCAACATGTATTTGTACAACAAGCTCATTCAGCCGAACGCGCTGAAGATGAAGAACATGCCGATCGATTTGTCGAAAATCACGACGCCGAGTTTTCTGCTTGCCGCGCACGAAGACCACATCGCGCCGTGGAAATCGACCTATGCCGCGACGCAGATTTACAAAGGCCCGGTGACGTTCGTTTTGGCGGGTTCAGGGCATATCGCGGGCGTCGTCAATCATCCCGACGCGAACAAATATAATTATTGGACCAACGCCAAATGCCCCGCCAACCCCGACGAATGGTTCGAGAAAGCTACGCCACATCAAGGTTCGTGGTGGCCGGAATGGATCAAATGGCTTGAGCAATATGCTGGAGGAGACATCGCGCCGCGCCAAGTCACCGAGGGGATTGAGGATGCGCCCGGGAGTTATGTGAAGGTTAGGGCGGTGTAGGCGCGGCGACAACAATTGCCATTCAGGCGAAAACCCGTATGCCTAAATGGCTATTTAACCCCGATAGCGGGTTTATCCTATTGAAAGGGATCGTCATTCCCGCGAAAGCGAGCGTATGAGTCCAGCGGCGGTTGAAACAAAAACGCCGTTGACTTATACCAACCAAAGCACAAACTGACTCGCGGTTAAAGACTCCCCCTCCCCTTGAGGGAGGGGGTAGGGGGTGGGGGAAGTGCCGCAAAAGCTGTGTATGATTTATAAATACGGCTCATGTGTCCCCCCATCCCCCTACCCCTTCCCTCGAGGGGAAGGGGAGTTCACCGCTCTTGTTGCTTAGGCATGTCATTTCATCGGGCGGTTGGTCTCTAGTCGCTGATTTGGCAAGAGCGATTTTCTTCTTTTTTTGTTTTCTTTTTGCATTTAAATCAATGGGCTGTCGTGGTTGTGGGTGGAAAGATGTGGGAAACGCGGGGTGCAGAAAGCCGTTCGCGGCAAGAG
>JARLJD010000058.1 GCA_031291395.1 Alphaproteobacteria bacterium | reverse complement strand
TTCGAACTCGATCTTGTCGGCCCAGACCTTCCTCAAAAAATCCGAGAAAACCTCAATGTTAAGCTGTTCGCCGGGGCAGCGCCGGTAACCGAAGCCGAAAGGCGCATAGCCCGCGTGATCGCAAACAGGCAGCGGCTTACCGTCGACGACGCCATACACTGTTCCAAAGGCGCTGTTGACCATTTCAGCCTTCCTGCCGTCGCTGACCGGAAACGCGGTCTCATCGAACGGGCATTTGCTGAATCCCAATGCCTTGAGTTTCGCCTGTTTGTTGTCGGAGCTTGTGGGAGCGTCGATATAGCGGTCTGGATTGAATTCCAGCGGGTTCGCCCATTGGATTGGATCGAGGCTTGCCGGCAGATGCGCCGTAAACGCATAGGCATAGCGGTCGGCGCCGGGGGCGGGACCCATATCATGCAAGCTGGAGATGCTTCCCGAATTCGGCGAGATCGTCCGAAACAGCTCCATGACAAAGCGCTGAAGAGGCGTGAAGGCGCCGGAGCCGGCTGTATCGGGGCCATTTTCCATCGTCTTCTTGAACCAGGCGCTTACAGTCGGATCGCCGCCTTTCTGGTCGAGCTTCAGCATGATGTTGTAGATCGTGTTTCCCCATTGGCTGAGCGCCACAAAATTATGGAAGGCTTCGAACACGATATCGATTTGCCGGAAGTCCTCGCCCTTGCCGCCATTCTTGGTCCAATAGTAAACGAAGGTCTTCTCGGGAGCCTCTACCTTCCCATTCATGACTTCAGAAGTTTTCTCGTCAATCCATCGCATCAGCGGCGTTCTTAGGGCGCGCACTTTCATGTAATTGTCGTAGACGACTTGAAGCTGCGGATCGCGAAAGCCCAGAACCGCGTTGAAGCTGTGTCCGATCTGGCGGACGCCCGCGGGAATATCGTCGCCTTTCACGCCCAGATGCAAATCCCAAAACAAGTCGAAATAGCTGTCGAGATAGCGCTGCATCAACGGCTTGCCTGCGTTCTTCTCGTCGAACAGCTGATCGAAGAACGCGCGCACCTTGCCTGCGTATTTAGGATAAAGATCGGCTGTGAGAGCAGACATGTAGATTCTTTTGCGCCGATTGTCCGGCCCGCGCTTGTCGAGGCCCAGGATGAAGACTGAAAGGCCGTCCTTCTCGAAGCTCGGCGCCCAACCGTCATACAGGAGGCCCCAAAGATCGTGGGGAATGGCGTATTGCTTGCTGAAAGCCTCGCCGATCATGGGCAGGGCCGGCGTCTCGGCCTGATAGAAGCTCGTGCGCAAAAAGGGCATGATGACATGATCAACATAGGCGGGGTCATATCCCGCCGTGATCACGTCTGACATTGGAGTCATTGAGAGGGGATCTGCGGCGTCAGGCGGCGCCGCGCCGGCGGTCTTAGGGCCCATCTGAGCGCTGGCTCCCCCTGTTCCTGCGGCAAGCAATCCCGCAATCCCAGTCCCAATCAGAAGCTCGCGACGCTTTAGAGTAAAAGACGAACTCATTGGATCATCCTTCTGAATGGTTACGTTGAAAGCTCGCGATAATACACGATCTGGCAACTTAAGTCCATTGACGGCGGCCATAAAGTATCGCAACTTGAAGAGTAGTACAGGAGGTATTCTTGCTGCCGTCGCTCATTCTCGCCGTCACGCTTGTCATGCCGCACGCGCTTAATCGTGCTGAGCCAAGCCAGGCGCTTTTTTCATTCGTATCTGACTCGACGGCGACGACGCGAACTCTTCGCGATGTTCTTATGGAGAAATTCCATGCGATGAACGCCGCAGAAAAGGGGATCTTCCACGATGATGTAACCTATATC
>JARLJD010000057.1 GCA_031291395.1 Alphaproteobacteria bacterium | reverse complement strand
TGCTCTTGCCGCGAACGGCTTTCTGCACCCCGCGTTTCCCACATCTTTCCACCCACAACCACGACAGCCCATTGATTTAAATGCAAAAAGAAAACAAAAAAAGAAGAAAATCGCTCTTGCCAAATCAGCGACTAGAGACCACGATCCTAATAAATGACCGCCTACGGGATGAGAGAGACTCTAGGGGGGAAGGCTGGGATGGGGGGGCTGGTTCGGCAAAAAGCGCTCTTGGCAAGCGGGTTTCTTACACTCGAGCCTCACCCCCACCCAACCCTCCCCCATAGAGGGGGAGGGCTTTCTCTTGTCCGCTCTATGAGTCATTTTTATGGCCGTCGCGCCGCTCTACCGCAACGCAACCAACGTTCCGTTGTCCGTTACGACATATAGCGTGCGGTCTACGACAATGGGCGATAGATAGAGGGGGCTGCCGAGGTCGAAGCTGTCGATCGGCGAACCGTCGGCGGGGGAGAAACTCGCCAGATGCCCTAACGAATTGACCATCCAAAGCCTTCCCCCAGCCAAAACGGGGCCTGTCCATACGACGGGATCGGAATCCTTGTCGCTGGGATCGGAGAGCTTTTGCAACGGCGCGACCCACATCGGGCGGCCGGTGTCGCGAGTCAAAGCGATCAGTTGGCCTTCTCCGCCGTAGATAAAAACGGCGTCTCCGGCCACGACGGGCGTGTCGATGCCGCCGATGTCGGACTCCCACACGCGGTCGCCGGTCGTTTGGTCGATGCAAGCGATGCGCCCGCTGTGGCTGATTGCGAAAACGCGGTTGCGGTCGATGACCGGTAAGCCGCGGATATCCGCTATCGCGGGCAAAGCGCCCGCTTGCGTTGCGGAGGCCAGCGAATAATTCCACAACGCGTGTCCGTTTTGCGCGCGGAGATCGTAAATCTCGCCGGAATTATAAGCCACGATCACGCTGTCGCCCTGAACCGCCGGGCCGGACGCGCCCATCAACGTCGCGCTTTCAGCAATGCCGGATTGATGCCATAAAACCTCGCCTGTGGCAGCGTCGAGGGCGCTGATTTCGTTGTCGATGCTAACGACATAAACGCGGCCGTTGGCGACGGTCGGCGCGGCGCGAAGCGGATTCAACAAGGATTTGCGCCATTTGACATGCCCTGTTTTGGCGTCCAGCGCATAGACGTCGCCAAAGCCCGTCGTTGCGTATAGCGTGCCGCCATCAATCGCCAAACCGCCGCCGATGGCCTTGTCGTCGCTGTCTTTCGGCGTCGTGTCGAATTCCCATTTTCTTTCGCCGCTTTTGGCGCCTGTGGCGCGTACCAGACCCTGCGCATCAAGCGTATAGACAGTGCCGCGATCGGCGACGGGATGCGCCAGAAGCTTGAAATCGGAATCCGACCCTTCGCCGATATCGCTTTGCCACACGATACGGGGATGTTTTGAAACTTCCACATCCGGCATCGCGTGTTCGCTGTCATACCCCGCCTGCGGCCACGACAGGTTGACGATTTCGCGCGGCAGTTCCGGCTTGCGGTTGCTTAAGCCCTTGTCGGCTTCCAAAGTCTTGGCTTGCTCGATCACCGCAATGCGCTCGCCCTTAACGGTCGAGCCGATTTTGTTGTTATCGGAACCGCAGGCGGCGAGGAGAGTCGTCGTTGCAAGAAAAACAAAGCGCGATAGGGCTTTTCCGTTCATTGTCCTGCCGTGTAATAACTATCATCTGGATATAACCGCTCTGATTCCCCTCCCCTTGAGGGAGGGGAACTCTGCCGTTCTTGCTGCGCTGCGGCTCCTAGATACAACATGTTCAATCCAAACTATGCAAAATATCCGCCGCCCTTGCGCCGATGCTTTGCGGGGCGCGGGCGTCTTGCGACAGGTCGGTGAAGATTTGTTTGGCTTTGGCTTTGTCTCCGGCGCGTAGGGCGAGATAGGCTTGATCCTCTAAAGCCGAATAACGCCACGGCGCTTTTTCCTCGGTTAAGGGCAGCAGGCGGGCGGATAATGCTGCGGGATCGCCGCTGTCCAGTTGCGTCTGCACCGAAAGTAGATCGCCCAATTGGCGAAAGGCTGGATTAGCCTTGGCGTCGGCCGCGACCTGATCGAAAATCTTTATCGCCTTGGCTTTGTCGTTGTGATCGACCGCGAAAGCCCCTGCCTGCAAAAGCGCCAGATCGGCCTGAACCGACCCCGGGTATTCGCCCGCGAATTTCTGTAGCAAATCGATGTTTTTCGCATCGTCCGCCGAACCCTTTGTCGTGTCCAGAAGCGCCGAGGTCAAACGCTGATTGCGCTGCGCCTGCCACGAACGATAGGCCGTCGAACTGGCCGTCGCCAGAACGATGCCAAGCGCCGCGATGACGACCCAAGGGCCGTATTTCTTCCACAAAGCCTCAAGCTTTTCGCGTTCGAGGTCTTCCTGAATTTCCGCAAAGATGTTGTGTTCTGTCATAGGGACAACATAAGGGCTTGTGAGGGAGAGGGCAAGAGCGGTAAATAGGGGGGCGCGAGGGGACACAATAAAGGGGACATGATAAAAATGCGCTAAAGCTGCATAGGGTAGGTTAATACATCATTTGCAGGCGCATTTTTATCGTGTCCCCGTATTGTGTCCCCGGTGTCGGAACTCTCACTGGAACTTTCACCGGGGACACAATACGGGTACACGAAAAAAATGCGCCGGAGAGAGCAGCGTATATAGGCAAAGGCTGTTTGGGCGCATTTTTATCATGTCCCCTTTATTGTGTCCCCTCATCTATTAAGCACTACTCATGTCCCTTTCCCCTTCCACATGGTCACCCCTTAACCGCCGTCGCTGGGCTAATTTCAAGGCCAACAAGCGCGGATTCTGGTCTTTGTGGATTTTTCTGGCTTTGTTCGGCGTGACGCTGTGCGCGGAATTCGTCGCGAACGACAATCCGCTTTTGATCGAATTTAACGGGCATTTTTATTTTCCGGTTTTCGTCTCCTATCCCGAAACCCGCTTTGGCGGGCAGTTTGAAACCGAGGCGCGGTATCGCGATCCTTATGTTAAAAAATTGATCGACGCGAAGGGCTGGATGATCTGGCCGCTGATTCCTTATTCTTTTGACACGATTAATTATAACCTGCCGCAGCCTGCGCCTTCGCCGCCGTCGCGCGACAATTGGCTGGGGACGGACGATCAGGGGCGCGACGTTTTGGCGCGGATTATTTACGGCTTTCGCATTTCTGTTTTGTTTGGATTGACTTTAACGGTGCTGTCCTCCGTCATCGGCATCGCGGCCGGAGCGGTGCAGGGTTATTTTGGCGGCCTGACCGATTTGCTGATGCAGCGCTTTATCGAGATTTGGGGGGGGATGCCGGTTTTGTATCTGCTGATTATTATGGCAAGCCTTGTGCAGCCGAATTTTTGGTGGTTACTGATTTTGATGCTGTTGTTTTCGTGGATGTCGTTGGTTTCCGTCGTGCGCGCCGAGTTTTTGCGCGCGCGCAATTTCGATTATGTCCGTGCCGCGAAAGCGCTGGGGGCGAGCGATACGACGATTATGTTCAAGCATATCCTGCCCAATGCCATGGTCGCAACGCTGACTTTCTTGCCTTTTGTTTTGAATCATTCGATCACGACGTTGACGGCTTTGGATTTTCTGGGTTTCGGCTTGCCGCCCGGATCGCCGTCTTTGGGCGAGTTGCTTAACCAAGGCAAAAACAACCTGCAAGCCCCGTGGCTCGGCATCAGCGCGTTTTGCGTTCTGGCGGTGATGCTGACTTTGCTGATTTTCACGGGTGAGGCGGTGCGAGACGCGTTCGATCCGCGGAAGACGGAGGGGAAAAGGTAGGACAAAAAAACGCTTCGCCTGTCGGCGATCAATACAAATGTCCGATTAGTTGCTCAATGAATTGTCCGAATCCTTCTACGCCTTAATCATCAAGAAATCACTACCTGTTGTTGTGGTTGTGGCGGCGGCGGTTGTTTATCGTGGGGGTAAGTGTGGAGG
>JARLJD010000056.1 GCA_031291395.1 Alphaproteobacteria bacterium | reverse complement strand
TGCTTGGATACAAGCCCCTCATCCCCCGTCTTGCGCCATAGCTTGACCAACCGAATAACCTGCCGCCGCCCAATCCCAAGCCGTTTCGCCGCCTCTGTTTGCTTCAACTTTTTCTCCGCGACCAGCCTGATCACATGCGCCAGTCCCCGCTCTTTTTCGCTCATCTCCAGTACACCTTGCATAGCATGTTCCCTTTCTGTTTCCTTCACAGAAAAGTGACATTTTAAACTTGCAGAAAGGTGACATTCTCATTTTGCGCTAACAAACAGTAATTCAACATCTTCCCTCTGAAACAATAGCGGGCTAGGATAAGGCCCTTACCCTTTTGCCTCCGCCCCATGCCCCTCTCTTCCTTAAAAACCGCCCTATCTACGCCGCCAGCTTGCACGGCTCGCCGCGCTTTGGCGTTTCTGCAGCGCGAGATCGTCGGCCTTGCGCAGGATTTTTGGAAAGACGGTTCTTGGGAAAAATCGGAAAGAAACATATCGGGTCGAGCGAAAACGCCCGCTTCCGCGTCGCCGTTTCATGATAAAATCACCCCTATGGCGAACGGCCTTTGGCACGCGCAGCCCGGCGAGGTTTCCGAAAAAATGTGGGGCAGCGGTTATGTGTCTCCTGCCGACGAATATCTGACCGACCTGATGATCCGGCCTATGGGGCTGACGAAGGATATGAGCATGCTCGATCTTTCCGCTGGCCTTGGCGGGCGCATGCGTAAAACGACCAAGGAGTTTGGTCTTTACATCAACGGGCGCGAACCCGATCCGGAATTGGCTTTGCGCGGCATGGCCATTTCCACAGCCGAGGGGCGCGGCAAGCGCGATGAAATAACGGCCTACGATCCGATGAATTTGATCGAACATCGCCAATATGATTGCGTCATCGCGCGCGAGACGATCTATCGCGTGGCGGACAAGGAAAAGTTCATTCGCGCGATTATCGCTTGCTGCAAATCCAAAGCGCAGATTTCGTTCACCGATTACATCGTCAATCCCGAAGCCCGTGGTCAGCCCGCGATTTTGGCATGGCAAGCCTTTGAGAAAGGCGCATCCCCTGTCGGCCTTGTCGAAATGGCAGAGTTGTGGGCCAAAGCGGGAATCAGCCTGCGCGTCCACGACGATCAGACGGAATATTACAAAAAAGAAGTCAAGCAGGGACTGAAACGTTTCGCCGAATTCATGGCCTCCGGAGTCAAACCCGACGCCCCCACCAAAAAGGCCATCGAAAAACGCATTACCACATGGGCTCACCGCACAGCCGCGATGGAACAGGGGATGCGGATATACAGGTTTTACGGGTTGAAGGGGTAGGGGGAAATAGTCTTACCGCGTCACAAAGAGACGGAACAACAGCACTTGCAATAAAAGCGGCGCAATCCCCTCCCCCTCTATGGGGGAGGGTTAGGGTGGGGGTGATGCCCGCCGTTTTTGTGACGCGTTTCGTTAGAAGTCACTTTATGACGCAGCAAGACTGACCTTCACCCTTCCATAAATCGCCACCCCCTCCGGCTCTTTCTCGCGATTGATCCAAACGGCCAGCTGATCGCCGCGCGAGAAATGCCACCATTCACTGGGCGCGCGGATAAATCCTTCAGTAAGCAAAACATCATTCAATAAGACACGATGAGCGTGCGCCAGCTTTCCAACGTCGTCCAGAGCTGCTGCAAAATAGTCTGGCATAGAGCGATCGGAATTTTCATCGATGGGCGAACCCATGTCGACCTCGCGCCCATTTTCATCCATCAGCGTACAGTCAAAAGCCGCTCCCGTGCTGTGCGGCGGCGGCATGGCGGGATCGTCGCTTGGAAAAGCCCAAACGCGACAAACCTTTTCGATCAATTTCTCGTGCTCACTGGGGGACAGATTATCAGGGGAAAGTCCCATCGCCTTGGCCTGAAGCGCTAGCTCGCGATTGAAGCCAAAGACTTGCACTTCATTCGGGCGAAAAGCATCGGTCAGCAATATTTTCCATCCCGGCCTAAGCTTTTGTAGGCGCCTTTGCGTTTTCAGCAGAGACTCAACGATAGATTCCCGCAACATCCACGGCCCTTCCGCGCCATAAGGAGCCCCCAACGCCATATAAGGATGCGGCTCGGCCAAAGCGATCTCGCCGCGGGGAATAGCCACCAAGGCCTCGCCGCATTCGCGAATGGGGATGGAACGATAGGGTTTAAGGGGCATTGGAAATGTCGCCTTTGGTCAGCCAGTGATTTCAATGTCGTTACTCGGCGGTATAGCGCTTTTTGTGGCTTCGTGAAAAGCCGACAAAACATCCCTATGTCCGATCCGGCGGAGGCAGGCCATTTGGGGGCAGCCGTTTGTTCTGTTGCAGGGATAGCATCCGACGGGATAGGTCAGCGCTAGGGCGCGTGGATTGTTCGGTTTCCAAAAGGCCAGACGTTGCCGCCCCGCTGTCAGAACGACGGTCGGGATCGCAAAACACGCGGCGACATGGCCGATAACGGTGTCTATGGCGATGACGGCCTTGGCTTTTGAAACCAGCGTGACGAATTGCGGCCAAGACAAACGCCCTGCGGCATTGACGGCGCCCGTTTGGTCGGCAATGGCTTGCGCCGCAAGGACTTCCGCTTCCGACGCGCCGCTCAGAACGATCTGAAAGCCTTTGTCGCGCAGCGCGCGCGCCAGCTCGATCCATTCGGATTCCGGCCAGCTTCTCATCGGATCGCCCGCGCCCCTATGCAAAACGACATAGGCTCCGGCATCGACGCCGAACGCGGGCAGGGCAACAGGCCTAAAGCCCGGATAAAGCGCGGGCAGGGCGGTCGGGCGTTCTTTTCCGAACAAAGGCTCCAGAAGGCGCAATTGCTGATCCGCGACCGATATATCGGCGGGCTGCCACAAGACGGGATGCGTCAGGGATGCGCCGAAACCCGCGCTTGTGAAACCGATGCGGCAGGGAATGCCCGCCATCCACGTCAAGGCGTGGGTAGCGGGAAAGGTCGAAAAACCGTCGACCGAAACCGTATATCCCGCGCGCCTTAGATCGCGAACGAGCGGCGGGATGCTTTTCAGATAATTCCAAATCTTTTTACCCCTGCCGACGGGGCGACGATCCAGAAGCGGATGATCGATCGTAAAGATGCGCGCACGGCTGCCGCTTGCCTCCAGAACGCCGCGCGACCAGCTTCCGATCAAAACGCTAACCTCCAAGACAGCGGGGTTTTGCTCGATGAAGTTCAGCAAAGGCAGGATCGCGACGACATCGCCCAAATGCCCCCAGTTGGCCAAAAGAATTTTCATCGGTCGTTCAGGGGAAGCCGTTGCTCCCGCGCGTTTGCGCAAAATGCGCCCCAAGGCGTCGGAAAGCCGAAGCAAAGCGACAAGGCGCGGATTGCGCGCGCGATACGGCCCCGTCATTTCGCGCAGTTTTTCTCCGAAAACGGGAAGCGGGGAAGCCATTGAATTTATCCTGACACAGGAGAGCGTTTTGCATAGGATATGCCGCCGTTCCGACCTGTGCGAGAAGAAAAGTAATTTCATGTCGCGCACGGATTCCCTCTCCCCCCACTTGGGGGGAGAGGGTTAGGGTGAGGGGGGACGTGGGGAGTCATAACAGACTTTCAACTTCTCTCCTCGCCCCGACACCCTTTTGCGTTACGAAGAAAAACATGAACAAAACATCTGCCGCTCTGACGCTGGCGCTTTGCCTGACCGTTTTATCTGCGCCCGCTTGCGCCGCGTCGCCCTCCGGCCAAACAGGAGTACCAGCAGTTGGCTGCGCTGCGTTTCTCGACTCCCTCGGCGTCAATACCCACATCGACCAAGGCTATAACCCCGAACATTACCTCGATCCTCTGCGTTATCTCGGCATCCGCAACATCCGCGACGGAGGCCGCAATCTGCAGGGCGATCTCATGCTTCACCGCGAGGCGGGCGTTCGCGTCGATTTGGTCGTTGAAGACCTTTTGACTCTCGAAACCTCGGCAAAAACGCTGGCGAATGCGCAAGCCCTGCTGGCGATCGAAGGCCCCAACGAACCCAACAATTTCCCGATTGCCTACAAAGGACAGAAAGGCGGCGGCGAAGGCTCATGGAAGCCCGTCGCTGCCTTTCAAGCGGCCTTATACAAAGCCGTCAAAAGCGATCCTCTGCTGGAACACTATCCCGTGTTCGCCGTTTCCGAAGGCGGCGCGGAAACCGACAATGCCGGAATGCAGTTCCTGACCGTTCCCAAGGGAGCGGGAACCGAATTTCCAGAGGGCACAAAATTTGCCGACTATGCCAATGCGCATAATTACGTCAGCGGCCACGGCAATCTATACAGCGACAATCAGGCGTGGCAGGCGGCGGATCCTGTACTAAATGGCCGTTGGGACGGGCTTTATGTCGAATACGGCAAAACATGGAAAAAACATTTCAAGGCTTATTCCAAAGCGGAATTGCAAAGATTGCCGCGCGTCACAACCGAAACGGGCTGGGATTCCCTCGACAATTCCGGAGGCGAACGCGCGCAGGGAACGGTGCTTGTGAACACTTGTCTGGCGCAGTTCAAACGCGGCTGGCGTTATACTTTTATCTATGAGCTTGGCGACGGCGAAGGCGGCACAGGCCATCAAGGGCTATACCGCAAGGACGGAACGCCCAAACCGGTTGCGACCTCTATCCATAACTTGACGACGATCCTCGCGGACGACAAACCCCTCGCCCATCCGGGAAGCCTCGCTTATGCCATTCCGAACGAGCCGGAAACGGTTCACGATCTGCTTTTGCAGAAAAGCGACGGCGTTTTCTATCTCGTCGTCTGGGGCGAAAAAGTCAGCGGCTTTGAAAACGTCTCAGTCGATCTCGGCAAACCCCACGCCGAAATCCGCATCTATGATGTGACAAAAGGGACAGCCCCGCTCTCAACCCTCCACAACGCCGCGCAAATCCCCCTGAAACTCAGCGACCACGCGATGGTGGCGGAGATTCGTTAAGGCAGGGGAAAAGGGGACACAATAAAGGGGACATGATAAAAATGCGCTCAAGCCGCAGAGAATGAGGAAAAGCTTCTTTTGCAGGCGCATTTTTATCGTGTCCCCGTATTGTGTCCCCGCTGTCGGCGTCCGCCGTCCCTCGCTCTCTATACTTCGCAACGTCGCAAATTATCTTCTCGCAGGCACGGCTGGAAGCCGCTCTTGCGAGAAAGCGCAATTTGTGGCGCGTCGCAGTACATCTTCAGCGTATTCCCCCATTTTAAGCGAAACAGACCACAAGACGGGAATTATCATATATTAACCGGAAATTTCCCTTGACATAGCCGAGCCTATCTGCTATTGACACTGCCACGGCTTGCTGCGTCCGCGCGGCGGCCGTCTTTTTCCCCCAACACAACCTCACAAAACCGGCCTTCTGGCCGCTTTTTGTCATGAAAGGACACGAACGATGTCTCTTAAAGATACCTGCGAGTCGGCATGGGAAGCCTTTCCCGCCACAATCGCCAACGGAACCGCTCTTTCGGGCGCTATCGACCTCGGCGGGCTGCGGCTGTTCGGCGTCGCTATTCCTTCGGCGTGGACGACCGCCGTCCTCAGCTTCCAGATGTCGCCTGATGGCGGCACGACATGGTACGAGCTTCTCGACCAGACGGGCGCGGCGATTACAGCGGCTGCGACCGCGTCAGGTTGCCTGATGCTCGACCCCAAGCTTTTCGCGCCGTTGCAGCTTATCAAAATCCGCTCCGGCCTTTCTTCGACCCCCGTCAATCAAGCCGCCGACCGCGTGATACAGCTTATCCTGCGCTCGGTGTGACGTGATGAACATGTTCATACTTTACGCATCCGAGATTGCGTCCGCGCCTTCGCTCGACCTTGATTTTACAGGCGGCTCCCTGCCTTCCGGCGCAAGCTTCGCCCGCGCGTCCACCGCGACTTATTTTGACGGTTCGGGCGTGCTGCGGACGGCGGCGAACGATGCGGCGCGGTTCGATTACGATCCCGTCGCGTTGACGCTGAAAGGCTTGCTGATCGAGCCGCAGGCGATAAATTATCTGCAACAGTCGCAAGCGTTCGCGACATCCCCTTGGAATCCGGACAGCAGCGACGGAACGCCTGTCATAACTCAAAACTACGCGCCCGCGCCGGACGGAACAACGACAGCGACGCGCCTGCAATGCTCGGCTTCGTCCTATCAGGGATTTGAGCAGGGCATTGTAAGCTCCGGCCTTGGCGACAGCGAAACGAATACGGCGAGTTTTTACGTCAAAAGCAATACCGGCGTTTCGCAAACCGCTCAAATCAAAATGACGCAGTATATGGTGGCCGACCATTTCCAAAGCGTTACCATTCCGGCGACATGGACAAAAGTTAGCGACACGGCATTGTTCGGAAGCGGGGGAAATGGGTTCTGGACGGGCTTCGTGACGAACGGAACGGAGCTTGATATTCTGATTTGGGGCGCGCAACAGGAAGTCGCCTCAAAGGGAACATCCTATATCCCGACAACCAGCGCCGCCGCGACCCGCGCCGCCGACGCCTTGTCTTTCACGATCCCGTCCGGCATCGGCAATCTGATCTACACCTTCGACGACAACAGCACGCAAACCGTCGCCGTCAGCGCAGGCGCGTATACAGTGCCGACTAACCTCAACCGCGCATGGATCAAGCGCATCGCCAGCGTTTAGGAATTTCCCTGTCTGGTTTTTTGCATAGGCTGCGCCAGCCCCGCGATCATCCCGAACAAAGCGCCAGGAACAATGCCGAAATCCGGCGTGGTTCCGGCCAAAAACAGGCTAGCGAACATCGGGATCAAGGCCAGCTTTGCGGCTTTGATCATCGCCTCGTCGCGTGAATCGCGCTGCGGCGCGTGGCGCGAGTAAAGCCTTGCGAGAAACGCGAAAAACAGCAAAGCGCCGGGCAAGCCCGTGCTGGCCAGAATATTCGCGAAAAAATTCGACGTGCGCACCGATCCCGCCCCCACGCCCAGCCCATAGGATTCCATAAAGGCGTTAAGCCCGGTCAGAGTCCAACGCGACCGTTCGATATATGAAACTGTTTCCATCTTCTTGAAAATCAACGTATCCACCATATCCGCGCTATAGGTAAGTACGCTGCTGTCGAGCAACGCCGCCAGCAAAACGATCAAGACAAACGCAAAAGCAGCGGTCATTTTCCTTCCCGCCGTTTGACGCAACACGATCCCTTCCTTTGAAAGCGCATAGGCATCGTAAAACAGATAAAGCCCCAGAAGCGCGAACATCGAGGCGTAAGCCGTCGAAGACGTCGAAAGAAACGCCATAACCGCGCATCCCCATCCCACGACCGGAATCTTCCATCGCCACAGCTTGCGGGGATAAACCGGCCGAAAAAAAAGCAGAAGCGCGCAAAAAGAAACAGCGAGCTGGCCGAAAACGGAAGGCTCCGGCGTCAACCCCAGAACGCGCAGTTGTCCCAGAATAGCCCCGGCGGAATAACCGTAATCTGCAGTATGAAACGCCTGAAGAACATCGCCTTGGCCGGTCGCATTGGCGATTATATAAACAAGGCCGGTCGCGATAACGGCAACGCCTCCGGCCAGAACGGCGTTAAGGAAAGTTTCGCGGAAGGCGGACTCTTTCCTGATAAGGGCAAAGAAAACCGCCGTTGTAAGCAGGGAAAGAAAAAGATAACCCGTTTGCGTAAAATTCGCCACTGTCGGCTCGACCGCGCCAAGCCACGGCGTGCGCATCCCATAGACTTGAATCTCTCCTGCAAATAGCCTCGGCAGCAACGCGGCGCCTATGGCTGCGACCACAAAGAAAAGCGCCAACCAGCCAAGCCGTCTGAAATCCCCAAGGGCTGCCAAGGCTTCCCTGAATACCTCCGGCCGCATCAATGCGCGCAAAACAAAGAAAAACGCGGCAAGGCTGCCGGGCGTAAGGCTCGTCCCCAGCAGAAGCGACGGAGGCACAACGGCCATTGCTCCAAAAGACGGCAAGATAAAAACCAAACAGGCCAAAACCGGCAGCGGCGCGATCAAGCCCCCAAACAGGACGATAAGGGCAACGATTTGCGGCGCGTTCATTTTATGCGCCGGATGCTGTGGATTGAACGGCGCTTTCGTATTGCGCAAGAATGGCGTTCTGGTCAAACGCGCTCATATATTTTCCGGCATTTTCCCGCCATGCGGAAAGTTCGTGGGGGCTGGTCAGAATCCGAAGGAAAGCGTTTTTCCACGCTTCCACATTCCCCGCGGGAAGCAGCAAGCCTGTTTCCTCATGTCGAACGAGTTCGGCGGTTCCGCCGTGATCGCTCCCGAACACAGGCGTTCCAAGCTGAAGAGCCTGCGCCGTTACGCGTCCATAGGGTTCCGGCCAAAGCGACGGCGTGCAAACCAGATCATGCGTTGCCACGGCGCGCGATACCATATCCTGAGAAACGAATCCTTCAAAACGCGCCCATGCGTATCGTCCATAACGCGCCTTAAGCTTGTCTTCTTCGGAACCCTCTCCCAAGATGGTCAAAGTAAACTTATATTGATCGGCCAGTTGTTCCAGCGCTGCCAATACGCATTCCAGCCCTTTGGCCGGGATAAGACGCCCCACGAAAAGGATCCGCAGCGCGCCGTCGGGATCTGGCCGATACGAAGGCAAGTCGGGCGGCAAGGGATCGGGAACGTTAGGAACGACAAAGCCGGGACTTTTCCGCGCGGCCTCGATATATTTTTGAACCCGTTCGAGATTCGAACGGGAGGGAGACAGGAAAGCCAGCCTTTTGAGCTTGTTCATGAATTTCGAGCGAACATGGCTGACAATCGCGCACATCCTGCATTGCCCTGAACACGCTTTGCCCTTGCGAAACATAATGCCTTGCGTGCACGCCAGAGCGGGGTCGTGGAGATACCACGTCACGCTGTATCCGCGCATGGCGGGCAGGGAATTGAAGCCGAAACCCGTCAGGCTGTGAATGTCGATATGATCCGGACGAACTATGGAAAGGACTTTTTTTATCATTTTTGGACCGCGCGGATCGATATAATCCTGAAGATTCCATATTTTCCATTGCAGGCGGGTAGGGGAAATTTTCCCCTTGCTTGCTGCGTAGGGAGTAAAAGCGCGCGGAATGCGAAGGCGAATGATTCTGAAACCTTCAGGGCTTATTTCGTCCCATGTTTCTTTCTCCTCAGGCTCGGCAATCGTCAAAACGCTAACCTCATGCCCTTTGGCCGACAGGCCGCGGGCAAAATTGTAAGCGCACGCTTCCGCCCCTCCGACGATGTTCGGGGAAAACACATGGCTTATCACCAATATTTTCATCAATCCCTCGGCTTCCTTCGCCGTTCCCAGATCGATTCCATTTTCAGGTAGGTGAAGGAGGCCGACCAGGCGATCATCATCATACCGGCCAAAGCCTCGCTGACGGAAAGGGCGCGCGCGGGGCCGATCAGGTGGATAGTGTTGTCGCCAAGGGACGTGTAATTTACGGCGGACAGGTAAAAGAAATCCCCCCACAGGTTGCTGAAATCGCCCTGAATCGACCCGAACGCGGGAGAAAAAACCAGCAGTTTGATCGCAAGGGCGAACAAGCCTATCTCGGCGATATGGCCGCACAAAAGGCCCGCAATGGCAAAGGTCATCACGCGGCGGCTGTGAACGTGCCTTTGCGCCCACGGGATGACGCGATCCGAAACGACCGTCATAATTTCGTAATGAACGGTCACGGTGATGAGCACCATGGCGACGGAAATCAACCACACAAGATGTTCGACCATTGGCTTTGCCTTTCGCGGGTTTTTCCAAGCAGGAAATCAGACTCGCCGCATAATATATTGAGTCTGCGACATTATCCACCGCTTGCGTACCTGCGCTCCGATGCGCTAGAGTCAGCTTGTCGATTTCTCGATGTTTTCTTGAACAGGAGTCCTTCCCGATGCCCACCCCCGAACGCCATCCTCTTGAAACGCTAGGCCAGCTGGTTCCTATGGTGATCGAGCAAACGTCGCGCGGCGAACGTTCGTTCGACATTTATTCGCGCCTGCTCAAGGAACGCATCATTTTTATGGTCGGCGAAGTCAACGACAATGTGTCGAGCCTTGTTTGCGCCCAGTTGCTGTTTCTCGAATCGGAAAACCCGAACAAGGAAATTTCGTTTTATATCAATTCGCCGGGCGGCGTCGTGTCGTCGGGCCTCGCGATGTACGACACGATGCAGTATATCAAGTCGCCCGTTTCGACCGTGTGCATCGGGCAAGCGTGTTCGATGGGTTCGCTGCTTCTGGCCGCAGGCGCGCCGGGCAAGCGCTTTGCGCTGCCCAACAGCCGTATTATGATCCACCAGCCGTCGGGCGGCGCGCAAGGGCAGGCGACCGACATCGAAATTCAGGCGCGCGAGATTCTGAAATTGCGTCAGCGCCTGAATGAGATTTACGTCAATCATTGCAAGCAACCGATCGACACGATCGCGGCCGCGGTCGAACGCGACAACTTCATGTCGGCGGAAGAAGCCAAAACCTTCGGCCTGATCGACGAAGTCGTCACAAAGCGTCCCGACACCACGGAAGCGGAAAAGAAGGCGGCTTAAGATTACGGTAATAAATGGGCTCTAGAACTTCATAGGGTCTTTTCCTACGACAAAGAGAACGCGATGACCAAGCCAACCAGCACCGACTCCAAAAACACGCTCTACTGCTCTTTCTGCGGCAAGAGCCAGCACGAGGTGCGCAAGCTGATTGCGGGCCCGACTGTATTCATCTGCGATGAATGCGTCGAATTGTGCATGGACATCATCCGCGAGGAGAGCAAGACGACGCTCGCCAAGTCCAAGGAAGGCGTCCCGTCGCCCAAGGATATTATGGCGATCCTCAACGATTATGTGATCGGGCAGGATCACGCCAAGCGCGTTTTGTCGGTCGCGGTGCATAATCATTACAAGCGTCTGGCGCACGGCGCGCGCAATGCCGACGTCGAATTGGCAAAGTCGAATATTCTTCTGGTGGGGCCGACCGGCTGCGGTAAAACGCTTCTGGCGCAGACGCTGGCGCGCATCATCGACGTGCCCTTCACAATGGCCGACGCGACGACGTTGACCGAAGCCGGTTATGTCGGCGAAGACGTCGAAAACATCATCCTTAAATTGCTGCAAGCCGCCGATTACAACGTCGATCGGGCGCAGCGCGGCATCGTCTATATCGACGAAATCGACAAGATCAGCCGCAAATCGGACAATCCCTCGATCACGCGCGACGTGTCGGGCGAAGGCGTTCAGCAAGCCTTGCTGAAACTGATGGAGGGGACAGTGGCCTCGGTTCCCCCGCAAGGCGGGCGCAAACATCCGCAGCAGGAATTTTTGCAGGTCGACACCACCAACATCCTGTTTATCTGCGGCGGCGCGTTTTCGGGATTGGATAAAATCATCTCGGCGCGCGGACGCGGCAGTTCGATCGGCTTCGGCGCCGACGTGCGCGGCCCCGACGACCGCCGCACGGGCGACATCCTGCACGACACCGAGCCGGAAGATTTGCTGAAATTCGGCCTGATTCCCGAATTTATCGGGCGTCTGCCGGTGATCGCGACCTTGACCGATCTGGACGAATCAGCCCTGATCGATATTTTGACGACGCCCAAAAACGCGCTCGTCAAGCAGTTCCAGCGTTTGTTTGAGATGGAAGACATCAAGCTCGACGTCGACGACAGCGCGCTCAAAGCCATCGCCCTTAAAGCGATCGCCCGCAAAACCGGCGCGCGCGGCCTACGCTCGATCATGGAAAGCGTCCTGCTCGATTCGATGTACGAATTGCCCGGCTCGACCGACATCGAAAAAGTCCTCATCAGCGGCGACGTCGTCGAAGGCAAATCCAAGCCGATTTACGTACACGGCGAAAAACGCGAAGCAGCGGAGCCTGCGGTGGCGGCGAAGGCGTAAGAAGATTATGTGGGAGCCCTTAGGCGGCGAGAGGAGATAAGCGACTCTGTTTGACGGTTAAAAATATCAGTAAAGCAAAAGCGGCATGATTCCCTCCCCCTCTATGGGGGAGGGGTAGGGTGGGGGTGATGTTGACGCGTGTGACTGGTTTTGCCGCTAGAATCCCTTTTTAACTTGCAAAGGAATCTCTTGCGGAACCACCACCCCCACCCTAACCCTCCCCCATAGAGGGGGAGGGGATCCCACCGCTCTTGAGGCACCGCTGTTTCCGACTCGCAAAAACAGACTTACTTATTTCCTTCCGCCGACTTACCCTTCGCGTAGCGGCACAGGAAAGTTCTTATGCAATCGCCCCTTATCCGACGTGCCATTATTGTTTGCGCCCTTGGCTATTTTGTCGATATTTTCGACATTCAGCTTTTCGCGGTGCTGCGCGTTTCAAGCCTGACGGCATTAGGCGTTCCGGCGGACAAGCTTTCCCTTATTGGCGGTTCTATCTTGAACGCCCAAATGGCGGCTATGATCGCGGGTGCGTTTTTGTGGGGCTGGCTGGGGGACAGGTTCGGGAGGCTTAAACCCCTTTATGGATCTATCCTGATCTATTCGATCGGTACCTTGGCCTGCAGCCTCGTCCACGATCCTGTTTCCTATGGCATATGCCGCTTTATCACAGGGTTTGGCCTCGCGGGTGAAACGGGAGCCGCCGTTACGCTTGTATCCGAACTTATGCCGACGGACAAACGCGCATGGGGCGTGACGATCGTCGGCGGCGTGGGCGCTTTCGGTCCCTTCTTCGCCCTTTTGCTCTCCTACTTTATGGATTGGCGCGCGACCTATGTTGCCGCCGGATTGTTCGGCCTCGGACTCTTCGTTCTTCGGATGCGGCTGGTGGAACCGGCCCTGTTTCAGAAAATGCTTCAGAGCGAAAAGAAGAGGGGGTCGCTGAAGATGTTTTTGCAACCGCGCACGGCGCTGGTTCTCTTATGCTGCGTGGCAATCATCCTTCCCTGCGCCTATGCCGTGAATTTATTGAATTTCTATTCGCTGGAAATCGGCCGCGCCGTTCTTCGGCCGGGGGAAATCCTGAACCAGAAGTCATGCATGTTTATGTTTTATATCGGGCTTGGCCTCGGCAACACGGCAAGCGGAACCATAAGCCAGCTATGGCAAAGCCGACGCAAAACGATGATCTCGTTCTTCCTTTTCTCCGCAACGGCAACCGCAGCTTATCTCCTTGTCAGCCCGTTGGTAAAAATTAGCGCAATCGACGTGTATGCCTTTAATTTTGTTTTGGGGCTTGCTACAGGCACGTTCACTTTGATAACGCTGATTACCGCCGAACAATTCGGAACGGATATCCGCGCCACGTCGACGGTTCTTGTCAGCAACGCCGTTCGCGCAGGCGTCATCCCGATGGTTTTCGCGTTTCAATATCTAAAGGGAATCACAAACGTCGCCTCCGCCGCCGCCCTTATCGGCGGCGTCGTCTTTGCCGCCGCCTTTCTGGCCCTCTCCCGCTTGCGCGAAACGCACGGGCTTGATCTCGATTATGTGGAGGCAGCCGCAAACGCGATTGCCCTTCCGGCGAAAAGCCTGCCCCGTTGAGTTGTCGCGGCGAAGGCGTAAAGAGAGAATGCGCTGGGCGCAAAACTTGTTAAAACGCTAGGACGTGATCGCCCGCCGTCGCGTCGGAAAAATACTTTTTCACATGTAACGATTTCGCTTTTTGGCGCAGTTGCCAAAGATCATAGGCGTTTTGCATCCGCAGCCAGTGGTCGGGCGAGCTGCCGAATGCTTTAGACAAACGCAGAGCCATTTCCGGAGACACGCCCGCGCGCCCATTGACGATCGCGGACAGCGTTTTGCGCGAAACCCCAAGGCCGCGCGCGGCATCGGTTACGCTAAGGCCAAGCGCTTCGAGGCATAGTTCCTTGATAATTTCCCCCGGATGGGGCGGATTGTGCATCTGCATGATTTGTTGTTTTCCTTTATCTAGTGGTAGTCGATTAAATCAACGTCTGTCGCATCGTTGCCCTTGAAACGAAAAACAAGCCGCCAATTGCCTGAAACGCTAACCGCCCAATATCCCGCAAGCTCTCCCTTGAGCGGGTGAAGGCGCGCGCCAGCTATATTCATCTCAACAGGACTTTGGGCCGTCGCCAAAATACCGAGCAACAGCTTTATTCTTCTGGAATGTTGCGCGTTAATCCCGCGCGTATTGCCGGAAGAAAAAAACTTCTCCAGCCCCTTATGCCTGAAGCGCAAGATCATACTGTAACCTATATCGTATCGGGTGTCAATTTGATTTGTTATCATCCGGAACAGGCCGAATGGTCAAGAAATATATTTTTCTCCAAATCCCCTTCTTGTTTTCCCCCCCAACCTGTGTTGTTCTATCCCTCTCATTTTTTTCGGAGGCTTCCCATGTCCCATATCGCCCAGCTGCTTGGCCGTGAAATTCTCGACAGTCGCGGCAATCCCACGATTGAAGTCGATGTCGTTTTGGAAAGCGGCGTTTTTGGCCGCGCCGCCGTGCCGTCGGGCGCATCGACGGGCGCGCATGAAGCGGTCGAAGTGCGCGACGGCGACGCGGCGCGTTTCGGCGGCAAAGGCGTTTTGCGCGCGGTCGAAGCGGTCAACGAGGAAATCTCGGAAGCCGTGATCGGTACGGACGCCGAAGATCAAACCGCGCTCGACGCCACATTGATCGAACTCGACGGCACGCCCAACAAATCGCGTTTGGGCGCCAACGCCATTTTAGGAGTCAGCCTCGCGGTCGCCAAAGCGGCCGCGCAGGAATCCAAACTGCCCTTTTACCGCTATATTGGTGGCGTTTCGGCGTCGCTTTTGCCGGTGCCGATGATGAACATCATCAACGGCGGCGCGCATGCCGACAATCCCATCGACATTCAGGAATTCATGATCGTTCCGGTCGGCGCGGAAACCTGCAGCGACGCGATCCGCATGGGCGCGGAGATTTTCCACACGCTTAAAAAGCTTTTGAAAGAGGTCAATCACAACACGAATGTCGGCGACGAAGGCGGCTTCGCGCCGAACCTCGCGTCGACCGACGAGGCCATTACCTTGATCCTCAATGCCTGCGAAAAAGCCGGATATGCGCCGGGCGAAGACGTTATGCTGGCGCTCGATGCGGCGGCGACGGAATTTTATAAAGAGGGGCGCTATCAACTGGCAGGCGAACGCAAGATTTTCAACGCCGAGCAAATGGTGCGTTATTACGCCGATCTCGTCGCGCGGTACCCCATCTTCTCGATCGAAGACGGCTTGGCCGAAGACGATTTCGATGGCTGGGAAATGATGACCGAGGCTCTGGGCGACAAGATCCAGATCGTCGGCGACGATATTTTCGTGACCAATCCCGCGCGCCTCGCCGATGGCATCGACCGCGGCATCGCCAACGCCGTGCTGGTCAAAGTCAATCAGATCGGCACGCTCAGCGAAACGCTGGAAGCGGTCGAAATGGCGCACAAGTCGGGCTATCGCGCCGTGATGTCGCATCGTTCCGGCGAAACCGAGGACGCGACGATAGCCGATTTGGCCGTCGCCACCAATTGCGGCCAGATCAAAACCGGTTCTTTGTCGCGTTCGGACAGACTGGCCAAATATAACCAGCTGATCCGCATCGAGGAGCAGTTGGGCCGCGCGGCAAGATTCGCGGGAACGTCGATTTTGATGGGCGAATGACGCCATCATAGTGACTGTAAAGAAGAACGGTGGAGCAATGACGGCAGAACCCCCCTTCCCCTTGAGGGAAGGGGGCGGGGGATGGGGGAGCGCCGCAAGAGCCGTATTAAATTGTATGAACTGCTTTTGCGGCAACGCCCCCACCCCCACCCCCTCCCTCAAGGGGAGGGGGAGTCTTTAATTGCGAGTCATCAGTTCATGCGCCGGTTGGTATTACTTTATGCAGGTGGCCTGACATGATTCCCAAGCGCACATGGCAGATGATTGCCTCCGTTATCGGCGCGTGCATCGTCGGCTATTTTCTCTACCACACGGTCGAGGGCGATCATGGTTTGGTCGCGCAGATGCATTTGCAAAACGAAGTTGACGCGGCGCAAGAAAAACTTTCCCGATTGCAAACAGAACGCGAAACGCTACAGCATCGCACGCAACTTCTACGCCCGGGAAGCCTCGATCCCGATTTGCTCGACGAAGAAGCGCGCAAAACTTTGAATTATTCTAAACCGGGCGAGATTGTCATTCTCTCGCCGAAAGAAAATTCTGATCCGGCACCGAAACAGTGATTGCCAAACGCGCCGTCATTCCCGCTCTCGCGGGAATGACGACGGCTTTAAATTTTTGTGCAATGCAGCAATAATGCATTGGAAACAAAAGAAAACTTGAAATCATCCGCAGTCTGTTTTACTCAACTTGAACACCAAGCCTTTGGCGTTCTGCCGAGGCGTTTGCCACGACACTTTCCAAGGGCTTCATCTCATGGCACAGAAACAAACGGCGCAAAAACAAAACGCGATTCCCAACCAGACGCCAAGCGTTCGCGCGATTGAATTGCAGCGTTTCTTCCGCGACATGCTTCTCATCAGGAAGTTTGAGGAAAAAGCGGCGCAGCTTTACGGCATGGGTTTGATCGCCGGATTCTGCCATTTGTATATCGGGCAGGAAGCCGTCGTCGTCGGCATGACCGCCGCGCAGCGCGAGGGCGATTCCGTGGTGACCTCCTACCGCGATCACGGGCACATGCTGGCTTGCGGCATGGAATCGCGCGGCGTTATGGCTGAATTGACGGGACGCAGCGGCGGCTATTCCAAAGGCAAGGGCGGCTCGATGCATATGTTCAGCCGCGAAAAATCCTTTTTCGGCGGCCACGGCATCGTCGGCGCGCAAGTGCCGGTCGGGGCAGGGCTGGCTTTCGCCCACAAATACAAAAACGACGGGCGCGTCTCGATTGTATATTGCGGCGACGGCGCCACTAATCAGGGACAGGTGGCGGAAACCTTCAATATGGCGGCGTTGTGGAAATTGCCGGTCGTGTTCGTGATCGAAAACAACATGTATGCAATGGGAACCTCCGTGCCGCGCCACGCTGCCGGAGAGCTTTACCAGCGCGGCGAAGCTTATGGCATTCCGGGCAAAAAGGTCGACGGCATGGACGTTCTGAAAGTGCGCGACGCCGCCGAAGACGCTATCGATTACGCGCGCAGCGGCAAGGGGCCGATTATTCTGGAAATGGAAACCTATCGCTATCGCGGGCATTCGATGTCCGACCCGGGCAAATACCGCACCAAGGAAGAAGTCGAAGAATGGCGGAGCCAGCGCGATCCTATCGATGCGTTGCGCGAGACGATGACCGATGAAAACCTTCTCTCCGAGGACGGGTTCAAGCTGATCGAGCGGGAAGTCAAAGACATCGTCAATGACAGCGCCGCTTTCGCCCAATCAAGCCCCGAACCCGATCCGTCCGAATTGTGGACTGACGTTTTGGTGGGCTGAAAGTCCTCGCGAACCGAGGGGGATTCCCTCTCCTCCCTCTTGGGGGGAGAGGGGCTACAAGTGTGGACTGACGTTTTGGTGGGGTAAAAAATGGCTTTCGCTATTCGCGTGACCGATGAATATGTCGGACTGATGGGGCGCCACGTTGCCGAGGGACAGTCGATCGTTCCCGGCGCGCCGCTTCTGGACGTGATGACTCCAGACGGCATCGTCAAAACGATCCTGTCCGAAGGCTGGGGCGTCGTCGCCCATATCGAAGGCGGCCGTATTTTCTCGAACGTTTCCGGCGACGATGCGTTTGCCGACGACGATGAATATACCGGCGAGGAAAACGAAGGCGACGAAGACGGTGAGAGCGGCTCTGCGCAAAAAAGCGGCGGCGGCAGAAGCTGCGTTTTTCCCCGCGGTTCCGTGATCTGCCACGTCGTCGCCTGTTCGCAAGAAGGCAGCACGAGAAAAACCGGATTGCACCCGCGCAATGCAACCGGCCCAAGATACCGCCGCGAAATGGGAATTGCTCCTTGTTAAGATGATGTGAGGAAATAAATGAATCTGTTTGAGGGTTAAGAAAAATAGTGAAGCAATAGCGGCATAATCCCCTCCCCCTCTATGGGGGAGGGAATCCTGCCGGTTCTGCTGCAAGCGCTGTTGTTCAATCCCTTTGTGACACAGTAGGACTAAACCAAAAAAGGAAACGAATATGACCGGTCAAATTGTATCGCTTGTCCCCACGGCTTCCCAAACGGAAGGCGCGGAGGAAAAAATCTACGACAAGTTCACCGCGGTGACGGTGCGCGACGCCTTGCGCGACGCGATGGCCGAAGAAATGCGCCGTGACGAAAACGTGTTCCTGATGGGCGAGGAAGTCGCGCAATATCAGGGCGCGTACAAAATCAGCCGCGGCATGTTGGAAGAATTCGGCGACAAGCGCGTGATCGACACGCCCATTACCGAAATGGGTTTTGCGGGGCTAGGCGTCGGCGCGGCGTTCGGCGGCCTGCGCCCGATCGTTGAATTCATGACGTTTAATTTCGCGATGCAAGCGCTCGACCAGATCATCAATTCGGCAGCCAAGACTTTGTACATGTCGGGCGGGCAGATGGGATGCCCCATCGTGTTCCGCGGCGCGAACGGCGCAATGGCAAGATTGGCCGCGCAGCATTCGCAATGCTACGCCAGCTGGTACGCGCATGTGCCGGGGCTCAGGGTGCTGGCTCCCTACGATGCGATGGACGCCAAGGGTTTGCTGAAAAGCGCGATCCGCGACAACAACCCTGTTATCTTCCTTGAAAACGAAATCATGTATGGCCGCAGCTTCGACGTGCCGGACGATCCCGATTTCACCGCGCCGATCGGCAAAGCCCGCATCATGCGCGAAGGCACGGATGTGACGATCGTTGCCTTCTCGCGCATGGTCGATCACGCTTTGGTCGCGGCAGAGGAATTGGCGAAAGAAGGCATCTACGCCGAAGTCATCAATCTGCGTTCGCTGCGGCCTTTGGACACCGCGACGATCGTCGCAAGTGTGCGCAAAACCAACCGCATCGTGTCGGTCGAGGAAGGCTGGCCGGTCGCGGGCATCGGTTCGGAAATAGCCGCCGTGATTATGGAGCAAGCCTTCGACGATCTCGACGCGCCGGTCGTGCGCGTGACGGGAAAGGACGTGCCGCTGCCCTACGCCGCTAATCTTGAAAAACTGGCTCTGCCGCAGGTCGAAAATGTCGTCGAGGCGGTAAGGCAGGTTTGCTTTAGGAAGGCGGCGTAGAATATGATTGAAAGCGGCGTCATCCCCGCGCATGCGGGGATCCATATTTCTTACTTTCTTTCTGGTGGCCAAGATGGATCCCCGCATGCGCGGGGATGACGCTGGTTATAAGGTGAGGAAAGAGAGTTTTCCATTACACAAATCCAAGGTTCTTAAAACATGCCCATCCAAATCCTCATGCCCGCCCTGTCGCCGACAATGACCGAGGGCAATCTTGCTAAATGGCTCAAGAACCCGGGCGACAAGGTCAAAGCCGGGCAGGTCATTGCCGAAATCGAAACCGACAAAGCGACGATGGAAGTCGAGGCGGTCGATGACGGCACGCTGGCGAAAATCCTCGTTCCCGCCGGAACGCAAGGCGTCAAGATCAACGCCCCCATCGCCATTTTGGCCGAAGACGGCGAGAGCGTCGAGGAAGCTTTGGCGGCCGCGCCAAGATCCGACGCGCCGCCCGCGCTGCCCGCGCCGCTGCAAACGGCGACTGACTCCAGCGCGGCGATCCCCGCTGCGGTCGCCGCCGTTTCCGCCGTTATCTCTGCTGTGGCAGACGGCGCGCGCGTGATCGCCAGCCCCTTGGCCAAGCGCATCGCGGAACAAACGGGAGTCGATCTGAAAAATCTGCGCGGCACAGGGCCGGGCGGGCGCATCGTCAAAGCGGATGTCGAAAACGCGCACGGAAAAACGGATTCCCTGTTCAAAAAAATTATGGGCGAATCCCAGCCGCCCGGGCCGGAAGCATCGGGTTTGCTGAACCGGCTCGGCATGCCCTATGACGTCTTGCCCCACAGCTCGATGCGCAAAGTCATCGCCAAACGCCTGACGGAATCGAAGCAAACGGTGCCGCATTTCTATCTGTCGGTCGATTGCGAACTCGACGCGCTGCTGGCGCTGCGCAAAAAAATGAACGAGGCTTCTGGTTTGAAACTCTCGGTCAACGATTGCATCATCCGCGCGACGGCGCTCGCGATGTGCAAGGTTCCGGCTGCGAACACGTCGTGGACGGACAGCGCGATTTTGCAATACAATGACGTCGACATTTCGGTGGCCGTGGCCACGCCCGGCGGCCTCATCACGCCGATCATCAAGAAGGCCGACACCAAAACGATCGCGCAAATTTCCGCCGAAATGAAAGACCTCGCCGCGCGCGCCAAAGAAGGAAAATTGCGCCCCGAAGAATTTCAGGGCGGCGGGTTTACCATTTCCAATCTCGGCATGTTCGGCGTTCGCCAATTCTCGGCGATCATCAATCCGCCGCAGTCCTGCATTTTGGCGATCGGCGCGGGCGAACAACGCGCCGTCGTCAAGGACGGCCAATTGGCCGTCGCCACCGTCATGACCTGCACCCTGTCCGTCGATCATCGGGCGGTCGACGGGACAGTCGGCGCGGAATTCTTGGCGGCGTTCAAGCCGTTGATTGAAAAGCCGTACAGTTTGGTCGTTTGATGCCGGACTTGGGTGAACGTCTGGACGCTATCGAAAAGCGCAACGCACGTGTCGAATATGACAAAGCATGGGAAACCAGCTGGGTTCGGCGCGGTTTGATCGTGGGCGTCACTTATGTTTGCGCCGACATTCTTTTGAATATCCTTGGCAGCGCGGGAGCATGGAAGGACGCTTTTGTGCCTGTAATGGGGTATGTGCTTTCGACGCTGACTTTACCTGCGGCAAAGAAAATCTGGTTGGAACGAAAAACAAAGTAAAGGATTCTATCATGCCTCAAACCTCTGATCTCATCATCATCGGCGCCGGACCCGGCGGTTATGTCGCGGCGATACGCGCGGCGCAGCTTGGGCTGAAAGTCACTTTGGTCGAACGCGAACATCTGGGGGGGATTTGCCTCAACTGGGGCTGCATTCCGACTAAGGCGTTATTGCGCTCGGCGGAAATTTTTAATCACATCAAACATGCGGATCAATTCGGCCTCGGCGTCAAAGATTTCAGTTTCGATCTGAACAAAATCGTCGACCGTTCGCGCAAAATCGCGGGGCAACTCTCGGGCGGCGTCAAGCACCTGTTGAAAAAGAACAAAGTCGACGTCGTCGACGGCGCGGCCAAACTGTTGGGCAAAGGCAAAGTCGAAGTCACGGCCAAGGACGGCAAAAAAACGCAACTGGAAGCCAAGCACATCATCCTCGCCACCGGCGCAAGGGCGCGGTCTTTGCCCGGACTGGAGCCGGACGGAAAGCTCATCTGGACGTATAAAGAAGCCCTGCAACCCAATGTACTGCCTAAATCTTTGCTGGTCGTCGGCTCTGGCGCGATCGGAATCGAATTTGCCAGCTTTTTCCGCGCTCTGGGCGCGGAGGTTACGGTTGTCGAGGTTATGGATCGCGTCTTGCCGGTCGAGGACGAGGAAATCTCGGCCTTCGCGCGCAAGGCGTTTGAAAAGCAGGGCATGAAGATCATCACCGCCGCCGCCGTCAAAAAACTGGATAAAGCCGCGAACAGTGTCACGGCGACGATAGAGCAGGGGGGAAAGACCACGACCTTGACCGTCGACCGCGTGATTATGGCGGTTGGCATCACAGGCAATGTCGAAAATATCGGTTTGGAAAACACCAAAGCCAAAGTCGACCGCGGCCATGTCGTCGTCAATGCGTGGGCGGAAACGGACGAACCCGGGCTGTGCGCGATCGGCGATGTCGCGGGGCCGCCGTGGCTCGCGCACAAAGCCAGCCACGAAGGCGTCGTCTGCGTCGAAAAAATCGCGGGAGTCAAAAACACTCACCCGTTCAGCGTCGCGAACATCCCCGGCTGCACCTACTGCACGCCGCAAGTCGCCAGCGTCGGCCTAACCGAAGCCAAGGCTAAAGCTGCCGGTCACGAAGTGCGCGTAGGCCGTTTTAATTTCATCGGCAACGGCAAAGCGATCGCGCTGGGCGAGCCGGAAGGCTTTATCAAAACCGTCTTCGACGCCAAAACCGGCGAACTGCTAGGCGCGCACATGATCGGGCCGGAAGTCACGGAAATGATCCAAGGATATACCGTCGCGCGAACGCTGGAGTCGACCGAACAGGAATTGATGCATACGATCTTCCCCCATCCGACTTTGTCGGAAGCGATGCATGAGTCGGTTTTGGATGCGTTTGGGCGGGTGATTCATATGTAAGGGCGGTTATGAACATTACCGTATATGCAGACGGCTATCTGAAGGCGGGTGATAAAATATATCGCGCCGTTTATGGCAAGAACGGCATCGGCCTGAAAATACGCGAAGGCGATGGCATTTCCCCGGAAGGAACATGGCCTTTACGCCGCGCCTTTTACCGTCCCGATCGTTTGCAAAAACCAGCCACGTCTTTGCCGATCGAAGCAATGACGCCAAACTACGCTTGGTGCGACGTTCAGGGCGATCCCAAATATAATCAATTCGTCATGCTGCCTTATCCGGTTATCGACGAAAAATTATGGCGCGAGGATAATCTTTATGATCTGGTCGTCGTCATCGGATATAACGACGATCCTGTGGTCGACGGCAAAGGCAGCGCGATTTTTCTTCACGTCGCGCGTCCCGCCTATAGCCCAAGCGCGGGATGCGCTGCCGTTTCCTTGCCGGACCTTCTGGAAATCATGCCTCTGCTCGGCTCCGAAAGCACGCTGACTTTCACGCGCGAAACGTTGAAAGGCGAGGCGGTGAAGTGGCCGTACAACCCGCCGTCGGAATGACGAATTGTTGCGTAGTATTAATCAGTTCATAAGTAAAGCGACACAAGTTGACATAAGCTGACATAATCGCAGGCGCAGTTCCCCTCCCCTTGAGGGAGGGGAATCCCTGCGGGGTTTGCGTCTAGTTTGTTGCGTTACATATGTACCGCTGAAAACAAGTTCATTCACCCCGCCATCCGCGCCATCGTC
>JARLJD010000055.1 GCA_031291395.1 Alphaproteobacteria bacterium | reverse complement strand
TAGCGCGATTGTTTCATGACAAGCTCTAACCGCAAATTTCTTACTCCCTTACCCCGACCAACATCCGCGCCGAAACAGGACTGTCTGCCCCTATAACGTTCGCCAAGAAAGGCTGCAACGCCGTCTGCATTCCGGCTAGAGCTTTCAACGAGGACGACAGCATAGCGCTTTCCGCGCCGAAACGGCGCATCAGCTTCAGCACTCTTTCGGCGGGGGTGGGTTGTAGCGGGAAGGTTTCGATTGAGATAATCGTCTTCTCGTCCAACTTCAATGCCTTGCGCACCGCAGCCAGAGCCACGGCGTAACCACCCAGTTCGTCGACGAGGCCGATTTTAACGGCCTGCTCTCCCGTCCAAACGCGGCCTTCGGCGATGTCGGGCATTTTGGCCATCGGAATTTTGCGCGCCGCTGCCACGTCGCTGACAAAAGAGTTATATGTATTGTCCAAAAGCGCGTTGACCCGCGCCCTTTGCATGGGCGTGAAGGGCGCGGCCACCGTCCACATGCCCGCATTTTCCGCCGTGGACACGCCGTCGACGGACAGGCCGAGTTTTTGCAGCAAACCGTCCGACGCGAACTTGCCCGCGACCACGCCGATGGAGCCGGTCAACGTCGCCGGGTCGGCTATGATCTTGTCGCCGTTCATGGCGCACCAGTAACCGCCCGACGCCGCCGCGTCGCCCATCGAAACGATGACGGGCTTGCCTTTTTTCTCCGCATGAATCATCGCGCGGCGGATCGTCTCCGACGCGGCGGGGGATCCTCCCGGGCTGTCGATGCGGAACAAAATGGCCTTCACGTCCTTGTCGTCCGCGGCATCGTCGAAAGCGCCCGCAATTTCTTTCGCGCTCATGACATGCCCGCTGATCATGTCGCCGCCGCCGGGATTCTTGTCCAGAATAAGACCGGTGCCATAGATCAGCGCGACCGTCTTTTCGTTTTTCGTATCCTCTGCGCCGCCGGTGAATCCCAGATAGGTTTCGACACCGACCTGCTTCGCGTCTTTGCCTGCCTTGCGGTCGATCTCATCGTCAAATTCGTCGGCATAGGCCAAACGCGTGACGAGCCCCTCTTGCAGCGCTTCCTCGTCGGTATATGGCCCGCGGGACATAAGGTCCTTGACGTGGCCGATGTCCCATTTGCGGCTGGTGGCGATGCCGCCTGCGATCTGGTCAGACAAATTATCGACCATTGTCTGCATTTCCGCTTTCACGGGCGGCGAGAAACTGTCGCGCTCGCCCATTTCCATAAAGGATTTGTATTCCTTACGCTGCATGAAATCGGCGACGACGCCGATTTTATCCAATGCCGTCTTAGCGAAAGGAGATTGCAATGAGACTCCTGTCAAACTGACCGTTCCAACCGGCTGCAGCCAGATATTTTCAAACGCGCTTGCCAGAAAATAAGCGCGGCTTCCAAGCCCAAATTCGCCGAAATCCGTGCCATAAGCATAAGTGAATTTGCCGCTTTTCCGAAAACGCGCCAAAGCCGCGCGAATTTCCTGCGCTTGTATCAAAGAGGGTTGCTCGGTGCCGAAACGCGCCACGAGTCCTTTGACATACGGGTCTTCCGCCGCCTTGTCGATCGCGTGCAGGATATCGAACAGCACCACCGGCTCTTGTTCCAGCGCCAGATCAAAAGGCGAGGTATCGTTTTGCTCGGCAATGGGACGGTCGAAATCGAGAGTCAAGATAACCTTGTTCGGTTCCGCCTCGGCGCGTTTTTGCATGTGCGCGGCTAAGATAGCGCTGCCGACGATCACCGCCACGACCAAAAATCCGATCAAAGCGAACAAGCGGGTTACGAATTTCAACACGGCTCGACCTGTGTGGAGGAAGGAATATGAATTATTATCGCAATCCGGAGTCGATGTCACTTGCAAATGCGTGAGGGCGTAAGGGAGAAATGGTTATGTGAAGGCGATTCAATAAAAGCGGTCGTCATTCCGCCGAAAGCCGGAATGACGACCGCTTTTTATCAACATTCAATCACCAATCCGTCATAAGCAGGCCACACGCCAGTTGGCAAGGACGCCGTCAGGGTTTTGTAGTCGAGGCGGTGGCTCATATGCGTCAGGAAGGCGCGATCAGGTTTGATCTTTTCGATCCATTCCAGCGCTTGAGCCAGATGGGCGTGGGCCGGATGCGGCTCAACGCGCATGCAATCCACGATCCATGTTTTGACGCCCTGAAGCTTGGCGAAGGAAGCTTCGTCGAAATCGTGCACATCAGTCGAATAGGCGAAATCGCCAAAGCGAAACCCAAGCGAACGGCTTGCGCCGTGATTTTGTGCAATGGGCAGAACATCGATTCCGTGAACGGAAAACGCGCCGGTAATTTCATGCGGCGTCACGGACGGTTTATAGAAATTCCCGCTCGCGCTGCTGTGAAAAACGTAAGAGAACCTTTTGTTCAGATCGGCCAGAGTCATAGCGTCGGCGTAAAGATCGACCGGCTTTTGCGTCAGCCAATTCACGCTGCGCAATTCGTCGATGCCGTGGCTATGATCGGCGTGGGCGTGCGTGAAAAGAACGGCGTCGAGATTTTTTAATCCGCACTTCAGCGTTTGCTCGCGCATATCGGGCGAGGTGTCGACCAGAAGGGTCGCGTTTTTGTGTTCGATTAATAGCGAGGGGCGCGTGCGGCGATTGCGCGGCTCGTTCGGATCGCACAGCCCCCAATTCCCGCCGATTAGAGGCACGCCGCCGGAAGAACCGCAACCTAGGACGGTGATTTTCATTGCGCCTCCTGCGTCATTCCCGCGAAAGCGGGAATCCATCGCCGCGCGTCTGCGCGGCATAAGAGTCAAACGGCGGTTCAAATTCAATCGCCTCTGGACTCATATGCTCGCTATCGCTCGCGATGGATTCCCGCTTTCGCGGGAATGACGATAACTCCCGTGGACACTTGCTAAACAACCGGAAAAAATTCTCCGTCGTTTGCCGCGCGATCTCGTCGAAACTTACGCCCTTAATGTCGGCCAGAACTTGCGCAGTGCGCGTGACGTAGGCGGGCTCGCACGGCTTGCCGCGATAAGGCTCAGGAGCGAGATAGGGGGAATCCGTTTCGACCAGCAAGCGATCCAAAGGGACGTCGCGCACGATGTCGCGCAGCTCTTGGGATTTCTTGAAAGTCAGGATGCCGGATACGGAAATATACAGGCCGATGGCAAGCCCCTCCTCGGCCAAAATGCGGCGCGAGCTGAAGCAATGCAGGACGCCCGCTGTCGCGCCTACTTCTTTCAAAATACGGATCGTGTCTGCCTCAGCATCGCGGCTGTGAATGATCAGCGGCAGTTTGGCTTGCTGCGCGGCGCGGATGTGGCGGCGGAAATTTTGTTCCTGCGCTTCGCGCGGAGCCTTGTCGTAAAAATAATCCAGTCCGGTTTCGCCGATGCCGACGACTTTGGGATGCACGGCGCAGGCGACGATTTCTTCAACCGAAAAAATTTCTTCGTCTGCGTGATGAGGATGAACGCCGACGCTGCAAAAAACGTCGTCGAAATTTTCCGCCGTGGCGCGCGCCTGTTCGGAATCTTGCCGCGTGGTAGCGATCGTAACCATTCGCCCCACACCCGCCGCCCGCGCACGCGCGACAACGCCCGCGCGGTCAGGCGCAAGCTCAGGAAAATCAAGATGACAATGGCTGTCGACAAGCATGGGACTTTATGTACTGTGCAACGTCATAAATCAACCTTTCGTAGGAGCGGCTTCCAGCCGCGACCCTTTGTTATTAGGGCAACAGTCGCGGCTGGAAGCCGCTCCTACGAGAAAGCGCAATTTGTGACGTGTCTTAATATGACGTGTAGGGGAGCATTCGGCAAATCATGCGGCCATCCCCACCAATTCCCCCAGCAATTTCTTGACCCCCTCCAACCGCGCTTCCGCACCGTCCCAGGCGCGCATGACGACCAGTTTCTGGTCGGGGCGCACCATAACCGCTCCTGCGTTTTTGGCAATCCACGCGATCAGGCGGTCGGGGCGGGCGAATTTGTCTTTGTGGAAGGAAAGTATCGCGCCTTTGGCGGCGGCGTCGACTTTGGCCACGCCCGCTTTGCGGCAGATTTGCTTGATCGCCACGGTTTGCAGAAGGTTTTCGACTTCCTCCGGCAGAGCGCCGAAACGATCGATGATTTCCGCAGCCAAAGCTTCGATTTCGGCGTCGTCCGCTATGTCGGCTAAACGGCGATATAATCCCAGCCGCACATTCAAATCCGCGACATAGGTTTCTGGGATCAAGACCGACAAGCCCAGATTGATTTGCGGAGTCCAGCGATCCGGCGCACCTTCCGCGTCGGCGCTGCCCATTCGCGCCGCCGCGACGGCGTCTTCCAGCATTTGTTGGTAGAGTTCGACGCCGACTTCGCGGACGTGACCGGATTGTTCCTCGCCCAAAAGATTGCCTGCGCCGCGGATATCCATATCGTGACTGGCAAGCTGGAAGCCCGCGCCGAGTTGTTCAAGGGTTTGAATGACTTCCAATCTTTTCAGCGCCGTTTGCGACAAAGCTTTGTTGGGTTCATAGGTCAGATAGGCGTAGCCGCGCAATTTGCCGCGCCCTACCCGCCCGCGCAGTTGATACAATCCCGCCAAACCAAAACGATCCGCGCGGTGCAGAATGATCGTGTTGGCGTTCGGAATATCGAGGCCGGATTCGACGATGTTGGTCGCCAGCAAAATGTCGAACTGCCGCGCATCGAAAGCAGTCATAATGTCTTCAAGCTGCGTCGCGCTCATGCGCCCGTGCGCGGTGACGATTTTGACTTCGGGGACGAGTTCGCGAAGAGCCTCGGCCACGCCAGTCAAATCTTCAACATGGGGGCAGACATAGAAAGACTGCCCTCCGCGGTAATGCTCGCGCATCAGCGCCTCGCGGATCACCAAGGGATCGTAGGGCAAAACGAACGTGCGCACCGAGAGGCGGTCGAGCGGCGGCGTCGCGATGAGGCTGAGTTCGCGCACTCCTGCCAATGCCAGTTGCAGCGTGCGCGGAATGGGCGTCGCCGTCAGGGTCAGCACATGCACCTCCGCGCGGAATTCTTTGAGGCGTTCTTTTTGCTTCACGCCAAAATGCTGTTCCTCGTCGATAATCATCAGGCCGAGGGAACGGAAAGCCACGTCTTTCCCCAACAAAGCATGCGTGCCGATAACGATATCGACGCGACCCGCCTTCATCTCTTCCTTCGCGCATTTGGCGTCCGAGGCCGACACCATACGCGACAGTTGCGCGATGCGGATGGGAAAGCCGCGGAAACGCTCGGTGAAATTATTGTAATGCTGGCGGGCGAGAAGCGTCGTCGGGACGACGACGGCGACTTGCAAACCGGCTTGCACGGCGGCGAAGGCTGCGCGAAGGGCGACTTCGGTTTTGCCGAATCCGACATCGCCGCAGACCAATCGGTCCATCGGTTTGCCGCTCGACAAATCCGAAAGGACTTCGGTGATCGCGCGTTCCTGATCCTCGGTTTCGGCGTAGGGGAAACGCGCGGCGAATTCCTGATAGACGCCTTCGGGAACTTCGATAACCTCGCCTGTTTTGATCTCGCGTTCGGCGGCGATTTTCATCAAAGCGTCAGCCATGTCTTTAAGGCGTTTTTTGACGCGGGATTTGCGTTGCTGCCAACCGAGGCCGCCGAGTTTGTCGAGAACCGCGCCGGATTCCGCGCCGCCATAGCGCGTCAAGAGGTCGAGATTTTCCACCGGCACGAACAGTTTGTCGCCGCCGTCATAAATCAATTTCACGCAGTCGTGCGACAAGCCCAGAACCGTAACGGTTTCGAGGCCTTCGTACCGCCCGATGCCATGTTCGGCATGAACGACGAAATCGCCGACATTGAGCGAGCCGAGTTCAAGCTGGAACTGCTTGGCCGCGCGTCGTTTGCGCGCAGGGCGCACCAAACGGTCGCCGAGAATATCCTGCTCGGTGATAACGGCAAGATCGGGCGAGGTAAATCCGTGTTCCAGCCCCAGAATAACCAGCGCGACGAGTTTGGTGTCGAGCTTGCGCAGGGCGTCAAAAGCAGGGACTTTTTCTTGCGCCGAGATGCCGTGGGTGCGCAGCAGGCCCGCCATACGGTCTGCAGAGCCTTGACTGTAACAGGCTAATGCCACACGGCGGTTCTGTTTTTGCTGGGCGGTGATGTACGCTTGCAGTTCGGCGTAGAGATCCTGTTCCGGCTGAGCCACGCGGGCAGCAGAAAAATCGCGGCCGCGCTGGGCTTGGCAGTCGACCACATCGTCATTCCCGCGAGGGTTCCGTACAGAAATTAAGGTCTGATCTTTGTTCCCAACACCCCCCCCATAGAGGGGAAGGGTTTTACCTTGCGGCGAGGTAAAGCCCTCCCCCTCTATGGGGGAGGGTTGGGTGGGGGTGATCGTGACGCATTCCTGTCGTTGGAATGACGAGTCCGGTATTACGGGATCAACCGCCCCAAACGGCGACAGCACTGCGACCGCCCTGCCCTTCAACGCTGCGTCGAAATCGTCGCGGCGCATATACAGGCCTTCGACCGGCGCGGGTTTATACGGCGCGCTGCCGTCTTTTTTCTTTGCGCGTTTGGCTGCCTGATAAAGGCCTAGCCGCGCTTGATAAAAATCGTCGATTTGTTGCAGGCGGGATTCTATCGCCTCGAAAGACTGGGGGTCGAACACGACCGGCGCATCGGGGGCGTAGTCGAATAGGCTGTAGAGACGCGGATAGAACAGACCCAGCCAATGCTCGACGCCGGGGAATTTCTGGCCTTGCGTCACGGATTCATAGAGCGCGTCGCTATCGGTCACCGCGCCGAACAAAGCGCGGTAATGGGAGCGGAACTGCGCGATCGCCGCTTCGCTTAAAATCACTTCCGCAATCGGCCCCAAATGAAAGCGGTCGATTTTATCTGTCGTGGTTTGGGTCAAAGGATCGAACACGCGAATGCTCTCAATCTCGTCGCCGAAAAAATCAAGGCGCAGGGGAGCGTCATAGCCGGGCGGGAACAGATCAACGATGCCGCCGCGCACGGCGAATTCCCCCGCCTCGCGCACAGCGCCCGCGTTGACATAACCGTTTTGCGCCAGAAACAGGCGCAGTTTTTCGACCGGCAACGCATCACCCACGCCTGCGTCAAGGCAGGCTTGCTCCAGAACTTCGGGCGGCAAGGTTTTTTGCGCGATCGCGCCCGCCGTTGTCAAAACGACGCAAGGCTGTTTGAATTTTCCCCGCAACCGCCCAAGCGCCGCGATCCGCGCCGCCACAATATCGGCATGCGGCGACACGCGGTCATAAGGCAGACAGTCCCACGCCGGAAAAGCCACGACCTCGCAGTGCGGCGCAAAGAACCCTAAAGCATCACCCAAAACCGCCGCCCGCGCGTCGTCCAACGCGACATGCAGCACAGGCTTTCCGGCGCAACGCTCGGCAATTTCCGCAAGCAAACGCGCGTCGTGCCCCTCTGGCGCGCCCGCCAGCGTTACGCATCCCGGATTGTCCAGATTCCAGCCGGAAGTAAACATGTTAACCTTTGATCCCCAACGAACAGAATGGCGGTTTTCCACCCCTGCCCGCGCTTTGGCAAGGGGGATGAGGGGAAAGACGGTGGTTTTTATACGTTGAGTGTGTAAACATTGCCCCCGTCGCTTTACCCTTTGGTTTTTTCCGTGTTCAACGCTTCGCCCCTGACATCCGTTATTCTGGTCAGCTTTCACACTGGATCTGAACTGTTCGCCTCTGTCGATTCCGTCTTGCGACAGAGCTCGCCGGTGGAACTGATTGTCGTCGATAACGGCAATCCTGAAAGCGTCGTTGCGGAACTGAAGGCCAAGGGCACCGCTGAACCGCGCCTTAGGCTTATCACGGGACACGGCAATGTCGGTTTTGGCAAGGCTAATAATATGGGGGTTGCGGCGGCACGGGGTGATTATGTGCTTATTCTCAATCCAGACTGTGTGTTACGCGACGATTCTCTTGTAAAACTTCATCTTCATGCCACCGCTTTGCCGCATCCTTTCATGATCGGCGCGCGCATTTTGAACGAGGACGGCAGCGATCAAAGGGGCTGCCGCCGCGCATTGCTGACACCGACGACGGCGTTTGTCGAAGCATTGCATCTTTCCCGCTTGTTTCCGCGCCTGCGCCTGAATTTGCATGACGAGCCTGTTCCCGCCTCCCTTGCGCCCATCCCTGCGATCAGCGGCGCGTTTATGTTCCTGCCCCGCAAGGATTACGATTTGATCGGCGGTTTCGACGAAGGCTTTTTCCTGCATGTCGAGGATCTGGATTTTTGCCTCCGTTTCCGCAAAGCCGGGGGCGAGATCTATTTCGCGCCCGATGTCCCCGTTACCCATATCGGCGGCACCAGTGATGTAACCTCGGATTTCATCGAGCGTTGCAAAGCCAAGGGGTTTATCCGCTATATTCACCGTAATTTCGCGGATAAATATCCCTTAGCGTTTCTGTGGGGGCTGGATCTAGCGATCTGGATGCGGTACGTTTTGCGGCGATTGGTGACGCAATTCCGGAGTACGCATGAATAAAATTGGCTATCGTTATTTAGGGCTGTTTCTAAGCTTAAACATAGCCTTTCAACTTGTCTCTGATGCGACAGCCGGAAAACTCGTCACGCTTGCAGGATATGGCGTACCTGTATCTATATTGTATTTTCCTGTGACCTATTTGCTTGGAGATATCATCACCGAAGTTTATGGCTATGCGCAGGCAAGAACCGTTTTGTGGTATACGCTTTTTGCATCTGTGCTTGCCGGCTTGCTTTATCAATTCGCTATCTATGTGCCCCCCGCCCCGTTTTTCAAAAACAATGAAGCCTACGCTATTGTATTTGGCGCAGTCCCGAGAATGCTGGTTGCTGGTTGGCTGGCTACGTTCGCCGGAGAAACTTCTAATAATTTTATCCTCGCAAAAATGAAGGTTCTGACACAAGGAAAATATTTATGGACGCGCACCATTGGGTCAACCATAGTAGGCCAAGCCGTTGGCACTACTGTTTTTTTTCTTGTTGGATTTACAGGCTCCATTCCGGCGGATCGATTTTTGAAGGGGCTTTGCGCGGCGTGGATCATCAAAACGACTATTGAAACAATCATGACGCCTGTGACTTATCTTGTTGTCGGCTTTCTAAAAAGAAAAGAAGGCGTTGATTATTTCGACGTGGGGACAAATTTCAGCCCGTTTATTATCGGGGCAATTCAACTCGAACAAAGTTTGGAACAAAAATGACCCCCCCTTCCCCCCGCCCCATTCTCGTCACCGGAAGCGCTGGCTTTATCGGCGCGAATTTCGTCCTCGATTGGCTGCGCGAACGTTCTGCCCCCGTCGTCAGCCTCGACAAACTGACTTATGCCGGAAACCGCGCCAATCTGGCCAGCCTTGACGGCGACGCGCGGCATGCGTTTGTGCAGGGGGACATCGGCGATCAGGATTTGGTCGAAAAATTGCTGACCACGCATAAACCCGCCGCGATCGTCAATTTCGCCGCCGAATCGCACGTTGATCGTTCGATCCACAGTCCTGAGGATTTTATCCAGACTAATGTCGTCGGCACGCTGCGCCTGCTGCAAGCCGCGCGAGTTTATACAGAAAATTTGAATGACGCCGACAAAAGCGCGTTTCGGTTTTTGCATGTCTCGACGGACGAGGTTTACGGTTCTTTATCTCCTGACGATCCCGCCTTTACCGAAACCAATCAAACCCTGCCCAACAGCCCTTATGCAGCGTCCAAAGCCGCTTCCGATCATCTGGTACGCGCGTATC
Organism: Alphaproteobacteria bacterium; assembly: GCA_031291395.1. GTDB lineage: Bacteria > Pseudomonadota > Alphaproteobacteria > UBA9219 > UBA9219 > CAIXLI01. The sequence continues at coordinate 11,965 of JARLJD010000055.1, read as the reverse complement.
ATCACACCTATGGGCTTCAGGTTTTGACCACGAATTGTTCGAACAATTACGGGCCTTATCAGTTTCCGGAAAAGCTGATTCCGCTGATGATCACTAACGCGCTGACGGGAAAAGCTTTGCCGATCTACGGCGATGGGCTGAATGTGCGCGACTGGCTTTATGTCGGCGATCATTGCAGCGCGATCCGCCGCGTTTTGGATGCGGGGCGCATCGGGGAAACCTATAACATCGGCGGCTGCAACGAGATCAAAAACATCGACATCGTGCATATCCTGTGCGACATCCTCGACCGGCTTAAACCTGCGGGGCGCAGCTATCGCAAGCAAATCACCTTTGTCAAAGACCGCCCTGGCCACGACCGCCGCTATGCGATCAACGCGCATAAGATCGAGAGCGAATTGGGCTGGAAGCCGACGGAGACTTTCGCGACCGGCATCGAGAAAACCGTGCGCTGGTATCTGGACAACTTAGACTGGATCGCAAGTGTAACCAGCGGCGCTTATCGGCAATGGGTCAAAACCAATTACGAACAGGGCATAAGAGCATGAAACGCAAAGGCATCATTCTGGCCGGAGGATCGGGCACGCGCCTGCATCCCGTCACGCTGGCGGTATCGAAGCAGCTTCTGCCTATTTACGACAAGCCGATGATTTATTATCCGCTGACGACATTGATGTTGGCGGGGATTCGCGAGATTCTGATTATTTCCACGCCGCAGGACACGCCGCGCTTTCAACAGCTTTTGGGCGACGGCAGCGCGTGGGGATTGCAGTTGGAATACGCCGTGCAGCCGTCGCCCGACGGATTGGCGCAAGCCTTTATCATCGGGCGCGATTTCATCGGGAACGATCCTGCCGCTTTGGTTCTAGGCGACAATATATTTTTCGGCCACAGCTTGCCGACCTTGCTTGGCCGCGCCCACGAAGCAAAAGAAGGCGCGACGGTTTTCGCCTATTACGTCAACGATCCTGAACGTTATGGAGTCGTTGAATTCGACAAGGAAAAACGCGCTTTGTCGATTGAGGAAAAACCGAGAAAGCCCAAAAGCAACTATGCCGTCACCGGCCTTTATTTTTATGACAATCGAGTTGTCGATTACGCCGCCCAGTTAAAACCCTCGCCGCGCGGCGAGTTGGAAATCACGGATTTGAACACTATTTATCTGCAAGCGGGGCGGTTGAACGTCGAGATTATGGGGCGCGGCTATGCGTGGCTCGACACCGGCACGCATGAATCGCTTTTGGAGGCGGGGCAATTCGTGGAAACAATCGAGCGGCGGCAGGGTTTGAAAATCGCCTGCCCCGAAGAAATCGCCTTTCACAGCGGGTTTATCGACGCGGCGCAATTGGAGCGGTTGGCCGCGCCCTTGTTGAAAAACGCCTATGGGCGGTATTTGATGCAACTGCTTGAACGACGGATTGTGGCGTTATGAACATCATCCCCACCCCCCTGCCCGACGTTTTCATCCTCGAACCCAAAGTCTTCGGCGACGCGCGGGGCTTTTTTATGGAAAGCTATAACGCGCGGACGTTACGGGAAACATTGGGCATCGCCTATGATTTCGTTCAGGACAATCATTCGCGCTCGGCCAAAGGTGTATTGCGCGGGCTGCATTACCAAATTCGCCAGCCGCAAGGCAAACTGGTGCGCGTGGTCAAAGGCCGCGTTTTCGACGTCGCGGTCGATCTGCGCAAAACGTCGAAGACTTTCGGCGGGTGGACGGGCGTGGAACTGAGCGAAGACAATCACCGCCAATTCTGGATTCCCCCCGGCTTTGCCCACGGGTTTGTGGTGTTGTCGGACACGGGGGATTTTCTTTATAAAACCACCGACTATTACGCCCCAGAACACGAACGCTGCCTGATATGGAACGACCCCACAGTCGGAATCGAATGGCCGCTTGAGGGTGAGCCAATTTTATCGGCCAAAGACAGGCAGGGGTTGCCTTTCGATAAGATTGAGGTTTTTGAATCTTATACCAATCCCTGAACGAACTGAGTCAGGGGATTCAGATTGGCATTATACCGACGAAAGCCGGTATCCAGATCGTTTTTATTGTCCTCCTCTACCCCCTAGCCCCAGAGATCAGCGATACATCGCAAGACGCGCCCATATACAGCCCATGTTCCCCCGGCACGACTTTGAATTTGTCGGAAACGCCCAGAACCGTTTCAGCGCCGCCCAAAATCAAAAAGCCGTCTGTCGGCATCATTCCGCTGATCGTCGCAAGCACGCGCGTTTTGGTCGGCAGATCGAAGTAAATCAGCACATTGCGGCAAAACACAACGTCGAACGGCCCGACGACGCCGAAGTCAGTCAGAAGATTGCCTTCGCGGAACTGCACCATCTGGCGGATATTGTCCTTGATTTGCCACTTGTCACCCGCGATTTGCTGGAAATATTTGACGAGATGCGCGACGGGAAGGCCGCGCTGCACTTCGAATTGCGAATAGATTCCGCCTTTAGCGCGCGCGACCATTTCACGCGACAGATCGGTGCCGATAATCTCGACTTTCCAGCCTTGAAGCTTCGCCGCTTCCTCGACGCAAATCATCGCCAGAGAATAAGCCTCTTGTCCGCTGCTGGCCGCGGCAGACCAGATGCGGATCTGCTTTTTGCCCGCCCGCGCCGTCAGCAAATGCGGCAGAAGCGTTTTCTGAAAAAGAGTGAAAGGCTTTTGATCTCGGAAAAAGAAGGATTCATTGGTCGTCATCGCCTCGGTAATGTCGAACATCAAGGCTTCCTCGCGCTTGGCGCGCAAGGCTTGCGCCATGTCTTCCAGCGATTTCATGTTGTGCTTGCGCGCCACAGGAAACAGGCGCGATTCCAGCAGATAGGATTTTTCAGCCGTCAACACCAGCCCCGACCGCTGCTTTACCAGCGTGGAAAAAAGTTCGAAATCTTCCGGCTTCATGCCCTGCCCCCAAGCTGACCTTTTGTCGCCAACTGCCGCACGACAGAGCCTATTTCCCCGATCGGATAAATCGCGGAGCAAAGACCGGCCAAGGCCACAGCGCCCGGCATCCCCCAAACGACGCTTGTCGCCTCGTCCTGAGCGATCACGGCGCCGCCCGCATGGACGACCGCTTCGCCGCCTTTCGTGCCGTCCTGCCCCATGCCGGTCAGAATGACTGTCAGGATGCGCCCGCCGTAAACATCGACCAGTGACCGCAACATCGGATCAACCGAAGGGCGGCAGAAATTTTCCGGCGGGTCTTTAACCAGATGCACCGTGGGGCCTTCAGGTTTTTTCGCAATCAGCATATGAAAATCACCCGGCGCAATGTAAAAATATCCGGAACGCAGGACTTCGCCTTCTTTCGCTTCCGCGCAGATCACATTACATTGCCGCGTGATATGTTCAGCCAGAATAGTTGTAAAGGAAGGCGGCATGTGCTGGGTGATGACGATCGGCTGAGGCAAATCCTTTCCGATGGATTTGATAACCTCAAACAACGCCTGCGGCCCGCCGGTCGAGGAGCCGATGGCGATGACATCCGGCTTGATAAGCGGCATCGGGCGCAGAACGATCTTTTTCTTCTCGACGGGGGCGGGCATTGCCGTCCCCGCAATCTTCTGCGGCGTCTGGCGCGCGTTTTTTCTCCATGCAACAGCGCCCAATTCCTTGACTTTTTCCCTCAGCGCGCGCTGGAATTCGCCGGGAACGGCCATTTCACGCGCCGAGGGTTTCGGCAAATAATCGGTCGCGCCAAGCGACAGCGCCTTGATGCTGATGTCAGCGTTTCTTTGCGTCAGGGTCGAAGCCATAACGATCTGCACCGCCGGATCGATCTCTTTCAATTTGGGAATCGCCATCAGGCCGTCCATCACCGGCATTTCGATATCGAGAATCACGACATCGGCGGGCGTACGGCGCAAAGTGTCGATCGCGATCTGGCCGTTGCTGGCCGTCGCCACCACCATGAACGCAGGGTCGCTGTCGAGGGCGCGCGAAATGAAGCCGCGAATGACCAGCGAATCGTCGACGATCATCACGCGCACTTGCGGCGAAGGCGGCGCCGTTTGTTGGGCGGAAGGAGGAACAAAAGACATCATAATATGCCCGCTAACTTTCAATCAAACCTAATTGCTCAAGCTTGCCGCGAATGATGTCGGCATCGAAGGGCTTCATAATGTACTCGTTGGCACCCGCGCCCAAAGCCTCCTGAATATGGGAAAGATCGTTTTCCGTCGTGCAGAAGACAACGTTGGGCTTGTCTCCGCCCGGCAGCAGGCGCAGGGCGCGAAGGAACTCCAGTCCGTTCAAAACCGGCATGTTCCAGTCGAGCAAGACAAAATCCGGCAGTTTGGCCGTGCACGCGTCAAGCGCCTTCCGGCCGTCCTCTGCCTCTTCGCAGGCATAGCCGATAGCCTCGAAAATCTGGCGCGCAACTTTACGAATCACACGGCTGTCATCGACGATAAGGCAAGTCTTCATTGGAATGTTCTCGCTTTCAGTTGAGCACTTTAGTCACTTAACGGTTGAGACAAAAAGCGAAACAAGAGCGGCAGGATTCCCTCCCCGCGAGGGGGAGAGAATCCTAACGCTTTTGCCGCGTCCTTTACCTCACACTCATTTATACACCTGTTCTACGCCGCGCGCGCCTGATCCAGACGCAGGAAACGGGCGACATCGAGGACGACCAGCAAAGTGCCTTGCAATCGATAAATACCGTTCGATACTTCCTGCCAACGGGGATCGAGGGTGGCGGGGTTCCGTTCATAATCGGTTTCCGGCAAGCTCATCACCTCGCCGACTTTATCGACAACAATGCTGTAAAGCTCGCCGTCATGTTCGACCACTACGCTCATGCTTTGTGTGCAGTCTTCAAGCGCCGGAACGCCCAGACGCGTGCGCGCATCAACTGCCGTCACAATGCGCCCGCGCAGATTCAGCGACCCCAGAACTTCGGCGGGCGCGAGAGGCACGCGGGCGATGCGCTGCGGCCCTAGAACGTCTTGCACCTTCAAAACAGGAATGCCGAAAATCTGATGCGCGACAGTCATTGTGACGAACATCCCTTGCGTCGCGTCGGAGGCTGCGACCAAAGCCGTTCCGGTGGTGGTGGTCGGAAGATTGCTCATGCCGCTACTCCCCCTTGCTTCAAAGTTTCATGCAACGCGCTCAATAAAGCCTCGCGATTGAACTTGGCGACGTAATCGGTAAATCCAACCTGCCTTCCGCGTTCCAGATCGCGCGGCGTCGCGTGCGACGACATCGCGAAAATTGGCAGTTTGCTCCATTTGCTTTCGCCGCCGCGCAGCTTGGACACGAAATCGAAACCGTTCATGCCCGGCATTTCGATATCGCTGACAATCGCGTCGAAAACAACGCCTTCCTCCTCTAGTTTCAACGCCTCACTGGCGCTCTCGACCGAAGTGACGGCGTAACCGGCCACCGTCAGAAGAGGGGTCAACAAATTGCGGAAGAACGGGCTGTCGTCGACCAGCAAAACGCGGCGCGACATATCGCCTTCAAACGCCCCCTCCTCCTCGCCGAACCAGTTCTGGAAGGCTTGCGACAGATAGTAGGCCGCATCGACCACGTCGGTCGCTTTGCCAGAAATAATTGACGTTCCCAGCGCACCCGGGCGACGTCCCGACAAATCGACTTGCAAACGTTCCTCGACGATGTCGAGAATTTCGTCAACCATAAGGCCCATATGCTTGTCCTTGTCGGCGAAAACAAGAACCGCTTGCTGGCCTTCCTTGAGAATATCGGCTCCGCTTGCGACAGGAACCAAAGGCATCAACTTGCCGCGATATTGAACCATCGGCGAGCCTTCCGAATATTCGATCGTCGCGCGATCGATTTCCTCCAGACGCGCGACCAGCGCCAGAGGCACCGCTTTTTGCGCGCCTTCGCCCGCACGGAACAGCAACAGAGACTGTTTGCTTCCGCTGTGATCGACATGCGCCGCAGTCGAAGCAGCAGCTTGAGCTTGCGCCGCATGAGCGTTGACGTCGCCCGCATGCATGACGATAGCGTTCAGATCGAGAATCATAATCACGCTGCCATCGCCCAAAATGGTATTGCCGGAGAATGCGCCGATATTGCGCAAAATCGGTGCGACCGGCTTGACGACGATTTCCTCGGTATCGAACACGCGGTCGACAATAACGCCGAGAGTCGAACTCCCAACCTGAACCACGACGATGAAGGCATTGCCGTTAGCCTGAATAGCGTCATCGCCAAGCCGCAGGGTCTTGCGCAAACTGACCAAAGGCAGCAAGCGGTTGCGCAGGCGCAAAACCGGTGTTTCATTGATCATCTCGACGCGGTGTTCGCTGGTGGGCGAGGCTTTGACCAGTTCGACCACGCTGATTTGCGGAATGGCGAAACGCTCGCCCGAACATTCGACGATCAGCGCCGACACAATCGCCAAAGTCAGCGGAATCTTGATCGAGAAGGACGACCCCTTCCCCTTGACAGACTTGAAATCGACCGTGCCACCTATGCGCTCGATATTCGTCCGAACGACATCCATGCCGACGCCGCGCCCCGAGACCGAAGTGACCTGAGCCGCCGTTGAAAAACCGGCCTTGAAAATGAACTGCATAATCTGCTGTTCGCTCATCGCCGCCAGTTCGGAGTCGCTAGCCAGTCCTTGCTCAAGAATCTTGGCGCGGATCTTGTCGAGCGCAAGCCCCTTGCCGTCGTCGGAAATGTCGATGATGATGTGGCCGCCTTCGTGATAGGCATTCAGCGTCACGATCCCCGTCTCCGGCTTGCCCGCGCGCAGACGTTCAGCCGGAAGCTCAATGCCGTGATCGGCGGAATTGCGCACCATATGCGTCAGGGGATCCTTGATCAGCTCCAGCACCTGCCGATCCAATTCGGTATCGGCGCCGATCATTTGCAGATCGATCTTTTTGTTCAATTCGTGCGCCAGATCGCGAACAATGCGCGGCAATTTAGCCCATGCGTTGCCGATCGGCTGCATGCGGGTCTTCATCACGCCTTCCTGAAGCTCGGAAGTGACCTGATTCAAGCGCTGCAAAGGCGCGGCAAAGGCGCTGTCCTTCTGTCCGCGCAAAATCTGCAAAAGCTGGTTGCGGGTCAAAACCAGTTCGCTGACCGTTGTCATCAGCGTTTCCAACTGATCGACATTGACGCGAATCGACTGGTCGGCGACGGAAGCGCCGCTCTTCGCCGATTGCTCATCGACAGCCGGTTTAATGACGCTTGGGGCCTTGGGAACCTCCGGCGCGGGCGACGGCTTGCCGGAAGAATTCATATTCGCCTCCAAGGCAGCCATATTCCCCGCAGGAACGGGGACAAAGCCAAATTCATCGGGCACAGGAGCATCAGTCGACTGAATCGGCGGCGGCTGGGACGCAACAACTTCGGCCTGCGGCGCAGCCGCGGCAGCGGCAGGTTTTCCCCCCAGCTTGCCTTCAGCTAGCGCATTGAGCGAAACGATCAAATCTTCATCATCGCCTTCAGGCGATTCGACCTCATGCTGCTCCAGATAGCTTAAAAGCGCTTTGATTCTGTCGATCGACGCCAGAATCAAATCGACCGCGACCTCGTTCACTTCCAATTCGTGATCGCGAAATTTGCCCAAGACATTCTCGCCCGCATGCGCCAAATGTTCGAGGCGCGGCAGACCTAAAAACCCGCAGGTACCTTTGATCGTGTGGACAAGCCGGAAAATGCTGCCGATCAGATCCGGATCATTCGGATTCTGTTCCAGCCGAACCAGTTCGACATCGAGAGTCGCAATGTTTTCGGAGCATTCGGTCAAAAAGTCGCGCAGCAGATCATCCATAGGCGTGTTCCTCTAGAGCAGAGAGTGAGTCAACCGACTCAGGCAGGGAAATTATACTTAACATGTAGCGCGCCGAATCTTAACAAACGTTTACGATTGGCGTTTCGGATTCGGAAAGAAGGGGGGTTAAAGAAAGATTCAACCGATCGGGAATCGAATGATCGTGAGTCAGCTTAAAACCAAAATTCTCGGCAAATCTACCTGTCAGATATGCCTGTATGCTGCGCGGGGTCAATTCCTCGACCGAGACCGATCCTTCAAGCGCTTCTTGCAACCTGAGATTCAAGCATGCGTTGCGGCCAACAATTTCCAACTGACAGCCCCCTTCTTCGTCGCGGTGCAAGGTCACAGCGCCGCCATAGGCCAGCGTCTCTTCCGCAAGGACAATGAGATTCAGTATCGTTTTCAAAAATCCGCGCCGTTCGACGGCGCCTTCCGACGGAACGTCTTCGGGCCAGACCAGCGTGATCTTGGTGCCGGATAAATATTGCTCGGCAACCTGACGCACGTCTTTGAGTCCCAAAGCATTTTCGCTGCCTGCGCGGCCATAGGCCAGCCGGTAAAGCCGCAGCCGCCGCGAGGCCACGCCGCCGCTGTCGCCGATCAATTTCATCGCCTCGGCCACGACGGAACCGCCGATTTCCTCGATCAGTTCGACGCCGTTGTTAATGGCGCTGACCGGACTGACCAGATCGTGGCACAGTTTCGACGCCAAAAGCTCCATAACGCGCATATCAATCTGCATAACAAGGCCGCTTTGTTTACGGAAAATTTGAATGAGTTGGACAACCCCTTTAGAATTGCTTATGAGTCGTTAAGAGAGGCTTAAAATTCACGGATAAAAACTGGCAAAAACCCCTCACACACAATTAAGAGGCGCTTGCGTGCAAAAAATTCTCTCCGCCCTTCTCATCAGCGCAGTGGCCGCGATTCTTGTGGTGGGACTGTTAAAATCAGGCGCGGTAACAGTGGGATCGCGCGCCCCCGTCGCCGCCAAAGAATCGACCTATGACCGCGTGATGCGCACCGGCACGATCCATTGCGGGTACAGCGTGTGGAAGCCCTTGATGTGGGTCGATCCCAACAGCAACAAAAAAATAGGCATTTTCCCCGATTTGATCGAGGCCATCGGCAAGCGGCTTGGGCTGAAAATCATCTGGCAGGAAGAATTGGGTTGGGGCACTGTCGTGGAATCCGTCAAATCGGGCCGCGTCGATATGGCCTGCGCGGGATATTGGTTGCAACCCAATCGGTTCAAGTATGTGGCATCAAGCACACCGTTGTTTTATGCGCCGATCTATGTTTGGGGACGAGAGAGCGAAACGAGGTTCAAAAATCTTCAGGATTTGAACTCCGACCAAGTCACAGTCGGCGATACCGATGGCGGAGCAACGCTTGAAATTGTAAAGCAACGTTTTCCAAAGGCAAAAATCCTGAGCCTTTCCGAGCTTTCCACTAATGTGGATCTTATTGAGTCGCTCATAACGAAAAAGGTAGATTTTGTTACAGACGACGCCACGACATTTCAGGACTACGCAGAAAAATACCCAAACAAAGTTAAAAATCTTTTCCCCGATCAGCCCGTCGGCCTATTTCCCGCGGTCATGCTCCTTCCCCCGGACGATCCGCATTTCAAGCAGATGATCGACGATGCGATGAGAAGTTTGGAATATGACGGAACGCTTGACGCTATCCTAAGCGCCTACCATATGGAGAACGGATTTCTCCGCAACCCAAAACCGGTGAAGGCAAGCATTCAAAACCCGCCTTCTAACCCTTGAGCCGCAATCTCCCCCGCCCATGAAAATCTTCTTTCACGCCAGCCACTCGCCCCTCGCGCAAAAAGCCTATGTCGAATTGACTCAGCGCTACGGGCAAGCAAACGCCGAAGACGCCGATGTTTTTGTCACCTTGGGCGGAGACGGGCAGGCGCTAGGCGCGCTTTACGAAGCCTTGCCGCTCGGCAAGCCGGTTTTTGCCATTCGCCGCACCGAATCGGTCGGCTTCCTGTGCAACAACTTCCGTAGCACCGACGATCTGGAACAAAAACTGGCGCAAGCGCACAGCGTGACGCTGCATCCCCTGCGCATCGACTCCGAAATGGTGGACGGCTCCAAATCTTCTGCTGTGGCGATCAACGAGGTTTCCTTTATCCGCGAAACGCCGCAAGCGGTCAGATTGCGCATCGCAATCGACGGCATCGAGCGGCTTTCCAAATTCAGCGGCGACGGCGTCCTGATCGCCACGCCCGCGGGCAGCACCGCCTATAACCATTCCTGCGGCGGGCCGATCATGCCGCTTAACGCCAATACTTTTGTCATGACGGCGGTCTGCGGCTTCCGCCCGCGCGGCTGGCACTATGCCGTCCTGCCCGAAGACGCCGTGGTCGACATCGAGGTTCTGGAAACCGCCAAACGCCCGACCAAGATCGAAGCCGGCGTTTCCGTCCTACACAACGCCGCCAGAGCGAAAATCTGGCTGGATCGCACCCAAAACATCACCCTCCTGTTCGACCCCGACCAACATCTGGGCGAGCGGATTATTCGCGAGCAGTTTTTGTTGTAAATCTTACGTTTGTGTTTTCAACAGCAGGCCAAACAATGCTTAACCCCGATAACGGGTTTATCCCATCGAAAGGGATCGTCATTCCCGCCGAATCCCTCTGCAAGCGATAGCGAGCATATGAGTCCAGCGGCAGTCGAATAGAGAAATGCCGTAGGCTCATACCAAACACCGATCAAACTGAACCGGAACCAAATGGGATGCGGCGATGAAATACGCACCAACATCCACCGTCGCCCCCGCGAAGGCGGGGGAGGCCCATTTGGTTTCTTGGACGATCGGCTCATTTTGATCGGGAACTGGTATCATATGCCGCGCAGACGCGCGGCGATGGATCCTTTTCGACGGGATAACAAAAAAGAAACCCGTAGGTGCGGTAATAGATCAACGTCATCAACAATCGGTCGCAAACCGGCAAGCTGTATTCGTTGCCCGCCCCGATCTTCCGTTGCCGTTCCCGCTTGTTCAGCCGTTTCCGGTCAGCTCATACATCAAAGGCTCGAATTTCTCCAGCAAGTCGCAAAACTGCCGGACATTCAGTCCCGTTAACCTCTTGAACGTCGTCGGCCTTTTCGCCAACCGCGCCGCTTCGCCTTCCAGTTCCATCGTCTTCTCCCGTGTCGGAGGGGGGGGGGGGAAGACTCTCAGAATCACACTTTCCCTTAATAAATCGCTAATCGCGCAATGACTCTGGTTTATCCTGCCGTTTTCGTGTGCTGTGCTGCCTGCACGTTTCGGGAAAACCGCCGGAGAATCCATCCCCGCGCATCATTACATATTTTTTCGTCCTCAGGCGCATCTGAGTTCAGTCTTCCGAGTTCATCAAATTGCGAATTATAAAATTGAAGGGCTGTTAAATACGCAGCATTCAACTTTTTGTGTTTTCTCATCCCGCCTTGATTCAAAACATTTCTTGTTTCAATTTCAATCGCCGAAAAAAGAAAATCCTTCATCACAAGCGTAGTCAGATTCGTCCCTTCGGGAATTATTAGCTCGCGAGAAGATACTAACTTATTTACGTCTCGAAAAAGCCCCAATAAATTGAAGCGCGCGGCGTTATCCCCATGGGTCTGCAAAAAGTCATTGTCAAATGGGGTGTTTGCTGGTTCGGCTAGTTCTTTTGCTATTAATCTAGTCGCGTCGCCAATCGTGTTGATTTTTACCGCATCTTCATCTCGGATTTCAATATTGAACGCTTCTTCAATGGCCATCAAGAACTTGACGACATCAATGCTATCAAAGTCTAGGTCGACGATGAGGTCTGCGTCCTTCGTAACTTCGCTTTCATCAAACGTATGCGTTTTTGGATCGTCTTTCTTCATATTTAAAGCGATCAATTTCACCTTATTTTCGACATTATCCATTTTCATTTTCAATTCTCCCTAAACAGGTTTGATTTTATTGGCACATGCGGTTTAAGCAAAACAAAACCTTCATGGCAAACACAAAATACGTTAACCCTAATAGACAAGGCATATGCGCGTCACTTTTCTGTCAACGCAAAGTTAAAATGTCACCTAATCCCGCAACGTGAGAATGTCACTTTTTTGCCCTGAGGTTGGGTGGCTGTGGGTAAGGGCGGGCGACGCGCACCCCCAGATCGTGCGCTAGCGGCGCCCGCCCTTATCCAC
>JARLJD010000009.1 GCA_031291395.1 Alphaproteobacteria bacterium | reverse complement strand
TTGTTCCGCTTCCGTGCCCACAGGCGTACGACTGTGGGGTATCGCCGGAGGCCCCAACAAACAGGTTGCATGCCGCCCCTCGCTTCGGCGAGGTCACGGGAAGCGCGCTTCTCTTTTTTATGAGGCAAGGGGAATACGATGAACAAAGGATGAAAACGAAGACATAAGAAAACAGATCATACCGGCGAAAAGCCTGCCGAACGCAAACAGGGCGTTCGGGTTTCGATCGCGGGCTTTTATTGTCCGCGGAAACGGGAAAACGATAAAAAACATCCCCCTTCCTTTTTCAAAGAAGGGGGACGTTGAACTCACGCCGTCTTGATCTCGATCTTGCGGGCGCTGGCTTGTTCTTGCGACAGTTTGGGCAAGGTCACGGACAAAACGCCTTTTTCAAACTTGGCGTCGATCTTGTCGGCGTCGACCGCCGCGCTGAGCGACAAGCGCCGCGCGAAGCTGCCGGACGAACGTTCGACGATGTGCCACGTGTCTTTCTTCTCGTCGCGCTCGACCTTTTTCTCGCCGCGGATCGTCAGAAGCCCGTCGTCGAACGTGACTTCGACTTCCTTTTCCGAAAGCCCAGGCAAATCCGCCGTCACATGAAAAGCCTTTTCGTCTTCCCTGACGTCGAGCGCCATCGGCATGGAAGCCGCTTCCGTCAACGCCGATGCAGGCAGACCGCGCCACGTCTCGTCAAGCGAACGTTGCAGCGCGCGCTGAATCGACAAAAAAGGATCGTGCGGCGCGGAAGCCGGAGATAAAAAAGCGCGCATAGACATGTGAACCTCCTTGTTTCAGGGTTGAAAAACCTTATGCAAACAAGATGGGAACGCAGCCGCGGAAATAAAGAGGGATCAAAAATAAAACCGCCGTCCTCTTGAAAAACGGCGGATAGAACCAACGTCTTATTAGTTATGCAAACGCCCCTTCCCGCGTTTTCGGGAAGGGGCGCAGGACGGGTCGGTTTTACCGCTTCTTAACCGGGCCGAGCGGCAAGACAGTCGCGCCATAGACCTCGTTCAGAACCTGTGCCATAGCGGCATAAAGCGCCGAAGCGCCACACAGGATCCCTTCATATCCGGCAATTGTGGTGACGCTCTGCGCGTTAAAGCCATCCCCTATCGCCAGCAAAAAGAACAAAACGACCAGCGAGCCAAACACGACTTGCAGCGCCTTGTTCAAACGCAACGTGCCGACGAACATGGCCAGCGTAAACACGCCCCACAGAGCGAGGAAAATCCCCATCGTCTGCTTGTCCGGCCCCGCAAAGCCGAGCGACGTTTTAGGCAGAATGATCAGCCCGACCAAAGTCAGCCAGAAAACACCATAGCTTGCGAACGCCGTGGTGCCGAAAGTGTTGCCCTTTTTCCACTCCATAATACCAGCGATAAGCTGCGCGAGGCCGCCGTAGAAAATTCCCATCGCCAGAATCATCGAATCGAGCGGATAGAATCCCGCATTGTGGAAATTCAGCAAGACAGTCGTCATGCCAAAGCCTAACAGTCCCAGCGGGGCCGGATTCGCCGTCATATCTTTCGCTTCGTTCATTGATAGCTCCTGTTCAAAGGTGGGTGGAAGGAGAGGAAGGAAGTGTAGGAAAGATCGCAGGCTATCATTGGAATCAAACAGTGGGAACAGCGCAATAATGTTTTTCCAAAAATAATAAACGCTCACCTCGCACCTGCGAGATGAGGCGCAGAACCCCGATCGAACGCCGTCCGTAAACTTGATTGGTCAATCGGAAAGCCATTTGATAATGTGGAACAACAGGCATTCAGGAAATGAAACAGGACGAATAATGGCGTTAGAACCTTCGCTTGCGGCAATCAATGACCCCAAACCCAGAAAATATCTTTCGTTTTTCACCGTCTTGCGCTTTGCCGCCGGTTATTGGCGGCGGCAACCCAAAAAGCTGGCCGTCATTCTTCTTATGCTGGCGGCATCCGCCTCGCTCGAAACCTATCTTCCGAGCGCGCTGGCGTCTTTTCTGGGCGCGATCCGACAGCATGACGGCGCGGCGGTCGTTTATGCTCGCCTGATCCTTTTCCTCGGCCTTTACGCGACGCAAGCCGGAATCTTCGCCGCGACCTTTCTCGTCTATAACACCTTTGAAACCCGCATCTTCAAAGCCCTGATGGACGACGCCTTTACGCATGTGCATAGCCTGTCAGAGCATTTTTTCATCAACACCTTTACCGGCAGCATTATCTCCAAAATCAATCGCGGCCGCCAGAAAGTCGAAAATTTCGAAGACCAGATTCTGCTGCGCGTTTTCCCCACCACGATCGTTTTGATCGGCAGCACGGCTTTCCTCGCGCTGCGCTTTCCGGGATTGGCCTTGGTGATGACCGTCTATCTCGGCATCTTGCTGGCGGCCAGTTTCCTTTTGGTCATGAAATTCGCCGGACCAGCGCAAGGCGCCTATGCCGACGCGCAGGATTCCTTCATCGCGCATCTGGCCGACAGCATCAGCGGCATCGCCGCGACAAAATCCTATGCGCAGGAAAAAATCGAAATCGCGCGCTTTGTCGGGATCACCGCCGCGCTGCGTTCGATCAATCTTCGCTCCTATATTTACAGCAGCTCGGCAGGGTTTATTCAGCGGCTGATGCTGGCGGGCATGCTGGCGTTATTGCTAGGCGGCGGCACATGGTATTTTTTCCACGGGCAGGCGAACGTTGAAAACATGGCATATCTGGCCTTCGCCTATACGATCATGCAATCTTACATTCGCGACCTCGGCGAAAACATCAAGAACATCCTGACGTCGTCCTACGATCTGCACGCCGTGATCGCCTTGATGCGCGAAAAGCCGGAAGTCGAAAAAACACCCGCGCTTCCCGCGCTCGCCATTCGCAAAGGTGAAATCGTTTTCGATCATGTCAGCTTTGCCTATCCGGGAAAGACGCAGCCGATTTTCAAAGGCCTCTGCGTATCCATTCGCGCGGGCGAACGCGTGGCGCTGGTCGGCCATTCGGGCAGCGGCAAGACGAGCTTTGTTCGCCTGTTGCAATGCCTTTACGCCGCGCAGGAAGGCCGTATTCTCGTCGACGGGCAGGACATCGCGCAAGGCTCGCGTCCGTCCTTGCGCAGCGCGATTTCGCTTGTGCCGCAAGACCCCATTCTTTTCCACCGCACGTTGCGCGAGAACATCGCCTACGGCAAACCCGATGCCTCGATGGAAGAAATCCGCGACGCCGCGCGGCAAGCCAACATCGGGCAGTTTATTCTCGGCCTGCCCTTGCAATACGAAACGCTGGTCGGCGAACGCGGAATCAAATTATCGGGCGGCGAGCGCCAGCGCATCGCCATTGCGCGCGCGATCCTCGCCAACCGCCCTATTCTGATTCTGGACGAAGCGACCAGTTCTCTGGATTCGATCAGCGAACGCGCCATACAGGAAGCCCTGCGTTCCTTGGCGCACGGCCGCACATCAATTATGATCGCGCACCGTCTTTCGACGATCCTCGACGCCGACAGAATTCTGGTTTTCGATCAGGGAAGAATCGTCGAAGAAGGCACGCATGATGACTTGATCCTGAAAGAAAACGGCATCTACGCCGGATTCTTCAAACTTCAATCCGGAGGTTTCATCAAGGAGTGATTGCTGGGCGGCTGAGAAAGCAAGTGTTGTAATCCTCTTGACTTGTCGCGGCGGCGCAGCCAGTTTGTCTGCACTGTTCCCAAGCAGGGAAGAGGAAAAACAGAGACAAGGAATTGACTCTCGCCCCCCTCCCCCGACGGCTTGATGTTTTCGCGGGGCGTTCTTAATCGCTGGGGCGCGGTTGGAGAGATTATAATGTCCGTCGACAAATCCGATTATTCTATTGCCGCAGCCCCCTCCTTCATTCCCTCCACTCGGACCGGCCGCATGCTGGCCGTCTTTGGCCCGGGCCTTGTCGTCATGCTGGCGGATACCGACGTCGGCAGCGTGATCACGGCAGGGCAAAGCGGCGTGCAATGGGGCTATCGGCTGCTTTTGCTGCAACTCGCGCTCGTGCCCGTTCTTTTTATGGTGCAGGAATTGACGGTGCGCCTCGGCATCTTTACAGGGCGCGGGCATGGCGAGTTGATTCGCGAGCATTTCGGCGCGTTCTGGGCGTGGGTTTCCGTCAGCAACCTTGGCATCGCCGTGATCGGCGCGCTTTTGACCGAATTCGCGGGCATCGCGGGCGTTGGCGAGATGTATGGGGTGCCGCGCGGCGTCAGCCTGTTTCTGGCAGCCGCCGCGCTTTTGTCGACGGTGATGACGGGATCCTATCGCCGCGTCGAACGGGTGGCGATTGCTCTGGGGTTGTTTGAATTCGCTTTCTTTGTCGTCGCCATCGCGGCGCATCCTTTAATGGCCGATATAGCGCGGGGCGCCGCGGCGATACCTTACGCCAATCCCGATTATCTGTATCTGGCGGCGGCCAATATCGGCGCGGTGATTATGCCGTGGATGATCTTCTATCAGCAATCCGCCATTGCCGACAAAAAGCTTTCGCCCCAGCATTTCAACGCCGCGCGTTGGGACACCGCCGTCGGCGCTGTCGTGACGCAGCTGGTGATGGCGGCGGTTCTGATCGCCTGCGCCGCGACGATCGGCGCGAAAAATCCTAACGCTTCTTTGTCGACGGTCGGCGCGATGAGCGAGGCGCTGACTCCCTTTCTCGGCCTGTCTATGGGGCGGCTGGTGTTCGGGCTTGGCGTTATGGGCGCGGGGCTGGTCGCGGCGATTGTCGCTTCGCTGGCGCTGGCGTGGGGTGTGGGCGAGGTCGCGGGCTATCGCCATTCGCTCGAATTGCATCCCTTGCGCGCGCGCTGGTTCTATGGCGTTTATGCCTTGTGCGTCGTTGCGGGAGCCGTTTTGGTCTGGGCTTGGCCCGATCTCGTGTCGCTGAATGTGGGGGTGCAGGTCATGAACGCGCTTTTGCTGCCGCTGGTTCTGGGTTTCCTGATCGCGCTCGCCGCGCGCGCCTTGCCGGAAAAGCGCCGTTTGAAGGGAGCCTATCTGTGGCTGATGATCGCGGTCTGTTCTTTGACCACGGCGCTAGGCGTTTTCGGCGGATTGCAGGGCGCAGGGCTGTTCGGCAAGTGAGGGGAATCGCGGGCTATATTTCAACGCCGGAAACGAGCGGAAGATTCCGAAATCCGCACAGCCGCTTTGATATACTCCGACCGGCCTAATTTACGCTTTTCGTAGAAGCGCGTTGCAGTCTCCCGTTGAAAAAAAATTGCCATTCCCGCAAAAACGGGAATGGCAATGGAACAACAAACAGGAACAATTTTCACGCGGACGGCCTGCATAATGCCGGAACGCACGCAGGCGACATCAAGCTACTTGGCAATCCCGTGCTCGTAGCATAGGCCGCCGGTTATTTCGAGGGTTGTGGCGTTGATCGCGCCGTTTTCGACGCAATGTCCGATCAGGGAGGCTATTTCCTCCGGCTGCACCAGACGGCCGATATGCACATCGCGCAGAAGTCCCTTCAACGCTTCCTGATTCATGCCGGTCAGCATGGGGGTCGCGGCATAGCCGGGCGCAATGCCGACGCAACGGATATTGCGGATGCCGCGCATCTGGAATTCGCCGACGATGATCTTGGGCATCAGCGCATCGGCCACCTTGGTCGAGGAGTAGTTGAGCTGCCCGACCTGTCCGGCCTTGTTCACCGAGGAGATCGTGACCAGCAATCCCTCCCAGCCGCCGTTGACCATCGCTTCCGCGCCGTCGCGCAAGGTCAAAAAAGTTCCGGTCAGATTGATATCGATCACGGGCTGCCATTTATCGAGGCCCATTTTCTTGCTGACCTTGCCGGTTTCCTTGTCCAGCGACAGCATCGTGCCGTCGCGAATAATACCGGCGCAAGCAACGACGATGTTCAGCTTGCCGAAGGCGTCGAGCGTCGCCTTGATGAATTTGGCGGTATCGGCTTCGTTGGAAACATTGGCCTGAACGCCGATAGCCTCGCCCCCCATCGCCTTAATTTCCTTGACGACACGGTCGATGTTGGCTTGCGCGATATCGACCACGGCCACCTTGGCGCCGTTCCGGACGAAATATTTGGCGACCGCTTCGCCAATGCCGTTGCCGCCGCCAGTTACAATGGCCACGCTGTCTTTCATTTTCATGACGTTATCCCCAGTTGCAAGTTTTGTTTACGAGTTCTTTGGAAAAGACACGCTGTCCTTATCCCAATACACGAAATTGGAACGCGTGACATCCGGCCCGACGATTTTAAGACCGCCGATCATGTTCGGACGGGTCACATCGGGGCCGACGACTTTGACCCCCACCGGATTGATCGACTTGACCAGCGCCTTCGCCTTGGCTTCCGCCTCTGCGGCGGTCATGCCCTGAAACAAATTGACGCCGACAAAAGCGCAGGAGCCGTCGGGCATCAGGCGGCAGATATCATAACCCGACTGCCTGACTGTGTACTCTTTGTCGTTGTAAGGAAATATTGTCACATCAATTCTCCGCTCATGGGGTTGATCAGAGCTTTTTCAGGACGGATACGCAGTTGGTCACCGACGACCCGCCGACATTGAAGGCGACGCCGATATCGGCTTTTCTGGCCTTAACGCCGATGGCCTCGCCGATAAGCTGCTTATAGATCAACGTGTGCATCGAAGCGCCGGTCGCGCCGACGGGATGCCCCTTGGACTTAAGCCCGCCGGAGAGATTGACCGCAACCGCGCTGTCATCGCGCGTGAAGCGCCCATCCAGATAATCGAAGCCGCCGCGACCGTCCTTTGAAAAGCCAAGCGCCTCGGTGCTAAGGATCTGGTTGATCGTAAAGCAGTCATGCACTTCCGCCAAATCAATATCGCTCGGCTTGATGCCCGCTTCCGCATAGGCTTTAGCGGCGGCGTTCTTGCCCGCCATAAGTTCATACATATTCGGCCGCACATTTTCCGGCAACCGTTCGCACGAATGGCCGATGCCCGCGATCTCTACCGCGCGGGCGCGATTGCTGACATTGGACGTCTGCGTGATCACCAGCGCCGCGGCGCCGTCCGACACCAAAGAACAATCGTGAAGGCGAAGCGGAGCCGCAATCATCATATTCTTGCACTTACCGCGCTCGTCGGGTTCGTTGAGCTTCTGGATCGCCTCGACCGTTGTCGGGCCGGAGCGGTTGTGGGCGAGCGGATTTTCCGCCCCGTTTTTGTAGCCGAGCGCGCCTACCGTCCACAGCATTCTTTCCAGTTCTTCCTGATGAATATCGTATTGCGCCTGATACCCCTTGGCATAGGCGGCGAACAGCATCGGGAACGACCAGCCTTGCGCGCCTTCGCTCGGCCAATGGGAGCAACAGGCCAAAACGTGGGTCATCTGCGGCGTCGGCAGCAAATTCATCTTCTCGACGCCGATCACCAAAACATGGCGGGCGCGACCGGCTTCAAGGGCATAAATGCCGTCGTAAAGAGCGACAGACGACGAAGCGCAGGCGCATTCGCAGCGCGTCATCGGCTTAAAACGCAAAGCGGGGTCGATTTCAGCCGCGAGCGGCGCGACATGTTCTTGGTTAACAAATCCGGAGGGTGAACAAGACCCGACGTAAATCGCATCGATATCTTTGGCTTCAAGTCCGGCATCGGCGATCGCGCCGCGACCCGCTTCGATCAGCAGGTCGTAATAGGTTTTAGTGTCGGTCATCAAGCCGGTGACCTTGTCTTTTTTAACGAAAGCGCCGAACTCGGTATTGTAAGCGCCTATGATACTGACCTTGCTCATGATAATTCTCCAAAACGAAGAGGGGCCGACGGAATCCCTTGGCGACAGTTATGGTTAACAATCACCAATTCTTGGTTAACGTCAACTCTTTTTTTATCCGCACTTCCCTGCATGAAAGTTATTTTTTGTTTGACTTTCATTGCGTAAATCCGTCATTCTGACTTCGTGTCCGTGAAAAAGTTTTCCGGATCGAGGGTTGTCTAAATATGGTTATCGACACATGCGCGATAGCATAGACATCGTATCCACAGCGCCAAGCTGTGCCGGTTGCGCCTCAAGCAACCAAAGCGTCTGGCCTTTCTGCCAGCGTGTTTCTTCGCTCTCTTGCGGTTCGTCGTCGTGGTCCTCTCTGGACCAGTAAACGCGCGACCTCACCCCCAGCCAACCGCAAGTCACCCCATTCAAACAGGAGCGAAGCTATGCACGAGACAACCCCAAGCCCATACCGTGTGCTTATTGCCGACGACCCGCACCCCGTTGCCGCGGAAATCCTCAAAGCGGAAGGATTCGATGTTGCGCAAATCAAAAAGCTGACCGCGCTGGATCCCGCGCAGGCAGGCGACTATGACGCGCTTCTCGTCCGTTCCGGCGACGTTAAGGACGAGGCCTTTTTCACCAGCGCGAAACGCCTGCGCGTCATCGCCCGCGCCGGGTCAGGCTACGATAACATCAACCGCAAGCTGGCGGCGCGTCACAACATTGTCGTGATGAACGCGCCGGACGGCAACGCGCCCGCCGCGGCTGAACTGACCCTCGCCCACATCCTCAATCTTGCGCGGCAAATCAGCGCGGGAAACGCCACGATGCGCGCCGGCACTTGGTCTCGCGCCATTCATAAAAACGATTTTCTGCTGCGCGGAAAGATTCTGGGGATTATCGGCTGCGGACGAATCGGATCTCTGGTCGCCCGCTATGCAAAAAGCCTCGGCATGGAACTGGTCGTGTATGACCCCTACATCCCGGACAGCCGGATCGAAGGTTTGGAGGGAACGAGGGTCTGCGCCCTCGGCGAACTTTTGCAAGCCGCCGATATCGTGACGCTGCATGCGGATCTGAACAACGAAACGCGTAAGATGATCAATGCGGAAACGCTGAAATGGTGCAAGAAAGGCGCTTACATCGTCAACTGCGCGCGCGGCCCCATGGTCGATGCCGCGGCGCTGGCGCAGGCGATCGAGGCGGGGCATGTGGCCAACGCGGCTTTGGACGTGATCGAGAAAGAGCCGGTCAAGTGCGGCCCGGACGAGTGGAAAGCGAATCCGCTTCTTGGGATCGACCGCGTCGTCTTTACCCCGCATGTGGGCGGCACGACCAAAGAATCCCTGAAAGAGGTCGCGCGTCAGGCCGCCGAACAGATCGTCGCTTACCTGCGCCACGGAATCATCGCAAATCCCGTGTTTCTGCCCGCAGAGGAGGCATTGACATGACCGCAACAATGCTCGCCAAACCTGCGCGTCGTCCGCGTTGCCCCTGTTTTTCTTCCGGCCCCTGCGCCAAACGCCCGGGCTGGTCGCTTGATGCGCTGAAGGGGGCGTATCTATGCCGGTCGCACCGCGCCAAAGGCGGCAAGGACAAACTCAAACAGGTCATTGAAGAAACCAAAGCCCTGCTGGGTCTGCCCAAGGACTATATCGCGGCGATCATGCCAGCCTCGGACACGGGCGCGGTCGAAGCGGCACTATGGTCTTTGCTCGGCCCGCGCCCCGTCGATGTGTTCGCGTGGGAAAGTTTCGGCAAAGCGTGGGTCAACGATTGCGCCCACCAACTCCGCCCGCTTGAAACGCGCGCCTTCATCGCGGATTTCGGCGACTTGCCCGACCTGACGCAGGCCGACTTCGATCATGATGTCGTGTTTACGTGGAACGGCACGACCTCCGGCGTCATTCTGCCGGACGGCGACTGGATCGCAGCCGACCGCCAAGGGCTGACGATTTGCGACGCGACCTCGTCCGTATTTGCGGTGCCGATGCCGTGGGACAAGCTCGACGTCATAACATTCAGCTGGCAAAAGGTTCTGGGCGGCGAAGCGCAACATGGCATGCTGGTTCTGTCGCCCCGAGCCGTCGCGCGGCTGGAGTCCCACACGCCCGCGTGGCCAATACCCAGAATCTTCCGCCTGACCAAAGCGGGCAAGCTTGACAGGGAACTTTTCGAAGGGGCGACCATCAACACGCCTTCGATGCTGTGCGTCGAAGATGTTCTGGACGCGCTGGCATGGGCGCGTTCCGTTGGCGGCGCAAAGGGACTCGCGCGGCGCACAAGCGAGAATTTTGGCGTCATCGAACGCTGGGCTTTGCGAACGCCGTGGATCGGTTTTCTGGCGGCCAATCCCGCCGCGCGCTCGCCGACTTCCGTTTGCCTGAAGCCGACCGATCCGGCGATCACGGCTTTAAGCCAGCCAGAGCAAGCCAAATTTTTCAAAGCCCTGACCGACAGGCTGGAGGCGGAAAAAGTCGCCTACGACGTGAACGCTTACCGCGACGCGCCAGCGGGTTTGCGTATCTGGTGCGGCGGCACAGTCGAGGCCGAAGATTTGGAAATCCTTACAGAATGGCTTGATTGGGCGTATGAGACCAACCGCCCTAATAAATGACCGCCTGCGGGACGAGAGAGACTCCTTCCCCCTTTATGGGGGAAGGCTGGGATGGGGGTGCTGGTTCGGCAAAAAGCGCCCTTGGCAAGCGGGTTTCTTACACTCGAGCATCACCCCCACCCAACCCTCCCCCATAGAGGGGGAGGGCTTTCTCTTGTCCGCTCTATGAGTCATTTATTAGGGTCGTTGGCATGAGACCAACCGCCCTAATAAATGACATGCCCAAGCAATGAGCGGCAGACTCCCCTTCCCCTTGAGGGAAGGGGCCGGGGGATGGGGGGACGCAAAAGCCGTATTCATAAAGCCTACACAGCTTTTGCGGCACGCCCCCCTCCTTGCGAGGAGAAAGAGATTATGCCGCTTTTGTTGCAAGCGCTGTTCAACCCTTCTTGAAATCCCGACCAAACCTCGGCATAGTCGTTTCACTCAATCGATTCAGCGCAAACAGAATCGGTTCCCCGCTTCACCCCTCGTTGGAGTTCACTATGCGCCATCCCCGCCTAGCCATTCTGGCCCTAGCCCTCGCCGCCGTTCCGGCCATGACTCAACAAGCTGCCGCAACAAATTACGGCAGCCAAACATGTCTACAACGTGTGCCCTGCGAAGATGATGGAAACACCTCCCCAGCTCAATGGGCGGCATACGGCAATTCCTGCTTGGCGGAGGCATTTCATTATCGGGATCCGGATGGCTATCTTGATACTTCCGCGGGACTCGACGGATCTAACTGCCTGACGGCGATACCGAATGCGCTTCACAACTCGCAAGGCGCAATATTCCTCCCTACCTGTTGCGTCACAAAAAGAGAGGATGGCACCTGCTCGATGCGCTGCGACCTCACGATGTAATGGCCGCTTCTTGCGCCGTCATTTGCGGCGCAAATTTTCTATTTCCTTCTCGAGTTCTTTTTGCCGCGCGGCCTGATCGCGTAATTGGGCGGTCAGGTCGTCGTTTGCCTTCTTCAATTCTTGCACGGAACCGATCAGCGGGGCAATCAATCCGTCATAGGCCACAAACCTCATATCATCCGGTCCCGTTTTAATGACCAATTGCGGATAGATCTTTTCCAAATCCTGTGCGATCACGCCCATGCTCGCTTTGCCGTTCGCTTTAAAGTTGAACGATACAGGTTTAAGATTCATAATGTCCGCAAGAGCATTGGAGAGCGGTTTGATATTCGTCTTCAGGCGCATATCCGAACCGTTATAAGAATATCCCTTTGTGGACATTATGGTTCCATCATTCAGTACTATGTCGCCATGGTCAATAAGAATAGCCGTAGCAACACAGCTGGAATTTGTTACCCGCGTACAAACACTATCCAAAGTTATTAAAGAGCCATTCGGGGCACCATTTGTCATACTCAGATCGATAAATGGATTCACATTAACGTTTGGGGAAGTTCCGGTAATCCAGCCGCTACCTCCAAGATCAATCGTGCCGCCAGTATGGCCGGCAGTTTGGTTTTGTGCTGCAGTATTCCCCGCATTCAAATTAATCGTGCCACCCTGCATATAGATTGTGCCACCGTCGGTAACAGGGCCGCCGAACCCGTCCAAGTAGAAAGCGCCAGTATTTGCCACACCTGCAACATATCCCAGATAAAGCGGCGTCGTCATCGTGTTGTAGATAAAGGAAGCATCCCCCGACACCGGTTTCCGTGCCAGCCAGAGATCGCTGACATTCTGCATCGGGGAATAGTAGGTGCGCGAGGCTACGACTCCAGACCCAGAAGGAAGACCATATGTTGAAAGGAGCGTGCTCCACGAACCATAAGCGCCGCATGCATAGTTCGCAGGTATGCCGCAAACATTGCTGCTATACACAAACCCGCCGTCGCCCCCGATCCCCGCGCTGATGCGCCCGCCGGAGGTATCGGGGATCGGGTCGCCACCCGATGTTAGGATCATGAAAGAATAGGTTTGTGGAGGCAATGGCCCTCCGGCTTGCCCCGCACCTGGTGTACTGTCTTTCAAAATACTGATTGTGTAGTTCTGTCCATAAGGATTGGTATTTAGTGACACGTAGCTATAAGTTCCAGCACCTGAACCATAAAAGCCCGGCGGCAAAGAATTACATATATTGGGAGCATCAGTCGCAGATGGAGCATCAGTGGAAGGAGGACAATGAGTTTGAGTTGGTATGGGCAGTTCCTGCGCAGTATTTGCATGTATCTGAGCCAACCAGTTCTGCCCGTTGCTCGTCTGCAAATACGTGCTAATCGCCCCGATCAACTGCGCCTGTTGGCTCGCCGTTGCTTGATCGCGCATTTGGACGTTGCTGGTGGAGAGGATGCGCCAGAGGCCGCCGAACAGAATTCCCGCCACGCCCAGCACGATGGCCAGTTCGATGAGCGTGAAACCGGAACGCTTGCCGTTTGTATGACGCAACATAGGGTTTTCCTCTTCTATCCGCAGAATGTTGTTGGACAAGGCGTAATCTGGGTGATGATGCCGAGGGAGTTAAGCGGGACAGTGCCCGTGCCCGGCACAGTGAAGCTGAGGGACTGCGGCACAATTCCCGCTGCGCCTTTATCAAATGAAACTGTAGGCGTCGTCAACGTATTCGCGCTTGTAACCGTCCCGTAATAAACCGACGACAAGCGCAAATTCTTGCCCATCTGCTTATAGAGGGAATCAAAGGTGATGGGAAGCTGCTGCGATGGCGGGCACACTGTCGAACCCGCGGTTCCGGGCAAACACAACAACCCAAGTCCATAAGCGTCGCTTCCCGCAGACGGCGGCGGCACATAGGTCAGAACGTAATATTGCCCGGCATTTTGGAACGCCACGGAATAAAAGGCGTAAGAAGACGTCGCGTATCCAGTGGGTAATGCGGTATAGCACGGCGCTCCTTGCGTGCCGCTGCATGGCGGGGCGCCTCCTGCAGTCACAAACATGCTGCTGCCCCCGCCGCTCTTCGTGCATGTGGACAGCCCGCCAGGCCCGGGACTGGTCAAAGAACACCCATTTCCCGTAACGATGCTGCTCTGCTTCACAAAAAACTCCGCCAAACTCACGGCAGTCGTGTGCCACGCCAGCATCGCATCGACCGCGCCTGTTTGCTGGGAAGACATTTTGCCAGCCTGAAGGGCGGCGAGCTGGGTATAGGCCCCCATCACCGTCACCATCAGTGTCACAAAAACAAGCATATACATAGTGGTACCGCGTCTTTTCCAAAAAGCGTCTTTGCGTAGTGTACAAAAATTAAAATAACAACTCGTTAATAATCAGGGAGTCTGTCGGCGCACGCGACGCTACAGTATAACTAATTGATAATGCTAAAGAAGTCGTCATTCCCGCGAAAGCGGGAATCCATCTTAAGGCGCGTCTGCGCCGATATAAACAGCGGCCTTTCCAATGCAACTGCTGTTTGACTCTTTTGCTCGCTATCGCGAGCGATGGATTCCCGCTTTCGCGGGAATGACGGATGTTTTGCAATGGAATTAATCGGTTATACTGTTGGGACGAAGAATTCGCCAAAAGTGACGTGGCGGGCTTTTGGGTGTAAACTGGCAGCGCCTTTTTCCTCTCGCGTTTCGGGAGTCTGCGTTTGCGCCGTTTTGTTGCTCTTCAGTTCATCACGCCCGCCTTGCTGGCAATCGGTTTTTTGTGCCTCGCGGAGCCTGTCAAAGGAAAGGAAGCCAAAATGTTTACCATCGCCTCGCCCGCTTTTGCGGATCATCAAGAAATGCCCGCGCTTTATACCGGCGAAGGAAGAGATATATCCCCGCCTTTGTCTTTTTCCGGCGCGCCTGCCGCCGCCAAAAGCCTCGCTTTGATCGTGGACGACCCCGACGCGCCGGATCCTGCCGCGCCGCAGCGGGTTTGGGTGCATTGGGTGTTGTTCGACATGCCGCCCGCGACCGCTGAACTTGCCGAAGGCGTGAAAAATCTTCCCTCCGGCACGCGCGAAGGGCTGAACGACTGGGGACGCACGGGCTATGGCGGCCCCATGCCGCCGATCGGGCGGCATCGGTATTTCTTCAAGCTGTATGCGCTCGACGCCGTCCTGAATTTATCCGGCACGCCGACCAAAGCCGCGCTTGAAACTGCTATGAAGGGGCATATTTTGGCCGAAGCCACGCTGGTGGGAACGTATCAGTTGAAGAAAAAATAGGCGGCGTAAGGAAATAAGTGACTCAATTGGCAACCCCAAGCCGGGGCGACTCCCTCTCCCCCTCTTGGGGGGAGAGGGTCGGGGGGGGGGGGGGGGGGGGGGGGTCTTTTCAGTGGGCCGCCTCCCCCCCAACCCCCCCCCGCGAGGGGGAGGGAATCCCGCCGCTTTTGCCGCGCCGTTTTTCTTACCCCACGGATTAGCTTGTTTCCTCAGCCGATTAAGCAGGAGGACTGCGGGAAAGTTTGCGGACTTGTG
>JARLJD010000054.1 GCA_031291395.1 Alphaproteobacteria bacterium | reverse complement strand
TTTAACGTATCGCGAACATCGTTCCATTCATCGGCGCGACCTGTGTAATAATCGAACGCGGCGGGCATGGCTCCCCAGCCCGTATAGCGGGCAAGGACATGCTTTTCCTGTTCGGTGGCTCGCCGATCCTCCCGTTCGATCACTTTCAGGAGTTGGATGGCGTCGAGATTCAGTTGCGCCTTTTCGCGCAGACTGCCTTCTCCGACGCGGCTTTCCGCTGTGATGCGATAATCGCGGGAAGGCTTGACTGGCTCGCTTTCTTCGGCGAAGGCGAGATTTACAGATCCATCTCGCCCATCATTTCTTCCTCGTCCTCCTCGTCCTGCGTCGTTGGGCGCATCAGAATCCGCCACGCTTCCATCTCCGCCAGCGACGGAGGTAGTTTCTCTGTTTTCTCTAGACTGATCTGCAGATCGAACAGATCGTTCGCTTTCTGCATCAGGGTCTTCTTGAGCATTTGTTGCAACAGAAGTTCCTCCACCAACTCCGGCTGGTTCTCCCGCCAGAATCTGAGGATCGTGTTCTCCATCCCGCTGTCGTACAGGATGTGTGTCAACATTTTCTCTGTCTGATGAAACGCGGTTTGCATCTGCATGGGTTTTCTCCTGTCGGGGTGAGAGTTGGGAAAAGAAATCGAATTGGTCGGGGTTGGCTTTTTTGCTGCGCCGCGAGGGCTTAGCAGAGCGTAAATCTCGGCTGGATTCTACCTCTAATGATTCCAGCTTTTCTACATCAAAAATGCGGGTGTTTGTATCGTCGGTCATGAAAAATCTCCTTTGAAAACAGGCGTTAACGATTGGGGTTGTTAAGATTTGTCGCAACCCCTTGATTTTCAGGCGTAAATATTTTATGTTATTCTTTAGTAATCTTTGTTATTTCAGAACTGCAGGAAGGCAGCCATGACGCTCAGCATTTCTTTGACCCCGCAGCTTGAAAATATGGTTCGCGCCAAGATTGACAGCGGCATGTATTCATCCGCAAGCGAAGTCGTGCGCGAAGCCCTGAGGCTGCTTGATGAACAGGATCAGTTGCGGAAAAACCGCCTTGAAACCCTGCGCAGGGATATTGACGCGGGCATCAAAAGCGGACGGGGTCGCAAGGCGACGGCGGAGGATGTTATCAAGCGGGCGCGTTTCAAAAAGAAGAACATGCGGTAAAACAATGGATTATACGCTTTCTCCGCTGGCCGACGACGACCTCGACGAAATCTGGCTGCACATCGCGCAGGATAACGAACCGGCCGCCGACGGCATGATCCGCAAAATATTCGAGACGATAAGCCTTATAACCGAGCAGCCGCTTATGGGCCGCGCGCGCGACGAACTGAGGCCGCGGATACGTTCCTTGGCCGTTTCGCCTTACATCATTTTCTATCGCCCCGAACCGGATATGATCGAGATTGTGCGCGTTCTTCATCATGCGCGGGATGTCGATGCGATTTTCCATTAAGCTGATCACAGAACGTCCCTTTCTACCCATGCTGACTATTGCCCTGTAAAATCGCGTCCTGCAGGTCTTGCAGATAGCGCAGGACGGCGGTGCGGGAAGTCCACAGGATCGTTGCCGAGCCGCGGCGTTGAACACGGAAGATTTGTAGGCCGCGCGTTTTGATGAAGAAATAGTTGGCTAGAATCTGATCGTCTTGCATAGAACGCCTCCATTTTTAGGGTTGCTTTGAAAATCGCGTTTGTTCATTTGTGCGTTGGCTTGTCTGAAAACACGACGCCCTCTTGTTTGAGTTCTGGCCAAATCGAGAAGAAACGCGGGGGGTCTTTGTGTCCCCATGCTTTCCAATCTCTCATCGCCGCTTCTGGCCAGCCTTTTTTGGTGGGAAGCAATTTGCTGGGCGGGCTGGGGTTTTCTTGCTGCCTGCTTGTGAGGATGGATCGCGCTGCTTGAGTGAAGACTGTCTTTGTCTGCCGGGAAAATGGCGTTTTCGGCTGTTGGACAAAGAAAGGCCGTATCGAACCGCCGCCAGAGCCGCGCCGGACAATTTTGCCGCCACGTTTTTTGGATTTCAACCGTCGGATGATCTCCGACACGGGACGGGGGCGGATTGCGGCGAGGTCGAGGAATTTCTGGTTCAGCCCTTTCTCCGATTTGTTGCCCAACAGTCTGTCGATGTCATGCCTGTCGCCGTTCTTGTCGATCACGGCAAAACCTTTTAAGCCCCGTCCGAGCGAGTATTCCTTCTTGTTGAGCTTGGCAAAGAACTCCGCGCCGGTTTTGCTGGCGCGATAGGCGTTTTGAACGTCCTTCTTGACGCGTTGCGGGTCGATAAATTCGCGTGGCGCAAAATCTGTTTCTGTTTTTTCGTCCTTCTGCGCTTTAACAAGATCGGCATGAAGCGGCAGTTGCAGCTTTTCGATGTCAGTAAACTTCTGGCGCAGATCGGCCAGCTTCTTGCCCTCGATCCGCCGCATAAGGCCATGGGTGTCTCCGACTTTATCAACCAGAACCAGTTGGTTTTTGTTGCCGCGTGTCAGGGCGTATCCTGCCTTGTCCAAAGCCGAGACAAATTCCTGCGCCGTCCTGCTGGTGTTAAAGATCGCCGTGATTTCTTTCCGCATCTTGCGCGGATCGACGCCGGTGCGTTTACCGCGCTGCATTTCCCATGTCCGAGCCGATCGGCCTTTTGGGGTCGGCGTGGGATGCCCGAATATCTCCTCCAACCCCCGCGAGATTTTCCATTCCTGCCGCTTTGTCCATTTCAGCTCGTGGATTTTGCCGGTTATGGGGTCGATGATGTTGAAGACGAGGTGAAAATGCTGTTTGCCTTTCTTCCAGTGTTCGACAACAGCGCACTGATGTCCCTGAAACCCCATATGTTCGGCGTAATAATCGACCAAAAATTTCCGCTGCGCAGCGTTCAGGGCGCAACCATAGGCGGGGGCGACAATCGCGTGATAGAGATTACGCTTGGTTCCTTTGCCGTAGCCAATGGCCTCCATCTGTTTCAGGGCTTTTTCGAGGGATTCTCCCGTAAGATTGGAAAAGGCAAACCCCTTGATCTCCCGCACCTCTACGGACTCGTTTTCCTCTTTTTGCAAATGCTTGGACAGGTCTTTCGACCCGCCGCGCCTACGCCCCTCGATCCACATCAGGCGTCGCCTTTTTGCCGCTTGGTATGCTTGGTTGCCGCCTTTTTCATATTGGCACGGATGTCCTCCCGCGCCAGATTTGCCAAGTCTTTCACATAGGCCATGTCGGCATTCTGCGCCGGCCTGCCGGTCATGGCGGCGGTGATGGCGTCTGCCGTTCTGGCAATCGCCGAAAGAACAGCGGGGAGATCGGACAATTGCGGCTTGCCCATATTCACGCTGCGGACAATATCGTTGAAGGCGTAGCCGATATGGGTCAGTTCGCCGTCCAGCTTGCAAAGATTGACCCCTGCCGATATCGGCTTGCCTTGCAAGGCATCCGTGACGGCTTCGGCGGCGCGCATGATACTGGCGTGGGTTGAACGCAAACCGGCGGTGTCGGGCAGAGCAAGGGCGAGTTGCTTGCAATTGCCGCCGATCAGATTGACCGTTCCGATCAAGGCGTGCAGTTCGTTGAAAAATGGAACCGGACGGCGTTTGATTTTTCCAAGGCAACTCTCCGGCAAAATATGAACGCGGACGAGAAGCATGAGGATGAAGCTGGAGATTTGAAGCCCCTCGCGTTCTGCCGCGTCTTCGACGAGCCTCTTTTGCTCTTCGTCAACGCGAATGGTAAGCATTGAGCTGCGCGATTGTTCTTTGGGTAATTTAGGACGGGTCATAAATACCTCGCGGTGCATGGGCGCAGCCCTGCGGGATAAATGTATGACAACGTCATACATTTACGGGTTGTATTACAACGTAATACAACCCACACCTTGCGGAGCCTGCGACGAAGGCCACAATTCTGACCGGCTAAACCGGAGCGGCGTCTTGGCTTGCAAAACAGGGGAGCAAAATTGCGGTGCTTAGGCATTTTCCGGTTTTATTTCCTCGTCGTCGCTGTCGTCAGGTATGTCGCAAATTAACGCGCCGTGCGCGGCATTGATCGGACAAACAGGCAGTCCGGTTCTCGCCCATTTCGCGGAAAGACGGATCGTGTAGCCGCAAGCGGCACTGCATTCGGCCTTCAGCATCCGCGCTCGTTGTTTTTTGGGCGTATCCGATGACGCGCCCGTAAAGTTCAGCTTGGCGTGTGGCAAGGGGCCAAGGCGTTCTGCCAGCGCGATCAGTCGTTCCCTGAGAATAGGCGACGGCATGGCTTGGCACATCCTGCCTTCAAGCCCGACGCGCATCGCTATAGCCTTAAACTCTTTCCCGTGTTTGACGGACGGAGGAAGGAGTGTATGAACCAATTCATGTACTAACACACCAAGCACCTCGACCGGCTCAGCCGTGTCGGCGCGGATGATGATCTCGAAATGCTGATCGTCAGAGGCGACCGGATGCCAACACTCGCCGCGTACGCGCCCTCGCTTGCCGGTAGAGGTGAAGGCAATGGCAAAGCGGATTTTCTCCGGCAGGGCATAGCCGAGTTTGGCAAAGAAAGGTTGCAACGCCTCGAAGGCGGAACGCAGCCAGACTTCGCGGACGGTATAGACATTTCCATTTTTCATTTTGAATATTCCTTTCTGAGGTTACAATCAGGCGATTATAAATTTGGCAAGGGCGTTTCAACGCACTCGGTTGGGGTGTAGAAACGCTATTTGAGAAATTCCTGAAGACAGCGTTGAAACGTTCTCTGTTGCATGTAGCCATGTTTGGAAAGAAATGGGATTCAAAGCACGGAATGTTTTGGTTGGGACACATCAACACGCGCGGCGAAGTCGTTGAAACGCTTTCTATACTTCGCAACGTCACAAATTATCTTTTCGTAGGAGCGGCTTCC
>JARLJD010000053.1 GCA_031291395.1 Alphaproteobacteria bacterium | reverse complement strand
CTCAAACACAAGGAGGGACTTGGGAAGGGGCACACGGTGTGCGCTCTTCTCTAACCCTTCCTGTCCTACGGGCAGAAGGGAACAAGTGAAAGCCTCTTTCGGGAGGAGTCGGAAAAATGAAACCAGAACACGCGCCTTCGCGGGGATTTTTCGGATATGGGTGCGACGCCTTGGCGGGCGTCGTCAGCGCGCTCATTCTTGCCTTTGCGCTGAAACATCCGGCGACGGTTTTGGTTTTGCTGGCTTATCTTTCCGCGCTGCCTTTGTTTGTCGTCGGCTTTAGTTCGGGGGTCTTATCCGCCCTTATCGCCGCCGTTTGCGGCGTGGCGGCGATTTTCGCGACAGGGCCCGTCGATATTGGCAGCTTCTATTTCTTCGCCTACGCGCTTCCGGCGGTCGGCC
The DNA here is from genome assembly GCA_031291395.1 of Alphaproteobacteria bacterium. GTDB lineage: Bacteria > Pseudomonadota > Alphaproteobacteria > UBA9219 > UBA9219 > CAIXLI01. The sequence goes on along the minus strand of JARLJD010000053.1, from coordinate 4,311 downwards.
TGATCTTCCTTTCCTTGCGCGCGCGGCCTTTGCCCGACGGCACAATCAAATGGCCTTCCGCGGGGGATATGCTCGTAGCCTTGGCCGTCTTTCCGTGCCTGATTTTCCTGATCGTCTACGCGCAAATGATGGGGCATGACGGCGGCTTGCTGGCGGCGACGACCGAGGCTTTCAAAGGCCTGTCGGGGCATATCGGCGATATGCTGGCGACAAGCGGACAAAAAACGACGCCGCAAGAGCTTGTGAAGATTCAAGATTATGTCGCTTTCCTCGCCCGCATTGCGCCCGCTATGGCGATGGGCGCGTGGCTGCTCTCGACCGCGCTGGTGATGAGCGCGGCGCATGCGTTTGTCGAGCGGCAAACATGGGGGTTGCGTCCGCCTTTCGCGCTGCCGCAGGTGCGCCTGCCGCGCTGGTTCGTTTTGCTGGCGCTGATCTTTGCGGCAGGAAGCTTCGCGCCCGCGCCGTACGCCTATGTGGCGCTTAATCTGGCGATTATTTTTGGCATCCCGCTCTTTTTCGTCGGGCTTGCCGTCGCGTTCGACATGGCGGCGCATACGCGCGCACCGACACTCGTTTTGGTCGTTTTCTATGTCGCGCTCATCGTCTTCCCCCATCTTACGCTTGGGGTTGTGATGCTGGGCGTCGTCGATCACTGGGTCGATTTCCGCAAGCGGTTTGCGGAGAAGGCCGTATACGTTAAACAAGGAGAGAAAAAATGATTGAAGTCATTCTGCTGGAACGCATCGAACGCCTCGGTGTGATGGGGCAAACCGTCAAGGTGCGCCCGGGCTATGCGCGTAATTTCCTGTTGCCGAACAAGAAAGCGTTGCGCGCGACCAAAGCCAATCTGGAATTGTTCGAACATCAACGCGCCGAGCTTGAAGCGCGCAACGCCGCCGAACGCGCGGCGGCTGAAGTTTTGGCGGCGAAGATGGGCAAGCTCACGCTGGTCATCATCCGTCAGGCCAGCGAAATGGGGCAATTGTTCGGCTCGGTTACCGCGCGCGACGTCGTCGATGCCGCGCTTGAGGCGGGGCATCAGCTGACCCGCCTTCAGGTTCAGATCGACATGCCGATCAAGGCGCTGGGCCTGTTTCCGGTCAAGATCAAGCTGCATCCCGAAGTTACCACAACGATCACAGTCAACGTCGCGCGTTCGCCGGAAGAAGCCAGAGTGCAAGCCGAAAAAGGCGCGGCGGTGAAGAAAGCGGCGGCGGAAAAGGCCGAAGTCGAAGCGGCCTTCGGCGCTCCGACCGAAGGCACTAGCGGCGTCGAGTTTTCCCTTGTGACGGAAGAACCGGCCGCCGAAGCCAAGAAGCCCGCCAAAAAAGCTAAAAAGGCCGACGCGGCGGAAGGCGAAGAAAAAGAAGCCCCCAAAGCCAAAAAGCCCGTCAAGAGAAGCAAGAAGGCCGACGCGGAATAAAGGCTTTGCAGCGGTTAAAGGCGGGAGACGGGAATTTTCTCGTCTCCCGCTTTTTTCGTTATAGCGATCCCAATGAACAAACCGGCGTCATCCCCGCGCGGGGATGACGCGCATTTTGGAGCAGTTATTTTCACATGCGGTCCAAGTGGAAACAACCGCTTTATTTTTGAAGTCGTGTAAGGAAACGTCTCCTGCCACCGTGGAAGCGCCGTACGCTAAGGACTCGTCTACAAATAAGTGAATCAACCCAATGTCGTCATCCCCGCGAAGGCGGGGATCCATCTTGGCCACAAGAAAGCAAGTAAGAAAGATGGATCCCCCGCGCGGGGATGACGCTCGATTTGTTTGAAGCGGTTATTTATGGACAACGCCTAACTACAAGGCAGGGTGATCGTTACAGGCGGAGGCAATGTCGGCATTATCGCAGTGATCGCCACGGACGAGGGAAATGCCGAGCATGCCACAGGCTGGGACGATCCCGACAATGTTAAAGCGATCGGCACAGGCGAGGGCACTGCCGACAATGTCACTGTGACCGAAACAGGCGGAGGCGTTTCCGGCATTGGCGCGATGACCGTCATTTGGGTAGGCGAATCCGGCAACGGCGATGGCGCGGTGGCGGCTTTCGATGGCGAAGCCGCCAGCAAAAGAACCATCGCCAGCCCCGTCGCGCACACCATGCCCCCGCCGCGTCTGCCGCGCGACCCCAAGAACAAGAATCGATCCCGTGTCATCATGATAGTTCTCCCAAATAGGGGCACCTCCTTCACGCTCGTACCCCCAACTCATTGTGATTTGCGCGAAGAAAAACACACCTCATACAGGGGCGACGTGTGTGAAGGAGATACCCAATAAGCCGTTTGTTACATCACGCGGCGGCAGATAAGCGTTGGGAACACAATGGTTATCGCGCCCCCCAACGCTTGAAGTGTCCGGTTACCTTGGTTGAGCAACGACTGCGCAAATAAATAAGGCTCTCGTGTGAGAGCCAGCCGGAAAGTTGAGCGCCGCCGTTTTTACATCACCACTCGATATACACTGCGCCCGAACCGCCATCGCCGCCTGCCGAACAGCCAAACCACCCATCTGCCCATTGTATAGCGTTACCGCCACCACCGCAGCCATATCCTTGGCCCCCTCCCCCTCCATTCCCGACGTGGCCATACGCGTTGCTGCAAGTCATCGAATGGCCATTGATCGAAATTGTCGATCCGCCGCCGCCGCCCATGGAAGAAGCCATAGTGCCGCCGGGTAAAGCAGCAAACGTGGCGTTACTGAAAACGAGTCCATCAACTGTATTAGGAGCCGTTGTCATCGGAAACTCCTCTCCATTACCGGGTATTACGGTACCGAACCCACTTTGCTGACGGCCGTCGCCGCCATTTGAGCCGCCGGAGATTTGGTTTGTATTTTGAAAAAGAGCCCCGCCACCGGAACCGCCGTTACCTATTCTATCGCCTGAGCTTCCACCTACGGCAAAAAGCGTACCGAATGAAGAAAATGTGCCATTTCCGCCGGCGTAGTTGCTATGGTTCCCGCAATCTCCCTTGTAAGACGCACCCCCGCCCCCCTGACCGACAGTCACGCTTATGGGAGTTGACGATGTTACGGCTATGGTATCGGCCTGCACATAACCGCTGCCGCCGCCGCCAGCTTCCATGCCTGCGCCGCCTCCACCCCCGCCGCCGATTACGACGGCCTTGACAACAACAGGGCAAGAGGACGAGGCCACCACCGGCGGAGTCCATGTGTCGGACGATGTAAAGAGTTGAGAGCCATGTGTATAAAGGCAACTCGTTTGCACCACGCAAACTGCCTGCCCGTTTCTTATGCCCGTCATAACCTGTCCCGCAGGGCATGAAACATTGCCGTTGGCCGTCGCGCATTGAGCCACGCCATTGCTGATGCCCGTCAGCACTTGCCCGGAAGGACATGTATAGGTGCCGTCATTGGCCACGCAGGTTGTAGTGCCGTTGACCTCTGAATACAGCACTTGCCCGGCAGGGCACTGAATGCTTGTGCTCCCGCAAACCGGCTGCCCATCATTGATGCCGGTCATCATCTGGCCGGAAGGGCAGTTGGGAATCGTGACGGTGTTCGCGCATTGGGGCGCGCCGTTCGTCATGCCAGTCATGACCTGTCCGGCGGGACATGAATTGATCGTTGTTATCCCAACGCAAACGAAGCTGCTTGTAGCATTGCTGTACTGCAAGGCATAACCACTGGCGCATGTGGGCGGAACAGGCGCCATTGCCCGCCATTTGCAATTACCGGCAGTAGCAGAGCAGTTGGAGTTTGTCCCATCCACAAGACAAGCGACGATGTTTTTATGGTCGACGTCCATGATCGTCGAGCCGAGTTGGCTGCAGTTACCCCCCAGACAGGGGCTGCTGCTGCTCGACGGGTTGCAAAATTGGGCAAGCGCCGGCTGCCCAAAACCGAGTACAAACAGACCCGCAAGGGCCGCGATGAAAAGACGAGTGCGCATGGAGATACTCCCCCGTTAGAAAAGCAACACCACATCCTAATCCTTTTGTGTTAACATTCCCTTAATTACTGCATTAATACAAAAACCGGACAAATGACCGCATTTTGCCCAAGGCGGCTCGGATAAGGCGATCACGAGAACCCCAGCCAATAAAGATTAATCCCATAATTTTTAATTTGATGTGATTTTTCCCTTTACATCCCCTCCGCCTTCATCTATAACACCCCCACGTTCGAAAGAACGCGTTTGTTCCGCCTCCGTGCCCACAGGCGTACGACTGTGGGGTATCGCCGGAGGCCCCAACAAACAGGTTGCATGCCGCCCCTCGCTTCGGCGAGGTCACGGGAAGCGCGCTTCTCTTTTTTATGAGGCAAGGGGAATACGATGTACAAAGGAT
>JARLJD010000008.1 GCA_031291395.1 Alphaproteobacteria bacterium | reverse complement strand
TCGAATCGTCACACCAATTGGGAATGACGGTGACAAGTTCTGGACGTAGGCCGGACTCGAGCAGTCGTTCGCTCATTTTGTCGCCGATCGCGACATTGCAAGTTGCGGCGCGAAGGCTGGCGTTACGTGCGGCGACGAGTAGGGGCGCGAATGGCGACAGCGCCTTCATGCCGAGTCCAACGGCGACTTCCGGATAGAGGTCCTGCAGCCAGTTGATAAGCCGTAGACCCTTGGCGCGGGCGACCGGAGCGATCGCCGCGGACAACATCGGCGGATCGGTCTTGACGACGATAAAGTCTCCGCGTTTGGTCAACCGTGCGGCGGCGCCGGCGAAGGCGCCATAAAGACCCACATAATCGACCGCTCGGCCGAGAAGGTTTTCACGTCCAAAGCGGGACCGTCCGACGCGATGGATGGCAACGTTAGCAATCGTTTCGAATTCGGGAAGTGATTGATTGGGGCCGCTATATAGGCCGCAGCTCGTTATAATTCCGACTTTCTGACCCTGTGCAGCAAGATAAAAGGCAAGATCGGACAAAATCTGGCTTGTCGCCGAATGGTCCGGAAAAAAAAAGCGATTCACAAACCAGATTTTTGGGCGATCAATCATCGGACAGCGCAGCCTAGATCCAAAATTCGCTTGTATCATGTTTCCCCGAGCATGCTTTGCCCTATTTGCGTATTTATCCTCAATCCGGCGGCGGTTGGCGGGCGCTGGATCTTGGTAAAGTGAGCTGTGAATCGTTGCCATCTCAGCCCAGTGAAGCTAAGAAGACAAAATAGCTAGCGGTTTTTCAGTCACCAAAAATGCCGAGGCGGGCGAACATGCATAAACGAATTCTTGTTACGGGTGGCGCGGGCTTCTTGGGGTCGCACTTATGCGAACGTCTGCTTGAAGCCGGGAATGACGTAATCTGCGTCGACAATTTTTTCACTGGGACGCGGCACAATATCACCCATTTGCTCGACAACAAGTCATTTGAACTCCTTCGCCACGACGTCACTTTTCCGCTCTACATTGAAGTCGACGAAATTTACAATCTCGCTTGTCCCGCATCGCCCATCCACTATCAGCATGATCCTGTGCAGACGACCAAGACCAGCGTGATCGGCGCGATCAATATGCTCGGTCTGGCGAAGCGATTGAAAATTAAGCTTTTACAGGCGTCGACGTCTGAGGTTTATGGCGATCCCATCGTGCAC
>JARLJD010000052.1 GCA_031291395.1 Alphaproteobacteria bacterium | reverse complement strand
CAGCGGCAAATGCAACAACCACGCAAACCTGGCCGTCGGTCTGCAAAGGTGATCGACGCAGACGTAAGCGACCTGCCAGTTCAGGCGTCGTCCTTCAACAATGTGTGAGACAAAAGGCGTTAGAAACAAACCCCTTAAACCCGACATTTCAATTTAGCGCAGACCCCGACATTTGAACTTGGCGGGGACATGTTGTTTGTTGTTGTTGGTATTGGTATGTTTGGAACTGTTGCGTTTTTCTGGCATCCGGCGACGGCAGCTCAAGGCTTCCAGCCGGATTCCGCGCAACGGAAACGGCCACGCATGCGACGCAACGGTTCCTGTCGGTTTTTCCTTGCAAAACATTACTCAGGCGTCAATAAACGCTGACATCGGCCATTCCCTTTGTTGCGCAACACCTCGCCGTAGGTGCCAAGAATCAACAAAAGTACGATTGTGCTTTTATTTTGCATCTATTTTACACCGGCCTCGTCGCGAGAATCACCCCCAGCCAGCAGCGGTTTACCGGGTTACGAAATCGTTGGCGGTTAGCGACAGTCGCTCGTCGGGCCGCGCAAGCAGCTTTCTCTGTGCGACCGCGACAATGCGGTTGCGGCCGTTTTCAAATGTTTTGAGCGTGCGCGTCGCGTCGGCGCTACGCGGTAGCCAGAAATGCTCTTCGAGTGCGTGACGCGCAATTGCGCCTTCGACGTCGCGGCCGCGGATGGACAGCATGAAAACCACGGCGCGTCCGTCCGGCGAGACGGCGGGCGCGCGATCAAGAAGTTCCATGACGTACCTCGACAATATCATTCACAGTCTTTGTATTTGTACTGAGCCGCTCAGCGATTAATCTACCAGAAGTCGAAAGCAGCGCAATCGTCAATGACGCAACGGTTCAGCTTCACCAGGTATCCGTTATCGATAACCGCCGGCGACGTACGTGTTCGTTATTTCTTCAGACGGCTGGCGTGTTGCAGGCGGTTTTGTGTTTTGACGTCTATGTAATCGAGATGGACGGTTAGTTGCGTATTAGAAATCAACATTCTCCGTTATGGTGAGCTTTTTCGGGAGGACGCGTGTACCACCATCTGGCGAGTGATCCGGCACTACAGCGTGAAGACTCCCACTGTAAAGCTGAATTTATCACCGAGAACGCAATAGTCGTTTCTGGAGAAGCGTTCGTAGATCGCGGCGCGTATCGGTGACGACGTGAATGTAAATCGTGTCGTCGCGCACCTCATAGATAACCCGATTCTGGCCGCTCAACGCTTCCCGGAAATTCACGCCGCCGAAATCTGCAAGCTCCGCAGGGACATAACCGCTCTGAGGAAACTGCCTGATATTGCCAAACGTGACAGCCAATTCCGCAGACGTCTGCTTCCACGTCTGAGCACCGAAGCTTTTGAGGATGTAGCGACGCAAATCCTT
>JARLJD010000051.1 GCA_031291395.1 Alphaproteobacteria bacterium | reverse complement strand
TCTTTTCGTAGGAGCGGCTTCCAGCCGCGACTTTTGACATAAGAACAAGAGGTCGCGGCTGGAAGCCGCTCCTACGAAAAATCACAGTTTTTGGCGTGGCGCAGTATATGTGATTCTGACAAAGTCGAATTCGGGTTCATGGAGTCAACTTGTCCTGCACCGCTTGCCTCAAAGAAGGCCGGTCGCTGGAGAGATGCGGATAGCATTTCAGAAACCCGTCGCAGGCTTTCTGCGCGGCGGATTCGGTTGGGCAATCTTCGAGGGCTTCGATGCCGGAAGAGAGGCTGTCTGGTTTGTAATGTCCGTAGACCGTCCAGAAGGAAGCTTGTTCCGGCGCACAGGGTCTCGCGATTTGTTCGCCGTTCAAAGAACCGATGACTTGGCACGGGTGGATTTCCAGACCGTTGAACTCATTGATCCACTTCATCCCCCACGGTGTGAGGGATTTGGCGAGGTCGAGGGGGGATGGCTCGTTTTTGTCGTGGAACATGTGATCCTCATTTTTGTTGGTTTGATGGAAAAAATGCAGCCGGTGATAAATTGCGCAGGCGCGGTTATGACCCGTGCCGGTACTATCGGAACGCGCCGCCTGATTCAGGCCGTTAGTTCCATGTTTGAGAAAAAGAAACCGAGGGATAGCCAATCGCTGTTAACACCACGGTCAGACCTTTGGGCGTGGCTTCGCAGACCATAGAGACATCGGTACCGTCCACGGTTGCCTGCGTTTCGTATGTGTTGGCATCAACCCACTGACCTGTGTTGTTTTCAAAAAACGGCATGAGCCAGACTTTGCCGTCTTTGTTGCGGTCGGCGTAGCAGCCCATTTTGTGTTTTTCAAAAACCATGCCCCCAGTGCCGATTGGTGAAGCCGCGCCCACCTCCCCGGCGCTGTTCGTCTTCGACACAGCCGAAACCAGTTTCTCCGTTCCGACTGGCGCGGCTGCAATCCCCCCATCTGTGTTGGCTGGCACGGTCGCAGAAGATTTAGGAGCAACGCAAACCGTAATAAAACGTCGAGGGGCTGTGCTTGCATCCATGCCGGTATCGTCTGAGGCCGACGTTCCATTCGCAGGAATGGCTTTCGGTTCCATTGTGACCGGTTGCGGCTCCGCCGTGTCCTGAACGCCAAGCGTCCATCCGGCGGGACAATCGGCCAGCGTTAGCATTTTATCGGCTTGGGCTTCCTGCGAATAGGCGGAAGAAGCTGTCAGCCAAAGCGTAGCGGCGCAAAACGCGGCGGCCACGCCTGCAAAACGACGTGCGCCGCTCATTGTGAACACACGGTGTAGCGCCACGCGGGATTGCCGCATCTGTCGCAGCAATTATAAGTGCCGGGACTGAAGTATGACGTGGCTTGATAACCGGCGGGACAACTCGACCAATAGGTTTGGCAACCGCCGACGACCATTGTGGTGCTGCCGCCAAAGGGCTGCCAGCTAGAGCCATTACAAAATTCGTAAATGTGCGTCCCGTAATTATAGCGTTGCGTTCCTTCCCCATTCGTCGCACCGGAGCCGCAAGTCGTGACGGTCGCGCTTGAACCGGGTCGCACACCGCCGTTAACGTCGAGGGAGACTTGCGGGGTAGTCGTGCCAATGCCCACGGAACCGTTAATGGAAACATTGGGAGTCGGGGTTGCGCGGAGATTCATGATATTCACAGGCGTCGGGCTTGATGTATTGACCCAGAATGGAAGCAAGGCACCTGTCGCCATATAACCGCCGTTGTTGAGACTTTGTGCGAAAGCCGGAGGTGCGGCAAGCGAAGCCATGAGGACAGGAAGCGCAACAGTGCGAATAATTTCTTTGTTCATGATATTTCTCCTTTGTTGTTGTGTTGATATGCGTGTTCGAAATGGAAGCGCAGCAAACATCCTTAGACGCGAGTTGTCCGTCGCGCTGAGGGCGTCAGCACGGGAAGACTCGAATGCAGTTGTTCGCTTAGCTGTTTTGTTGGACGGCAAAAGTGAGGAAGTTCCAACGCAGCACAAACTGGGGCGCTGGAACACCTTCGGGGCGAGTGCATAAAATCAGTGCGGTCGCCGTATTCCGCTAATTACTTGAAAGTTTGCCTTGGCTCATGAAGGGAAACACAAGTGACTTATCCTTATAAATATCCGTCTGCTTCCGGTTGTCATCACCACTTGCTCTACTCGGCTCGGCAGGTGACTCCGATTCCCAAGATAACAGCGAGGAATGGATTGTCCATATGGTTCTTTGTCCATATGGTTCTTAAGGCTCGAATTTTTCGGTTGGCTTTCTTGGCATGCGTTTGGACGGAGCCAACCTCTGCTGCAACACCTGTATCAGAGAGAGGAAAATTGTCTTGGACGAACAAGCCAGCGAGGCGGCGAAAAAGAACAATGCCTTGATCAAGGCGCGTTTCGAGAGTTTAATTGGCGAGGTCATTTGCGCCTCCATGCGTCCCATTCGCAGCTGCAGATGGGCACGAAGTAAATGCCGTGGCCGTTCTCTCTTGCGATCTCCAGAAGCTCCGCCATCTCGTGGAAGTTTCCGCAGGGAGTCTGGAACATTGCCGCCTCGATAACTGCGGCCATTTGTTCGTGCCAGTCTGAGCCAATAGCCTCGTGCGCTTCATCAGGCGGCATGTCGTTATAGCGGTCGATGGTTTGCGACAGAAAAAGATCGAATACTTCCGGGTCGGTGGGGATAATCAGTTTGGACATGGAGCACCTATGGATTGGTTGGAAATGAATGCGGCGGGTTATGTCTTCTTTTCCTCTTGCAGCTTCCGTTGTTGACGTTTGAGGGCATGCTCCCATTGCAGTTGTTGCCAGACACGGCGCGGCAATTTGCGCCAGCGTCTGTCCTTTTTCGACCAGACATAGCCGTTGCGGATTTTCATACGGTTGCCCTCAAGAGGATTTCCGCGTTCCTTACGGACTCGGCTTGGGCGCTTGCTGTGCCTTGCTTGCGGTGGGGCGGCTAAAGCTCGGCTCCATCGCGTTGCGGATTTTCTCGATCAGCTTTTCGGCTTCGGCCTGTTCGTATTCGTTCGGCTTGAAATTCGTGACCTGAACACCGTAAACACTCGCATAAGCCCAAGCCTTGATCCTATGCTTGTTGTCGCCGTTGACTTCCATCTGCCCGTGCCAAAATTGCCGCGCCTGTTCGCAGGCGGCGACATAGACTTCATCGGGCGGGCGATGCAAAAAGCTCTCTTCCACCGACACCTTGTTTCTGGTCACGACAAGCTTGTGTTTGTTTTTGAGAAGGATGTGATAGCCGGATTCGTTGTGGCTTGCCGACAGGCGTTTTACGGTTTTCCAGATGTTTTGAATTTCCGGGAATTCTTCCTCGGTGAAATGGTATCTTGGCTCAGGGACATATACCGGCCCCGAAGCCGCCGCAGCCGGTCGATAGGAAGAAGCGGCGGGGTTGGAGAAATACAGGATTTCTTCTTTGTCTTCTTCATTTTTGTCCTCCTCTGCATTCGTGTTTTCAGCATCATCATTGGTTGGGAAAGTCCTTTCCTTGTCCCTTTCCAAAAGCCGAGAGGTAAAAAAACCGGCAACAGCGTCTTTCCCCAAATGAGCCGCCATATCGTTGAAATCCGTCGCGCCGTCCGGCCTGTTGTCGCCGAAATGAGGAACCATAAGCCTCCCGTCCACGGCCTGCGCCGCCTCCGCCGCCTTGGTCACGCCCGGATTGCCTTTGGTTCTGAAATCATCGTCGGCGCACAGGACAAGATCGGCCTTTGGATGCTGGGCGCGGATGGTTTTTGCCACGAGGATTAAATTGTCGGCGTTGAAAGCCACGATGACAGGCAGGCCCGTTGCCTCATGAACAGTCGCCGCCGTTGCGTAGCCTTCGGCGATTATAATGGTTTTGGCGTCTTTGACGGAACCAATCGGAAAATTACATCCCTGCATCTTCCCACCGGAAAGGAACTTCTTCCCCCCGTCACCGGAGATCATCTGCAGCGATTGAACTTTCTGCGTTTCGTCGATCATCGGCACAAGCAACAAGTCTTTCCAGAGGGCAATTCTGTGAGCCTTCACGCCTTTGCGCGCCAGATAGGGATGATCGTCGCTCGCCGGTCGGGAATGGCGCAGCATGGCGCTGGCCTTGTCTTTGGCTTTTGCGCGACGCGCGGCTTTTTCGGCTTTGCGTTTGATTTTGCTTTCGGCCTGTTTTTGTCGGAAGGAACTTGTTTCCGAGGGAGACAAAACCCGCCCGATGTCGGCAGCCCAAGCTTTGACCTTATCTCCGGTGCGAAAGTCACCGAAAGCCCCCACGGGAATGTCGCCGTCATAGAAAACGTACCATCCGGCATCGTCATTCAGTCTGCCGCTGCTGGAAAAACGATGAAACTCGCCGTCGCTTTCAATGGTGTCGGGCGGCGTAATACCCCTTTGCTCAATAGCGGCGCGGAATTGATCGAGAGCGGAAGGTACATGGACATGCGTATCGGTCATAGAATGCCTCCTATGAAATAGGCTTCGGTTGAAAATGTCTTGGTGTAATGAACAAAGTAGCGGCAGAGATTATGCGCCGGTTTCCTGCGGCAAAAGTTGGCTTCCCCACTTTCTGGTCAACCGCCCCACGCGCATGACCAAAAAATCTATCTGCTCCCTCCAGTTCGCCAGCGCGTCATCCACCGTCTTGTCCGGCATTCCTTGATGATTGCAGTGATCGCAGGAGATAAAGAAATCCGGCTCATCCAAAATACTTTTGCTCGTCGCGTTCATATGGATTTT
>JARLJD010000050.1 GCA_031291395.1 Alphaproteobacteria bacterium | reverse complement strand
TCAAAAGTAAGCGCAAAAGCTCTCAGGACAACCCCGTAGGCTACAAGCTTACGCTTCGAGATCTAACACGCCAGATCCCGACCCTTGACGATCTGCTAGAAATCGAAAGAGAAATAAATTCTTTTAGCGATCAAAATGCAGCGATTGTCCTGGCTTCGGTTGTTGATCGCTATCTTGAATTAGCTATAGTCGAAAAACTAGAACGGAACGATGACGAGACAAGAGCGCAACTTACCGCAACAGGAGGTGCGCTAGATGGATTCTTTGCAAAGATTAATCTTGGTTACGCCATGGGTTTATTCAACGTGAAACGGCGAAACGATCTGGAATCTATTAGACGAATTCGTAATTGTTTTGCCCATTCTCCGAAGGTAATAACTTTTGATACCCCGCAAATTAACAAAGAATGCAGCGCCATTGCCTTAGGACGTTCCCTTCGCCCAAACTATAGTAATAGAGATAGATACGTATACGCCTGCAATCGAATTACCAAAATCCTAATTTCAGGTGTAGCACTTAAAATGATTAAGGCGATTCGTGAGAAATTCGCAAAAATAGGAGGTAAATATTCCGAATACGTGGACGAAATAGATCAACAAATGAACACATTAGAAGATCATTACAAGCTTATGACCGACACGGTATCTAACAACGAGCGGAGTCCATGACCGAGCCATCAGCAAAGAACCCGCAACATCTCTAGGCATTTGGAATTACATGGCTACATCTACAATTAGTTATACCCCAGTTCCGCCGGCCGACTTTGCCGCGGGGGCAGGGCGGGGTCCGCGACAGACTCGCAACCGGAACCGCTCTGGTCTTCGCCATCACACACCAGGCCGTAGACCCCATGGGGGCATGAACTTTCGAGGTCGGCGGCTCTCTCCGCCAAGCGCTTGTCGCCATTGATGAAATACGGCTCCTCGGCGCGTCAGGGCCGACAATGTCTTTGCCGGCGGCGAAGGCCGGGCTATCCTTGTTTCATCGGTCGGCGACGGGTCCAAGCGGCGTCGGCCGTCCGAGGCCCGGCCGCAGCGCGGGGACCAACGATTTGCCGGGCAAGGCGTTGAAATTGCAGCAAGCGTCGTCAAGCAAAGCCTTGACGAAACTTGACAAGACTTGACGAAACTTGACGACGCCGTTGACGGGACTTGACGCGGCCAAGGATTGCGGCGGCCGCTTGGCGCGGCTTGCGCTCCGCGTCCGCGCGGCGGACAAGTCTCCCGCAAGCGGTTGAAAACAAACCATCGCGCCGGAAAATGGCGCCGGGCTCGAGCCCTCCGCCCAACGCCTCGCCTCGCGCGCATTTCGGCGCCTAACCCGCTGAAAACGCCCGCACGCCAAACGGCTTTGTCGCCCTGCGCCGCTCTCTGCGGCGCCCCGCCGCGCCGCCGGCTTCGCCGGCCCCTCGCCCTGCCCTCTCCCGAATGGGACAGGGATTTTCCCGTCCCGGCCCCGCACAAATTTCTCCGCTTGCCGAGCGGCCCTTCCTCCCCCACCTTACCCTCATGACGGACTCGCCGATCGGCTCTTCCTCCTCGCGCCTCGTCGCCGTTCTCGGCCCCACCAACACTGGCAAGACGCATCTGGCGGTCGAGCGCATGCTCGGCCATGCGACCGGCATGATCGGCCTGCCGCTGAGACTATTGGCGCGC
>JARLJD010000049.1 GCA_031291395.1 Alphaproteobacteria bacterium | reverse complement strand
CGACATGGCCGATCGCGCCAGCAAATTCGCCGTGCGCCAAGGTCTGGCGAAGCCCGGCGACCGCATCCTGATCATCGCCGGCGTGCCCTTCGGCACCCCCGGCGCGACCAACATGCTGCGCCTCGCCTTCATCGCCGAGGACGGGCTGCGCGCGGTTTAGGCGAAGCAGGAATGCGTAGTCGTTCACGCGCTTGGCCCCCCCTGAGGCGAAGGCAGGTTGCGGCTCGAAGCCGACCTTCCTTTTCGGGTCCGCGATGGTCTCATCATGGCGCCGAGAGGTCCTCGTAGCGGCTTTCCGAATGTCACCCTCGCGACTTAAGGTTGCCTTTTAGGGGGTCCAACTTGAAGAGCGGCGCCACCGGACGCAGTGTTGATACGACCGACGCCTCCATCGGGCGCATGTCGGTTATGGGGGCACAAAATGTCCGACGAGCAAGACAAAAAAACTCAGCTAAGGCAAATGTATCGATCCATTACCATTTTGGGGGCGGTTGGGACCGTATTTGGCGTCATCAACCTGCTCATCAGAACTCAACTGGTATCAGACGGCGAAAGCCAGCCGGCTTTCGTCATGATACTCAGCTTTGGGGCGCTGCTCTTAGGGATTGTCGCATTAGTCGGGGGCCTTATTATGCAGAACGCCAAGAAATAAAAGCATAAAAGCGGCCGCCCGCACCTCCGGGGCGGCCGTTATGCTCTCCGGCGCCAGTGCGCCCGCAAAGCGAAATTGGGCCGGTCCTGAGCCGCCAGGCTAGGGCGAGGACCGGGGGAGTCGACCGCTCGAGCGCAGAACGATCGAATAATTCAAGCCTGGCGAACCGAAAAAGGGCGGACGAAGCATCCGCCTAAACCAAGACTGCGGCAATGGACCGCGTTCGCTTCAAAGCGGACCCCACGAGATGGTTGGTTCCAAAAACTGTCTATTGCTTGTAATAGCCAACTCCGCAGCCTAGATCACCCGCCCTTGTCACTAGGCTGATCTTTGGAACGGGTGTCTTGTCTGCGCCCGGCTTTGGAAACATATAACTGACCTCGGTGATTTGACCTTCCGGCTCGTGCTCCCCGGCGAAAAGTTCAAGGCCAAACACCTTGCCGGTGGCGTCCTTAAGTGTCCTGGCGTCCTGACCAAGAAGTTGTTTTGCATTAGGGTTACCAATCGCGACGATTTTGCCGTTGTCCAGATTGCTGCAAAAAACATAGAGGTCCCTGTCGAGAAATCCGCCTGCTCCCTTGTTGAACATATCGATGGCGTTGGCCTTATTTTCTTTCACTGCAACAATTGCATGCTCCAACATAGCTTTGGCTTCAGCCGCAGTTCCGTTTGTCTGCTGTGCGAAGGCCGTTGGAGATAGCGCAATGACCGCGGACGCCGCCGCGACGATCAGGAATGTGCGAAACATGGCTTTCCTCCCATTTTGCGTAACGCGACGTAAGCACGACAAAACCGACGCCGGTTGATTTCCGGCATGTTCGTTTGGACGACGCGCACCAATCGGTAACATGAGCTTTGCAAGGGGATAGCTTTTTCGCACTTTATCAAAGCGCCGCGATAAGCATTATTAACTGAAGATGCCCGGCAACAATTTGAAACAAAGACATAAATGGCAATATGAATGCATAGGTCACAGCGAGTTCACTTTTCCTTGATTGGGATCGGGCTGGCAGATATTCGCCAGATATGATTGCCCAGCTTGTCACCTCGTTGTCAGCAGCCTTTGCCGCGCGTAATCCGGATATTTGCGACCGGGCAAGACAAGCGCTCCATCCAGCAAACGTCCGCTTACCGCCGAGGCCGTGCGAAAACACGATTTTGGAACCTGCGGCGGCATCGGGATGAAGCGGGCGAGCGATTTGCTAGCGGCTTGGATTTCGTGCGAAGGCGGCGTCAGGCAGCCCTCATCGCTTGGATGGTCGGCCCAACGCCAAGGATGGCGATCAGCCTTTTCAAGTTGTAGGCGAGAACGTGAAGGCTCATCTCCGTTTTCACCTTTTCAAGCGTGCGCATTCGGAAGTGGGTCGCGCCCATCCAGGCTTTGATGGTTCCGAATGGGTGTTCGACGGTTTGACGCCGGATGCGCATGCTCTTGGGCGCTCGGTCCAGCCGTTCCTGCATCGCGTCGAGGACGGCTTCGTGCTCCCAGCGTTTGACCCGCCGCTCCTTTGAACGCGTGCACTGCGACTTCAGTGCGCAGCCGGCGCATTTCGTCGTCCAGTAACAGTTCAGTTTCATGCCGTCTTCG
>JARLJD010000048.1 GCA_031291395.1 Alphaproteobacteria bacterium | reverse complement strand
GTTCACCTCGTCAAACTTCAACATCCTCAAGCCCTCCTGAATTGCCCGTTCGATTTTCATCTCAGCCCCCATGTACAAAACGGGAACTATCGGACATTTCATTGGCTATCTAATCGGACAATTCGTTGAACGCCGACACCCGCAAACAATGTATTGACATTCGTAACAACATAGTGTACATATAATCATGTCGTTTGAATGGGACGAACAAAAACGCCTCGCCAATCTTGTAAAACATGGCGTCGATTTTGAACGGGCGAAGCTCATTTTCGATGGAGCAACGATAGAGATGCCGGATGCGCGGCATGATTACGGCGAACAGCGCATAGGCGTCTATGGCGAATTTGGCGGAGATGTCTTTTTCGTTGTTTACACTTGGCGCGGCGACAACCGCAGGATTATCAGCGCAAGAAAGGCTGGGGGCAATGAGCGGGAAAAATACTACGCGCATATCGCCGCAAAAGGCGAAGCCGATGAATGATAAGACCGATTTGGCGCGCCTGAACGCAATGACCGACGCCGATATCGCGCGCGCCGTTGCCGACGATCCCGATACATTCATCCCTGACGAGGGGTGGTGGGCTAAGGCGCGGATCGTCATGCCCAAAAACAAAGAAATGGTCACGCTGCGCCTTGATCCTGACGTTATAGAATGGTTCAAACATGACGGCAAAGGCTATCAAACCCGTATCAATGCAGTGTTGAAGGCGTTTGTGGAATCGCAGGAGCATAGAGCGCGATAAAACTGACTTCAATCCGTTCATCATAAACGTGCCGGTATCCGAAACGCCGCAAGAGCAATCGTAACATGCCCAAAAAACCCTCCCGCTCCTCTCTCCTTGATCCGGTCTTGTTGCGCGACGCAATCAAGGGGGCATTCATCAAGCTTGATCCATCTACGCTGGCTTTGAATCCCATTATGTTTACGGTGGGCGTCGCCAGCGCGGCTGCGACGTTTTTTACGTTGCGCGCGGTTTGGGCGGGAGAGCCGTTTGCTGTCGGGTTGCAGATTTCGCTGTGGCTGTGGTTCACCGTTTTGTTCGGGAATTTTGCGGAAGCTGTTGCCGAGGGGCGCGGCAAAGCTCAAGCCGACAGTTTGCGCAAGACCAAGACGGAAACTTTGGCGAAGAAAATTTCAGGCATCGACGCGACCAGTTTCAAAACCGTGCCCGCCGCCGAATTGCGGCGCGGGGATTTGATTGTGGCCGAAGCGGGGGACGTTATTCCAGGCGACGGCGATGTGGTTAAAGGCATTGCAACGGTAGACGAATCCTCGATTACCGGCGAGTCCGCGCCGGTCATTCGCGAATCCGGCGGCGACCGTTCGGCGGTGACGGGCGGCACACGCATTATCTCTGACCGCATCGTGGTTGAAATTCGCGCCAATCCGGGCGAGTCCTTTCTCGACCGCATGATAGGATTGGTCGAGGGCGCGAAGCGGCAGAAGACGCCGAACGAAATCGCGTTGAATATTCTGCTGATAGGATTGACGCTTATTTTTCTTATGGTGTGCGTGACGCTGCAGGGCTTTGCGGCTTACAGCGGGAAGATGATTCCGATTATTTATCTGATCGCACTGTTGATCACGCTGATCCCGACGACGATCGGCGGGCTGCTTTCGGCGATCGGGATTGCGGGAATGGATCGGCTGGTGACTTTTAACGTCATCGCCAAATCGGGACGCGCGGTCGAGGCGGCAGGCGATATCGACACGCTGCTTCTGGATAAAACCGGCACGATCACTCTGGGCAACCGTATGGCGAGCGAATTTATTCCCGTGGGCGGCGCGAGCGAGAAGGCTTTGGCGGAGGCCGCTTTATTGTCTTCGCTGGCCGACGACACGCCGGAGGGAAAATCCATCGTGCGTTTGGCGGAGGAGAAATACGGGATGAGCGCGGAAGATCGCCGCAAGCCCGATATGGCTTTCATCCCCTTCAGCGCCCATACACGCATGAGCGGCGTCGATACCGACGGCTGCGCCATTCGCAAAGGCGCGCCGGATTCGATTATCGATCTGTGCGGCAAAAACGGCGACGGAGAGATTAGGCGCGCCATTGAAAACGTCGCTAAAACGGGAGGCACGCCTTTGCTGGTGGCGCGGGATAAACGCATTCTGGGCGCGGTGCATCTCAAAGACATTATTAAACCGGGGATTCACGAACGTTTTATGACTCTGCGGCGCATGGGGATACGCACGGTGATGATTACGGGCGACAATCCTTTGACGGCGGCGGCGATCGCGGCGGAGGCGGGAGTCGATGATTTTCTGGCCGAAGCCACCCCTGAAAACAAGCTGGAATTAATCCGCAGGGAACAGGCATCCGGCAAGTTGGTCGCCATGTGCGGCGACGGATCGAACGACGCCCCTGCCCTTGCGCAAGCCGATGTCGGCGTGGCAATGAACACCGGCACAATGGCCGCGCGCGAAGCGGGCAACATGATCGATCTCGACAGCGACCCGACCAAATTGATCGAGATCGTGATGATCGGCAAACAGCTTTTGATGAGCCGCGGCGCTTTAACGACTTTTTCCATCGCCAACGACGTCGCCAAATATTTCGCGATCATTCCGGCTTTGTTTATGGGCATTTTCCCCGGCATGAAGATTCTGAACGTCATGCGTTTGGGAAGTCCCGAAAGCGCGATTTTGTCGGCGATCATCTTCAACGCGCTGATCCTGATCGCGCTGGTACCTCTGGCTTTGCGCGGAGTGAAATATTCACCAGCTCCTGCTTCTATCGTGTTGCGAAGGAATTTGCTGATCTACGGCGCGGGGGGCGTGATCGTGCCGTTTGTGGGGATTAAGGCGATTGATTTGATTGTTGGGGCGTTGAGAGGGTAGTTATATGATAGAATATCAAAGATTCTTCGTCATTCCGGCAAAAGACGGAATGACGAAAGCAGGAGTCTAAACCATGTTTCAAGAACTTCGCGCTAGTCTTGGCCTTCTGGCTCTTTCCATCATCGTGATGGGCATCGGTTATCCGCTGTTGGTAATGGGAGCGGGGCAAGCTTTGTTTCCGCATCAGGCCAGCGGGAGCCTTGTGGAAAAGGACGGCAGGATTGTCGGGTCGGCGCTTATCGGGCAGAATTTTGCCGATGATAAATATTTCCATTCCCGGCCCTCCGCCGCGGGCAGCGGTTATGACGCGAGCAATTCTTCCGGCAGCAATCTGGCGCCGTCTTCCGCAGCTTTGGTCAAGACCGTGACCGAGCGCGTAGCGGAATTGCGCAAGGACGGAAACACGCGCCCCATTCCCATCGATCTGGTCACAGCATCAGGCAGCGGGCTTGATCCCGACATTTCCGTGGCATCGGCAGAATATCAAGCGGCGCGGATTGCAAACGTGCGCAACATTCCTTTGGCGCAAATAAAAAGCCTGATAGAATCCAACACGACATCGCGCACATTCGGCGTGCTCGGCGAAAATCGCGTCAATGTTTTGGCGATCAATCGGGCGCTTGATCTTCTGCCAACGCCGACAGCCCCATGACCGACGCCGGCTACCGCCCCTCCCCCGAAGCCTTACTTAAGGAAGCCGAGAGCGAATCTCGCGGCAAGTTGAAGATATTTTTGGGCGCGGCTCCCGGCGTCGGCAAAACTTATGCGATGCTGGGCGCGGCGAAGGCGCGGCTTTCCGACGGCATTGACGCCGTTATCGGCATTGTCGAGACGCATCAACGCAGCGAGACGCAGGCTTTGGCGCAAGGGATCGAATCCGTTCCTATGCAAAAACTGGATTATCGCGGCCTCGGTTTCGAGGAAATGGATCTGGACGCGATCCTCAAGCGCAAGCCGCAACTGGTTTTGGTCGACGAGCTGGCGCACACCAACATCCCTGGCGCGCGGCATCCGAAACGCTATCAGGACGTGCAGGAAATTCTTGAATCCGGCATCGACGTTTACACGACGCTGAACGTCCAGCATATCGAAAGCCTGAACGACATCGTCGCCTATATAACCGGAGTCAAGGTGCGCGAGACGGTGCCGGACAATATTGTGCAACTGGCTAACGCTATCGAATTGATCGACCTGCCGCCGGACGAGCTTTTGCAGCGTTTGAAGGAAGGCAAAGTCTATATACCGGAACAGGCGCGGCTGGCGTCGCATCGTTTTTTCACGCCGGGCAATCTAACCGCTTTGCGCGAACTGGCGCTGCGTCAAGCCGCCGACCGTGTCGACGAGCAAATGACGACCTATATGCGCCGCCACGCGATTTCCGGCCCGTGGCCGACAAGCAGCCGCGTTATGGTCTGCGTCTCGGGGGACAATCAGGCGGCGGCGTTGGTGCGCGCGGCGCGGCGCAGCGCGGAAAGGCGGCAAACGCCGTGGCTCGTCCTGTACATCGAAACCAGCCACCACAGCCAGCTTGCCGAAAAAACGCGCAACGACATCGCGCAGGCGATGCAACTGGCCGAGAGTCTGGGCGCAGAAACAATGACCGTAACCGGAGAAGATATTCCCTTTGAAATTCTGCGCATCGCGCGCGAACACAATGTCAGCACGATCATCATCGGCAAAACTTCGCGTTCGTCTTTCTCGCGCTTCGTGCGGCCTTCGGTCGCGGAGACTCTGCTAAAACAAGGCGAAGGATTCGATATTCTTCTCGTCAATAATGCGGAGCCTTCCGGACACAGCGTGGGAACGCACAAAGCATTTTTATCGAGCGATTTTCCGCTTTGGAAATTTCATAAAGCCGACGCGCGCGAAACGCTTTTCGTCATTGGGTTCACGAGCCTTGTCGCTCTGGTTTTTCGCTCGTTCATGCCGCCTGCCTTTCTACCGTTTCTTTATACGCTTGCAGTTTTTCTTGTCGCGCTTGATCTTGATCTGGTTCCGTCTCTTTGCGCGGTTGCTCTAAGCGTAATCGCGCAAGATCTTTTCTTGACTGCGCCGCATGTGTCTTTTTTTCCAAGCCGTTCTGAAGATGCCCAGTCCCTTCTTTATTTTCTCGTTCTAGGCGTTTCGATCAGCATGATCGGCGCGCGGCTGCATCGGCAGATTAAAGTCACGCGCGCCAACGCCGAACGCACGCAAGCTTTATACGATTTCACCAAAAGCATCGCAGCGGCAGCCACCATCGACGATGTAGCGCAGGCAACGGCGCGGCGCGTAGCTGGGGCATTGGGGGCACGCGTCGCCGTGCTTTTGCCTAAAAATGAAAGGCTAGAAGTCGTGGCTGCCGTTCCCGCCGATCTCAAGCTCGACACGGCCTCGAACGCGGCAATGGATTGGGCGTGGCGTCATCGCAAACCGGCGGGTTTCCATTCCGACACGCTGCCCGGCGCGGCGTTTTACGGATTGCCTTTGCAATCCGGCGCGACGTCGCTTGGCGTTTTGGCGGTTCGAACGGAGGACGGCAGCGCGTTGACGTCCTCGCAAAACCATTTTCTGACCAGCCTCGCCTATCAATCCGCCTCGGCGATCGAACGCGCCAAACTGGTGACCGACGTGGCGCAAGCTCGCTTGCAGTCGGAAACCGAAAAATTGCGCGCCAGCCTGCTTTCCTCGATCAGCCGCGATCTGCGCGCGCCTTTGGACAGCATCATTTTTACCGTGCAGAGCCTGAATAAAAGCTGGAACGAAACGCCTCCCGACGAGCAACGCGCGCTTGTCGGCCATATCGAACAGGAATCAGACCGGCTTGATCGCTTTGTCGAAAATCTGCTTGATATGACCGAACTGGTGGCGGGCGGGATGCGCTTTCATTTCCAACCGACGCAGGTACGCGACCTGATCGACAAAGCCTTGACCCGCTTGGCGCGCCGCGTCAAAGAACGCGTGGTGAATCTCGACTGCGCACAGGACTTGCCCTTGATCGAGGCCGACGGCGCGGCGCTTCACCGCGTTTTTGTCAACGTGATTGAAAACGCCTGTTCCTATTCCACGCCCGACGAGCCAATCCATATAGCGGTATGGCGGGAAGGCTCCGACATCAAAATTACGATCACCGACCGCGGCCCTGGCATTCCCGAAAGCGAGCGCCAGAACGTTTTCGACATGTTTTACCGGATTAAAAAGAGCGACGCCGTAACCGGACCTGTCGAAGGTGTTGGCCTTGGCCTGTCGATCTGCCGAGGTTTCATCGAAGCGCATCAAGGCCGCATAAACGCGCAATCCGGCGAGAGCGGCATAGGCACCAGCATCATTATCCGCCTGCCGATAAGCGGCGCAGCGCATTAGCCTTACTGCATCACATCACAGTACTGGACGCTAGTTGGATAAAGCCCTGAATTGATTCATAAAGGCGCTTCGTTTTCTTGCAAAAAATGGAGCGACCGATGCAAACAGTATTCTTCAAGGCCTTATCCAAGGCGGTATCAAATCATATTGAGCT
>JARLJD010000047.1 GCA_031291395.1 Alphaproteobacteria bacterium | reverse complement strand
TGTGGATAAGGGCGGGCGCCGCTAGCGCACGATCTGGGGGTGCGCGTCGCCCGCCCTTACCCACAGCCACCCAACCTCAAGCCAAAAAAGTGACATTCTCACGTTGCGGGATTAGGTGACATTTTAACTTTGCGTTGACACTTCAACTTTCCCCCTTTACGACTCCCCCATCATCAGGCATGTTCACAAACAGCACATGCCTGACCCGTCCCCTTTGCTCGATATCCAAACCACCGTCGCCTCATGGCGACGCGTCCCGCGTCTGCGCGCGCGCCTGCAAAAAGCGGCGCAGGCGACGCTTGCCCATTTGCCCCAAAAACTCCGCTTTCCCGTTTCGGCCACAATTCTGCTGGCCGGAAACGCCAAAGTGCGCCAATTAAACAACGATTTTCGCGGCATCGACAAACCGACGAACGTCTTGTCCTTCCCCCAATTCTCTCCCGCCGACTTACCGCGTTTGGGCAAGCGCGGAGAAATCATAGAACTCGGCGACATCGCCATCGCCTATCAATATGTTGTGGCCGAAGCCAAAGCAGACAACAAATTATTGACAGATCACCTCACGCATCTGATCATTCATGGCCTTTTACATCTTTTCGGGTATAATCACCTAAATAACCGCGATGCCGAGCAAATGGAAAACTTGGAAACGAAAATCATGAATTCTTTGGGCTTGCCCGATCCCTACGCCCCACAACCCGCGCCCCACAAGCGCCGCAAATCATGAACGACACCCGGGAACCGGCCCCGACGCCGACGGAAGAGCCGCGAAGTATCGGCCTTGATCTTTGGCACAAACTGATTCACCTCATCAGCCCCCCGGCCGACGCCGAGGCGCTGCGCGAAGTGGTCGAGGAACTGATCGACGAGCCGTTATCCGCCACCGGCATTTCGCCGTCCGAGCGCGTGCTTCTGGCCAACATCATGCGCCTGCGCGAACGCCGCGTGAGCGACTGCATGGTGCCGCGCGCCGATATTGTCGCAATAGACGTGAACGCCTCGATCAAGGAACTGGTCGAGGAAATGTCGGCAAACGGCTACAGCCGCGTGCCCATCTATCGCGAAACGCTGGACGAGGTTATCGGCATCGCGCATGTCAAGGACATCGTCCCCTATCTGGCGCAGCAACGCCCCTGCGTCATTCCCGACATTCTGCGTCCGGTCTTATATGTCGCGCCTTCCATGCCCGCCTCGAAACTGCTGCTGCAAATGCGGCAAACGCGCCAGCATATGGCGGTGGTGATCGACGAATTCGGCGGCATCGACGGCCTTGTGACGATCGAGGATCTGGTCGAGGAAATCGTCGGCGAGATCGAAGACGAACACGACGCGCCCTCTACGCCCCCCGTCGTCGCCCAACCCGACGGCACTTTGCTGACCGACGCGCGCCTGACGATCGAGGCGTTCGAGCGTCAAACCGGCCTGCGCCTGCCGCCCTTGGACGGCGAGGACGTCGATACGCTGGGCGGCTATGTCACGCATCTAGCAGGACGCGTCCCGCACACAGGCGAAAGCTTCTCCACCCCCTCCGGCCTTCATCTCGAAGTCCTCGAAATGGACCAAAACCGCATCACCCGCCTCCGCATCCGCCCCAACCGCCGCGCCGCCCCACGAACCGCGGAAGCGGAATAAATTCTGGTAGCGCGGGGTTCCACCCCCCCCCCGTACTCCGCAAAAAATAAGCTTGGCGTTTGTAGAGAGAGCGCGGGGATGGAACCCCGCCTACCAATCAGCGCGATTGTTTCATGACAAGCTCTGATACCAACGGCTCCAAGAACCCGTTCACGATCTTTTGCTTTGGAACAACCAGTTCAAAAAGCACGGTAGAATTCCCCTCCCCTTGAGAGAGGAGTTAGGGGTGGAGTGTATAAAACTCGACAATTATCCAAATAAAACAATAGGTTATTTTTCTAGCGCATCCCCTGCCTTTATATACCCCACCCCTACCCCCTCCCTCAAGGGGAGGGGAACTCTACAGCTTTTGCTGCACTGTTTCGGATAAATGACAGGATCACGAACAGATGCTAAGAAAGTCGTCATGCCCGCGAAAGCGAGAATCCATCTGCGAGCGATAGCGAGCGCATGAGTCAAACGGCTGTTCAATTTGAATCGCCGCTGAACTCTTGACGCGCAGACCCCCGTTCTCACAGGTGCGGGCTACGCGGCGATGGATTCCCGCTTTCGCAGGAAATCCTCGCGTCACGCAAAGCGTTTTGAATCATAAGGCGGATTATCTGATTGCCTTGAAAGGCAATCAGATGAACTTGCTTCAAGATGTCGAGGCTTTTTTTGGCCATACATGCCTTCTCTTTCCTTCTCTTTGACAACCGCACCGAACACGACAAGGGACAAGGGCGCATCGAGCAAAGAAGCCTTCGCGTCACGACGGATGTGGCGCGTTTAAAAACAGAGAAACTGCCGCACATTGCGTCCGTCGCTTGCATAGAGCGCCGCATTGAAAAAGGCGGATCCGTAAGCTGCGAACGCCAATTCTACATCTCTTCCCGCATCCTGTCGGCCAAGGCTTTTCTCGATGCCGTTCGTCTTCATTGGCAGATCGAAAACGCACAGCATTGGGTGCTGGACGTTACCTTCAAGGACGATCTCGCTCGCGTTCGCAAAGGCCACAGCGCTAAAAACATGGCTGTCGCCAGACACTTCGCCCTTAACCTCATCCGCAACGCCAACGACAAGAAAAGCCTGAAACTCCGAAGAAAAATAGCCTCTTGAAATACCGACTATCTCTCTTCACTTCTCGTTAACATGGATTCGTAGCCATGGGCTGATTCAGGGCATCGGCAGGAAATTAAGCCGATTTTAACCCAAGGCGGGTAAAAGTTAGCAGCGTTCGCGTTTCTTATTGGGACGCGAGATGCGACTTTTGCTGCGCTTTGGGGGAGAATCCTATGCCCGATTTATTGTTGGATAACCTGCCGTTTATCGATCTTTATGTGCGCCTTGATCAACTTGATCAGGCTTTTTACCGGTCAAAGGAAAGATCGCAAAGCACGATCAGCCAATTCGTGCCGCCGGAGTTTCAAGAGAATATCGCGCGTTTCTCGGTCGCGGCGAAAGAAAAGCTGCATGAGCATAACGACGGCGCGATCACGTTCGAGGACGTGCGCTGCCGCCTGTCGCGCCAGAAATTATCCGACGGTTCGTCATGGATTTGCGCGCGGCGCATCAATACCGTCCTTCCCGATATCGAAAAGCTTGGCTTGCCGCCGCTTATCATCAATCACATGCTGGGGCTTGGCCGCCGCGACGGCTTGATCATTGTCTCGGGCGCGACCGGCGCGGGCAAAACGACGACGGCCGTGGGGCTTTTGGGCTATTACCTCAAAAACTACGGCGGAACGGCGCTGACGATTGAGGATCCTTGCGAATTTATGATGGCGGGACGCCACGGCACCGGCGGCCAGTGTTTTCAGGTCGAAGTCGAATGCGAGGAAGATTGGGCGATCAATCTGAAACGCGCCTTGCGCTGGGCGCCGCGTTATATCTATGTCGGCGAAATTCGCACGCCCAAGGCGGCCGAGCAAGTGCTGCGCGCGGCGACGACGGGACATTTGGTCATCACCACCGTGCACGCGGGCGCGATCGAAGAAGCGCTGATGGGGCTTGTTTTTCTTGCTGAACAGTCGATGGGCTCTGGCGTGTACAATTTGCTGGCGACGGGTCTGACCGCCCTTACCAGCCAGTCGCTGGGAAATGCGGGCGCGCAGATGAAGTATTTGTTCACCGAAGAAAACGCGCCTGGCGATCCCGTGCGTTCGCTTATCCGCGAAAACAAAATCGGCATGTTGTCGACTTATATCGATCGCACGGTGGCGCGCCTACAGGCTGCGGCCGGGGTTCAAGGCGCAAACGCGACGGGGGGCAGGAAGGCATGACCACGCTTAACCTTCAGGGCTTTGAGCCGACCGGCACGCGCTTGCGCGACATGCCGTTTATGGATCTGTACGTCCGTATCGACACCGGTGGCAAGAGCGCTACGCGTTATCGTACGCCCGGGCGCGATTACAGCAATAACTGGAGCCGCATTTTGCCCGATACTTATTTCGGCGAAACACAGGAAATCGCGAGCGCGCTGCGCAAGAATATCGACAATCCCGACAGCTCGTTCGCCTATGACGGCATGAGGTTCCGCCAATCCTATCAAAAACTCGCCAACGGACAGGAATGGGTGATTTTGCGCCGCATCAATGCGCGCGTGCCGACTTTGGAAGAGCTTTCCGTGGCGCCCCATGTCGCGACGCATTTGCGCCGTCTGGGACAGCGCACCGGCTTGATTCTGATTTCGGGGCCTACGGGGCACGGCAAAACGACGATGAGCTTCGCATTGCTTAAAGATTTTCTGGAGCATTTCGGCGGCGTCGCTATAACGGTCGAAGATCCGGTCGAATACGAGCTTGACGGGTCGATAGGCGAATATGGCTATTGCTATCAGGTTCAGGTCGAAGAAGAGGATTGGGCTACGCCGCTCAAACGCGCCTTGCGCTGGACGCCGCGCTACCTTTTCGTGGGCGAAGTGCGCAGCCCGCGCGCG
This sequence comes from Alphaproteobacteria bacterium, assembly GCA_031291395.1. Taxonomy (GTDB): domain Bacteria; phylum Pseudomonadota; class Alphaproteobacteria; order UBA9219; family UBA9219; genus CAIXLI01. The sequence goes on along the minus strand of JARLJD010000047.1, from coordinate 8,903 downwards.
GCCGAGCAGATTTTGCGCGCGGCGACGACAGGGCATTTGGTCATCACGACGATTCACGCAGGCTCGGTCGAGGAAAGCTTTATGGGATTGACCCATCTGGCGGATCAATCGATAGGGGGCGCCGCCAGCCACATGCTGGCGCAAGGCCTGACGGCCGCGTGGCACCAGACCTTGAGCGCGTCGGGCCCTTATTTGCGCTATGTGTTCACCGAAGAAAACAACAACGGCGATCCCGTGCGCTCCTTGATTCGCGAGAACAAAGTGGGCATGATCAACAGCTATATCGACAAACAAATCGCGCGGGTGGATTTGAGAGGCGGGATGAATCCGGTGACGGGGAAAAGGGTGTAGGGGATTTGGCTCAAAACAATCGTCATACCGGCTCCGTGTCGTTGCACGGGGCAGGCTCCAGCCGGTATCCGGATTGAAAACTTTTTCTTTTCGTAACAACGCTGTTTGTGGCTCATTTCATAATCAAAAAAGTTTTCGCATGTTTCAGCTTCAGGACATTAGATTTCAATCTGAACTCCGATATAATGAAACATTTTATTGTATATCAATACGTTGACTGTAAGCTGTGGCTTCCGACTCACAAATCTACGCATGTTCAAAACTGAGACTGTATGAACCGTTATGGCACATTGAGACACGATTTCCTATGCACGTCTGGAGATAATGACCATCAATCCGTCCCCCTTAATAGCAAATAACCACTCCCTATCAAGCGAAAATATATACCCTCTTTTGAAGTCAGAAGTTTTGATAACGTCGTTAGATTTTATCTCTCCCGCATGGCCTGCGACACGTGTTTTTTGATCGGCGACAGGAGGTAGGATATGACGTGGCGGGAGCCGGTTTTGATTTCGACGGTCACGGCCATGCCGGGGGAGAGGGATACAAGGCGGTCGTCGATTTGCATTTGGGATTGGTCGAGCGAGACTCTTGCCATGTAGATGAGTTCCTGGCCTTTGGGTTCGCTGGTTTCGGATTCGGCGCCGGGTTGTTGCTTGTTTTGGGCATTGTTTTGCGGTTTGTCTTGCACGATGGCGTCTTGCGATACGGTCAGGACTTTGCCGTTAAGCAGGCCATAGCGGGTGAAGTTGAAAGTATCGACTTTGATCGCGGCTTTCTGCCCGGCATGGACGAAGCCGATGTCCTTGTTGGACACCATGGCTTCGATCTCCATATGGCTGTCGGCGGGAACGATGGACATCAGGATTTCGGCGGGGGTTACGACTCCGCCTTCGGTATGCACGGAGAGTTGTTGCACCGTGCCGTCCACGGGGGACGTGAGCGTTTGCAAACGAAACTTTTCTGTGGCTTGCAGGAGTTGCTCGTGCAAGCTGGAGGCTTTTTGCTGCGCTTCTTCCAGATCACCGATGTTCTTGTGTTGGTATTCGGCTTCGGCCTGCTTGCGTTGTTGCTGGAGAGAGGCAACGGCTCCCATCGCTTCCGCCAGTTTGCCTTTCTGGACTTCAACCTCTTGCTGATGTTCGACCAAGTCCTGTTTTGTCGTCAGATAGTCAAGTTTGGAGCCATAGCCTTTGTCCGACAGATATTTGCGGGATTCGGCGCGTTCTTTCAGATAGGGCATCGCCTCGGTCAGCTTGTTAATGGTCGAGGAGACAGAGGCCAGATTGCCCTGTTGCTGCGTTATTTGCTGATCCAAGCCTTCAAGCTTGGCTTTAATCTCCTGCAACTGGTTCGTGAGCAGATTGCGTTGCTCGGCTACTTGCGCCTCGGTTGCGCCTTCGGGGGGAATAAAGGTTGTGGCGGGATCGTCAATCAGGTTGATAGCCGCTTTCAGGCGCGCTGCGTCAAGAGCTTCCTGAATATATTCTTTTTGCAGCCGGTCGCGTTCGGCTTCGGTGATGGTCGAGTCGATTTCGATCAGCACGTCGCCAGCTTTGACTGTTTGACCGTCTTGCACATGAATGCTGTGAACGACGCCTGCCTCCAAGGGCTGAATAACCTTGGTTCGTCCCGTGGGAATGATCTTGCCTTGCGCCGTCGCTATAATATCGACGCTGCCGAAGCACGCCCATATCAGGGAGATGGCGAAGAACAGCATGATCGTTGCGGCAATAGTACGGCTGGCTGGAGACGGGGGTTGTTCGACGATTTCAAGGGCGGCAGGGAAAAATTCTGTTTCGTCGTCCGGCTTTTGGAAAAAAGATGGCAATTTGCCTTGCTGCCAGTTCTCTATCATCGTGGCGATGCGCGCCTTGATGCGGAGCGGAACTTTGGTTTCATAGAAGTTGATGCTGCGTTTGCATAAGGTTTGGCTGTAATGCCGGATCAGAGGAAACAAGAACCGTTCGATACGGCGCAGCCTGACGAGAAGGCGCTTGTTGGAGAGCTTAACCCGCATTTTGGCCTCCTTGCATCCGCCACAAGGACGCATAACGGCCATTGGACTTAAGAAGCTCTTCGTGGGTTCCGTCTTCGACAATGCGACCTTTTTCTATTGTTATGATGCGGTGGCTGTCGCGCACTGCAGAAAGACGGTGGGCAATGATAATGACGGTGCGGCCTTTGACGATGCGACGCATGTTTTCCTGAATGACGCGTTCGCTTTCGTAATCGAGGGCGCTGGTCGCCTCGTCAAAGATCAAGATGCGAGGGTTCATGACAAGGGCGCGGGCTATGGCGATGCGCTGTCTCTGCCCGCCGGAGAGATTAGCCCCGCGTTCGCCAACATTGGTGTCATAACCTTCCGGCAGTTCGAGAATGAAGTCGTGCGCGCCCGCCAATTTTGAGGCATTGATGATATGATCTATCGGCATGCCCGGATCGGACAGCGCGATATTGTCGCGGATTGAACGGTTGAACAGAACGTTTTCCTGAAGCACAACGCCGACTTGCCGCCGCAGCCACGCAACATCGACCATGGCCAGATCGACGCCGTCGATCAGAACTCTCCCGCCTTCCGGCACATAGAGCCGCTGCACAAGCTTACTGAGCGTCGATTTTCCAGAACCGGAGGGGCCAACGATGCCGATGACCTGTCCTTCTTGTATGTTCAGATCGATGTCGTGCAGGATTTCTGGGCCGTCGATCCTGTAGCGGAAGGTCACATGTTCGAAAGACACCTTGCCGCGTATATCCGGTAAAGCAGTCTTCCCAGCTGAAAACATGGGTTCGGGAGTGGTGTTCAGAATATCCCCCAGACGCGCCACGGAAAGCCGCGCCTGATGAAAATCCTGCCACATCTGTGCCAAGCGCAAGACTGGCTGCGCCACACGACCCGACAGCATGTTGAAAGCCACCAGCTCGCCGACGCTCATATTGCCGTCCATAACGGCCTTGGCTCCGAAGAACAATAGAAGCGCCGTCGCCAGCTTGTTGACAAGCTGCACACCTTGGCTCGCCCAGTTGCCGAGATTGATGACGCGGAAGCTGGCTTTGACATAACCCGCAAGTTGTTCTTCCCAGCGGCGCTGCATCTGCGGTTCGACCGCCATGGCCTTCAGGGTTTCGATGCCGGTGATGCTTTCGACCAGAAACGACTGGTTTTCCGCACCGCGATTAAATTTGTCGTCAAGGCGATGACGGAATACTGGCGTGACCAAGGCCGAGATGGCGATATAGAAAGGAAAGGAAGAGAGGACAAGTTCCGTCAGCGACAACGAGTAATATGCCATAACAGCGAGGAAGACGAAGGTGAAGAACAGGTCGATCACCAAGGTCAACGCCGAGCTGGTCAGGAAGTTGCGGATGTTTTCCAATTCCCTGACACGGGCGACGCTGTCTCCCGCCCTACGGGTTTCAAAATAGGCAATGGGCAGAGCAACCAGATGCCGGAACAATCGGGCTCCCAGTTCCACATCGATGCGGCTGGTCGTATGCGAGAACACATAAGTCCTTAATGCCGTCAGAACGCTCTCGAAAACGGCGACCGTAACAAGCCCGATCACGAGGACGTCCAAAGTCGTCATGCCGCGATGAACCAGAACCTTGTCGATCACGACTTGGAAGAAAAGCGGCGAAACCAATGCAAACAGCTGCAGGAAGAACGAGGCGACTAGCACTTCCGTCAGCAAATGGCGGTATTTGTGCATGGCTTGCAAAAACCATGTCACGTCGAAACGGCGGGCCAATTCGCCCAATCCGGCGCGGCGCGTCATCAATACCAATCGACCGCTCCATTGCGCCTCAAGCTCGGCGCGTGTCAGTTTTTGCGGGCGATTGACGGCGGGGTCTTGGATAAGCACGGAGTCATCGGCAAGTTTCCCAATAATAATGAAGCTGCCGTCTTTTCTTTCTCCTATTGCGGGCAAGGCTGTCTTCTTGAGGCGTTCCCATGAGCTGTCGATGACCCGCGCTTTCAGCGATAGGTCTTTCGCGGAGCGCAGCATCTCGGTGACGCCGATCCTTCCGGCAAAGCGATGCGTAAACTGCTTGGGGTCAGCAGCGATGCCATGAAAACGCAGCAGCATGACAAGCGAGGCAAGCCCTGTATCTAGGGAGGCTGGCGGGGCGTTTAATTCTTGCAACATACTGCTTCACTTCTCAGTTCTGCTCTGGTTCTGGTCTGCCTGTTTTGGCATAAATATCTTTGTCTGCGCCGCCGAAGCCAACCCATTTGGCGTGATTGTCGTCGTAATACTGTTTCGGATCGTAGGGATCGAGCGGCAGTTTCAGGGCGTCTGCCGTCAAGGTGCCGATGGCCGACTTGATCTGCAATACGGCAAGGTTGCGGTCATGCTCCGATTTAGCCAGATCGGTTTTGGCGTCGAGAAGTTCCTGCTCGGCATTCAGCTCATCAAGCGTCGTTCTTGTGCCGACATGCGTCTGCACTTTGACGCCTTCAAGGGCGTTCGCAGCTGCTTCGATCTCGCGTTGGTCGGCTTTGATGGCGGCGTCTGTCGTTGCAAGAGCTTGCCACGCGTTATGCGCCAGTTCATGGGCGTGATGCCTTGCGTCTTCCAACTCCATGCGATGTTGCACCGAGGTCTGTTGCGCGGCGCGGATTTTGGCGTGGTCTGCCCCGCCTTCATAAAGCGGGATTTTCAACTGCAGCATGACCGCGCTTGAATCGTAACGCCCCGGCGTTATGTAGTTTTCCCCATAATTGCGGGACGAGCTGCCGACAAGATCTAGTTCCGGCAGCAAGCTGCCTTTATTATCTGCGATTTCCGCATCCGCTTGCTCCAGCGTATATTGAGCGGCGATGACGGCGGGATTGCGCGTTTCGGCAAGATGGAGAATGTCGTCCAAAGCATTCAATCCATCGGGCGAGATAACAGGCTTGGCCAACGACTCCGGCTCATGGCCAACGAGGCGCGTATAGGCATCGCGGTCGGCTTGCAGCGTGTTCTCGGTTTGCAGGCGCGTGACCTCGGCGCGGGCAAGGCGGGATTCGGCTTGCTGGACATCCGTCTGCGTCAGATCGCCCTTGCGCGCGCGGACGGTGGTTTCTTCCAGTTTTTTGCGAAGAACCGTTTCACTGTCCCGATCTGCGTTCAAAATGAATTCGTCGCGTACGACATCGAGAAAAGCCGTCGCCGTGTCGAGCAACAGCTTTTGCTCGGCATCCTGCAGCTGGGCACGCCCGGCTTTGACCTGCTTTTTTGCCGCCTCAGTTTCCGACAAGGTGCGAAAACCACGGAAGATAGGCTGTGTAATCTGGACGCCATAGCTGGTCGTATCGGCGGCAAAATTGGCATCGCCATAGGCTTCTTGCCCCGGAATGCGCTGATAGGCTTTGCCGACGCTCGATGTCGCATCAATGCTGGGCCGCCAATGGCTGAGCGCGAGGTTCACCTGCTCGTCGGTCGCGCGCAACTTGGCGCGTTCGGCCTCAAGCGAGGGATTATTCTGATAAGCCTCGGCCCATGTTTGCTCCAGCGTCACATATTCCGCCCGCGCCGAACCGGCAAGGAAAAGGGAGGCGGCAAATGCGCAGAAAGCATATGAATAGAACTTCAAAAAATTATCCTTCGCTTTAAAAATATTCGCTTGCCACAAGCAAACCCCTCCACCCAGCAAAGAGCTGCGCAGCAAGCGTCTCTAAATCAAGCCCTAATGACTCCAAGCAGCCGCTATGGCATTTTGCAGGGTTGTGTTTGTCGGCATCGCCGTCGCGGTCGCGGGATTAAACCCGTTATTGTTGGCCGCATAAGTCGCCATTGCCGACACAAGCTGCGCAATCTGGCTGTCCACCAGCCTCAGACCGTTCGCTTTAAAGTTTTCAACCTGGGCGCTGACGTTGCTGCCATACCAGCCGGAGAGCGTAATTTGACTGGATGTTCCTAAAAGATCGATTTGCAGATTGTTGCCGTTCTTCTGGAACCACAGATTTTCATCGGTCAGGCCGGACAGAAAATCCATTTCGCCATCGGCAGATGTCCCGCCGGAAATGGCATTGTTGACGGTAACGGCGCCGACATTTGTCCCTATTTGATAGGTGTCGTATCCGCCATTGCCGTTCCACGTTATTACGTTTCCGCTGCCGGTTATCCCCGCAGCCCCACTTATAGAATTAGTCCCGCCATTGACACCATTGAGAACCAAATTATCATTGTCACTAAGCGTTATGGCATCGCTCGAACCGGAGAGCACTGCCTTCGTGTTGTTCTGTAAAACCACAGTCCCGCTCGATATCGTCACGCTGGTGCTGTCGCTGGACTCGCCGTCTCCTTGCAGACTTAACCAGCCACCATTGCCCATCGTTAGGCTGTTACCCGCGCCGGTCGAGTCAACCCATGCAATGTCGTTCGTTCCTGTCGTCAATGTGTCACAGCTGCCTGACAAGCCGAAGTCATCATTTTGCTCGCTGGTCACGATGTCGCTTGAACCTGTAATCCAAGCCAGCGTGTTGTTCTGCAAAATGATAGTCCCACTCGACATCATCACTCCGGTGCCGTCGCCATACTCGCCGTCTCCTTGCAGACTTACCCAACCGCCGTTCGCCATCGTAATGCTATCGCCCACACCAGTCGAGTCGACCCAATCAATGCTATTCGCTCCTGCCGTCAATATGTCATTGGCACCTGATAAGCCTATATTATCGTTCTGCCCCATGGCCACGGTATCGCTCGAACCTACGATCCAAGCCAGCGTATTGTTCTGCAAAATGATGCTCCCGTTCGACATCGTTACGCCGGTACCGTCGCCATATTCGCCGTCGCCTTGCAGACTCACCCAGCCGCCGCTCGCCATTGTAATGCTGTTGCCCGCGCCTGTTGAGTCGACCCAATCGATGCTATTTGCTCCCGCTGTCAATGTGTCGTGGTTTCCTGATAAGCCTATATTATCATTCTGTCCCATGGCCACGGTGTCGCTTGAACCTGTAATCCATGCCAACGTGTTGTTTTGTAAAGTGATGCTGCCGCTCGACATCATCACTCCAGTGCCATCGCCGAACTCGCCATCTCCTGTCAAACTCAGCCAACCGCCATTGCCCATCGTCAGGCTGTCGCCCGCGCCGGTCGAGGTAACCCAAGCGGTATCGTTCGTCCCCGTCGACACTGTGTCGTGGTTTCCTGACAAGCCAAAAACTTTATTTTGCCCGGCAACCACCGTGACGTTAGAACCCGTCACGGTCTCATCAGTCCCCGCGAGATTAACAACATCTCCTGCATTCGCGCTAATGGCAACTGCGTAAGTGCCAGTCAGTTTGCTGATAGCGCCAGCATCGTTGTTGACCTGAGTGGTGGTCAGAGAAAGGGTACCATTATCGGTTGCTGTAATTGAAGCCAGCTTGCCTGACGCCGCCAAAGTCTGCAGCTCGGCCAAGTTCGCAACTATGTCCGCCGCCGTATCGGCAACCGTGATCGCGTAGGTGCCGGTCAGCTTGCTTAGGGCTGTTGCATCAGCGGTAGCCTGAGTAGCGGTTAGCGCAATCGTCCCGTCATCGGTCGCCGTAATGGAAGCTAGCTTGCCTGACGCAGCCAAAGCCTGCAAAGCGGCCAGATTGCTCCCGACATTAGCCGCCGTATCAGCGACCGCCACAGAGATGACATGGGCTTGTCCAACGACTGCAGATGCATTCGCAGCAAGTACATTCGATATTGATAGGTTATAAGCGCTCGTAATTGCGCTCAAAACCGCCGCGTCGGATGTCTCTTGCGCAGCTGTAAGGGTAAGAGTGGGCGTACCGCCGTCGGTCAGAGCAATCGAGGCCAGTTTGCCGCCTGTGGCCAAAGTTTGCAGCTCAGCCAAGTTCGCAACTATGTCCGCCGCCGTATCGGCAACCGTGATCGCGTAGGTGCCGGTCAGCTTGCTTAGGGCTGTTGCATCAGCGGTAGCCTGAGTAGCGGTTAGTGCAATCGTTCCGCCATCGGTCGCCGTAATTGAAACCAGCGCGCCCGACGCTGCCAAAGTTTGCAGCTCGGTCAAGTTCGCAACTATGTCCGCCGCCGTATCGGCAACCGTGATCGCATAGGTGCCGGTTAGCTTGCTCAGGGCTGTTGCATCAGCGGTAGCCTGAGTGGCGGTTAGCGCAATCGTTCCGCCATCGGTCGCCGTGATTGAAGCCAGCAAGCCTTCTGCGACCAGTGTCTGCAAGGCAGCTAGATTAGCGACAATGTCGGCTGCCGTGTCGGACACCGTGATTGAAGTAACGTGAGTGTTTTCGACGATGCAGCTCGCGTTCCCTGCAAGCACGTTGGAAACAGAAAGATTATAGGCGCTTATAATCTTGCCCAACGCCCCCGCATCTGCCGCCAATTGCGCCGCCGCCACTATAAGCGTCGGCGTTGTTGCGTCGGTCAAAGCTATAGAGATCAGCTGGCCGGCGTTCACTAAAGTTTGCAAGGCCGCACAGTACTGGACGCTAGTTGGATAAAGCCCTGAATTGATTCATAAAGGCGCTTCGTTTTCTTGCAAAAAATGGAGCGACCGATGCAAACAGTATTCTTCAAGGCCTTATCCAAGGCGGTATCAAATCATATTGAGCT
>JARLJD010000046.1 GCA_031291395.1 Alphaproteobacteria bacterium | reverse complement strand
GAGAGATTGATCACACGACGCCTTTGTACCCAGCTCTTTCACCTTGTTTGCCAGCCTATACTTTTTCCTAAAACCTGTCACCATACAGGTTAACGAATCCCCACGCTTTTTCCCTTGACTGCGAACATGAGAGGGGGAGGGGATCCCGGCGTTTCTACTTCGCTGCTATTTTTAACCGTCTAACAGATTCATTGGTTTTCTCACGCTAACAAAGGGCGCATGTACAAATAAGTGAATCAACCAGATGCGTCATCCCCGCGCGGGGATGACGCGCATTTTGGAGCGGTTATTTACACATGCGACCTAACTGCTCGTGCTGCTATCGCTGCTGGACGATATAACGGTTCCTGTGGTTGCCGTCGGCAGCGTCGAGGGAGCGTAAACGCCCGTCACATCGGTGGACAGAAGGCTTAGGTCTCCAGAGTCCAAAGTCAGCGTGCCGTCGCTGTTGGATTGTACGCCTGTCACATAGAAGAGCGCCGTGGGGTTGGTGCTGGTTATGGCATTGCCGCCGCTGTCGACCGCATTGACGACGAAGGTATAAGTGCCGTCCGACGCCGTGCTGCCGTCGGTTTCCACGCCGTTCCATGTCACATAATTATCGCCGGAAGCTGTGCCGCCCTCCAGTTGCGCGACGACATTGCCGCTGGAATCCTCGACATTGATCGTCGTGCTGGTGGCAGCCGAAGGCAAAGTATAGCCGATTTCCGCGGCGCTGTTATGCAGCGAAAATTCGCCAGAGGAGGTGCTTGCCCGAACATAAGCGCCGACATAGCTTGTGCCCGTGGCCAAACCATTGGCCGACGTCGCGTTGACCAAGTTCTCCAAATCCGTATTGTTGGTGATCTGCGATTGCACCTGTTCCATTTCAATCAGTTCTTGCGTGAACTGGTTGGGATCGGTCGCGTTGGTCGGATCCTGATTTTGAAGCTGCGTGGTCAGGATCTTTAGATAAGTCGTGAAATTGAGGTTAAGCGTCGAAGCCTGACTAGCGTTCGAGCTGGACGACGAGCTGGCACTCGATGCCGCCGTAGCGATGCTGTTAAGACTGCTGATAGCGCCGACGGACATGGTTTCCTCCCTTAATTGCGATTTTCGTAGGAGCGGCTTCCAGCCGCGACCTTTTCTTCTTAAGGCTTTCGCGGCTGGAAGCCGCTCCTACAATAGATTACACCCGTATATTCACGCCCGTAGGCGTGACATAATAAGTTTCGGCAATCGCCCCGATATCGACGAGCGCCGCGTCCGTTGAATCCGATGCAGTTACCGTGCCATTCGCCGCGGTTGCGCCGGAATTCTGGCTACCGTTTGCCGCTTGCCCCGCATTTCCCTGATTGCCCTGTCCGCCAAGACTGAACTGCAAACTTCCCGGGTCGGCGCGCAGACCTGCATCCTGCAGCGCGCGCTCGAGGCTTCTGGAATCCTTCTGAAGCATATCTAACGTCTTGGGATTATCGGCGGTGACGGTGCCTTGAACCTTGCCGTCCGTGCCGAAGTCAAGCTTGACCGTAATTTTCCCAAGATCGCCGGGTTGGAGTTGCAGCGACATTTGGTTGTCGCCGTTCTTAACGCTGCTGTTCATCTTCAAAATGACTTGATCGACAACGCTGGGCAATCCCATTGTTCCGCCGCCCGTAAAACGCAGAGCCGACAAAGTGCTGGCGAAACCGTAGGTTCCTGCCGCCTGCGCGCCCTCCGCCGACAGGCCGGAGGAAAGGTTGAGAGCCGTATTGGAAGAGGCTGAAAAATGGCCGTCGCCCGACAGCAAATCCGACGCCGCGTTCTGATCGTTCCCCTGTTTGCCGCCAATCGCCGCGGCCGCAACCGTCAAGCCGGAAGAAAGCGTCTGGTTTGTCGGCGTGGCATTCGCCGCCGTCGGCGACGCAGACGGCGCGACAGGCGCGGCGAAAAACTGGATTTGCGAGGCGTTGCTGGCAGCGGGCGCACTGGACGCATCGGTTGAATTTGAGGAGGCCTTGGACTCCGCCGCGTTTGCCGGAACAGACGAAGTTTGCGCCGATGCCGCATTCATCGCCGAATGGGTCGAAGCCGGATTGTGTTGCTGCAAGACAGCTAAAGCGGTTTTCAGTTCCGTCCCAATCTGGACAAGCTGCGCGATCGTAGTGGCGTCCGCCGCATCTGTCGTCGTCGCGCTAACGGATGCCGCTTTGGCCTCTCCCGATGAAGAAGCGTCGTTTGCCGAAAGGCCCGCGCTGTCTGTCAGCACTTGCTGCGCGCTTTTTTCCAGCGACTGAAATAATTCAAGCAACGGATCGGCTGAAGCTGTCGAGCCTTGCGCCGTTGTCGTCTGATCTTCATTCGCTATCAAAGACAAAGTCGCGGCAATATCCGTAACCGCTGTCGAGAACGCGGCCGCAGCCGTTCCCTCCTCTGCCGTCGAGGCCGCTGAGGACAGCAATGCCCGAATGGCATCCAGCGTCTTGTCCGTTGTCGCAGCGGTAGTCTGCTCTGCCGCCGACACATAATCCAGACCGGCGATTGCGTTCGAGGCCGCCGTCATTACCAGAGAATTATCCGCCGTTGCGACAGCCGCGCCCTGCTGCGCGGACATCGACGTTAGCGCTGAAGTTTGCGCCGCGTCCCCGCTTGTCCCGCCGCCGGCCGTTTGCGTTTGCTGGAATTTTTGCACGACCAGCTGGATTAGAACCAAAAGTTCGGCCACAATCTCGGCAAGAGTCTGCGTCGTGTCGGTCGAAGAAGAAGATGACGCCGTCGCCGCATCATCGCCCGATGCCGCGGTTGTCGTAGCGACAGCCGTCGCTGTCGTTACAGTAGACGAAGATGCTACCGAAGCCGCCGTAGCTGTTGTGCCGCTCTGCGCCGCCGGATCGGCAGCCGCGCTTGGCGGCGAAGCTTGGGATGCGTTTTGCGCCTGCGCTTGATTCTGTCCGTTGGCGTCCGTCGCCGCCGCGGAATCCGACGTTTGCTGCGAAGCGCCGGAAGAGGCCGCATGACCGCTCCCGCCAGAGGAAGAACTGTCGCTTTTGCGGCGCAGGATCAAAAGGATCCGGCGCAACGCCGCCGTAAGATCGCCAACGCTTTGTATAGCCTGCGCGTAGGAAGAGGATGTCGTCGCGGAAGACGAGGAAGAGGAATCCGCCGACGATGCGGAAGAAGAACCGGACGACGCCGGAGCAGAGGACGCGGAAACCCCCGCCGCCGCTGTGGCGACAGTCGCCGACGATGCGCCTTGACTCTGCGCACTATCGTTTTGCGAAACAAGGCTGGAAAACAGGCTGTTTTGCGCCGCCTCGCCACGCGCGGAGCCGTTCATCTGCGACAAAAGCCCGCCCAGCAAAGACGAACTTTGCGAAAGCGCATCGGCAAGAGAGGCGAGGGGATCCATAACGGATTTTCCTTATCTAGACGGTGCGGCTGATAGCGACGGGACGGCAGGTGGGGCTGTATATGCCGAGTTGCATATGCGCTTTGGTGTGGTTTTTATAGGTTTGCCGCGGCATCGTCTCATTCCTGACCATAGCCATGATATTCTGGATGAGCTGCCGTGTAGCGCCGACAGCAGCGCGCAGCATGCGGGCGTTAGCGTCGACCGCCTCAGCCAAACGCTTGGCCATTTCCCTGATCGCGGCTTTGGCCTCGTCCGCCAGTTTTTTGAGAATACCGGGCTGCGCCGCCATCGCCTTCATATTGGAACGGTAATCGACGGCAAGCTTTTGCTTGTATTTCAAAAGCTCGGCATGCTCTTTCATTTTGCGCTTGGTCACAATGTCGATTTCCGCCATCAAAACCCGCGCCAATTCTTCCATCAAGGCGACGGTCGAGGTCACCAGCACAGGCGCGTCTTTTAAAGCACGGGCGATTATTTTGTCAGTTGGCGACATGATCATATCCTTTGTTTTGAGCGTCGCTATAGGCGTTTTGAGCCGATGCCGGAAAAACAGACCTTCCCCGCGCGCGCGCATTTTCCTGCGCCCGCAGCATTTCGGCCTTGACCTTCGACGCGATGCCGAGCTTGCCGGTTTTGGCGATCATCTTGCCGTATTCCTGCAACAGGAACGAGCGCATCACTTCTTCGCCGTGCCCGCCGCCGAACGTATCGTTGACCGGAACGGTTTCAAACATCGGTTGCAGCAATTGCGTCGCGAACATCGCTTCGAAATCCTGCGCGGCCTTGTCCACATTGCCGCTTGCACCGAGACGCGGAAGCGCCGAAAGCGGGTTCATCGCCAACGCCGTCGCCGTATCGCCCAAAGGTAGAATGCCGTCCGTCATTACAGTATCTCCAAATCCGCCTGCAACGCGCCGGCGGCTTTAATGGATTGCAGAATTTGAATCATGTCGCGCGGGCCGATGCCAAGCGCGTTCAGGCTTTGCACTAGATCCTGTAAACTGACGCCGCCTTGCAGCATCGCCAGCTTGTTGCCCTTTCCTTCATCGACATGAACGTCGGAATGTTGCACCACCTGCGTCGTTCCGCCCTGCGACAAAGGCCCCGGCTGCGAGACCTGCGGCGTTTCGCTGATTTTGATCGTCAGATTGCCCTGCGCGATCGCCACGGTGTTGATATGCACGCTTTCGCCCATCACGATCACGCCCGATTGCTCATCGACCACGACGCGCGCAACTTCATCGGGCACGACGGACAATTGTTCGATACCGGTCATAAAACCGACGATATTGTTGCGTTGTGCATCCGGTATATCCAGACGCACGGTCGCATTATCGACGGCTTTGGCAAGCGGCGCTTTCATCTTGAGGTTGATTGCGTCGGCGATGCGTTCGGCCGTGGTAAAATCGGGATTGCGCAACGACAAATGCATAACCCCCAAATCGGACAAGCGGAATTTAACCTCGCGTTCGACGATCGCGCCGTCGGCGATGCGACCCGCCGTCGGCACGCCCTTCGTCTCGCTCGATCCGCTGGCGCCTTTTGCGCTAAAGCCCGACGCGACAGAGCCTTGCGCCACGGCGTAAACCTCGCCGTCCGCGCCCTGCAACGGCGTCACCAAAAGCGTTCCGCCCTGAAGGCTTTTCGCGTCGCCCATCGTCGAGACGACAACGTCGATGCGCGAACCTTGCGCCGAAAAGGGCGGCAAGGTGGCGGTGACCATCACGGCGGCGATGTTTTTGGTCTGAATGGTCGTGAAATCGCCGCTGGAATTAATGCCAAGCCGTTCCAACATGCCGATCAAGCTGCGTTCGGTGAAGGGCGCATTGGTCATCGAATCGCCCGTCCCGTTCAACCCGACGACAAGCCCATAGCCAACCAGCATATTATCGCGCACGCCTTCAAAATTCACGATGTCCTTGAGCCGCGATGCCGCGTTGGTCGCTGAAAGAGGCAGAAAGATCAAAAGCGCCACGATCGCCGCAACTTTATAGGGAGGGAAGAAACAGAGGCGCCGCAAAAGCAATGGTATCCCCTCCCCCTTGAGGGGAGGGTTAGGGAGGGGGGGCGCGAAGCGCATGCCGAAAAACAAACGAAAGCCTACTTGGTGTTCTTTTTCATTTCCCGCGCCTTCGGCGACCCCCCTCCCTAACCCTCCCCTCAAGGGGGAGGGGACTTTACGGCGCGCGCGCGCGAACTTCGCTACCGACAGGCGGGGAAGAGAGGAGATTAGCGATAAGACCTGAACGAACATGACGGCTCCTGATCCTCTGTGCGCTTCTTCATGCCAGAGTCGTGCCAAGCCAAAGCCTTAAGCGGCGTTTTTTATAATCTGTTGTTCTGCCGCGTTTTTCCCATGACTCTTGCGCGGCCTTTAAGCTAGAATATAATCTCCGCAAGGCACAAATTGCCGACTGGAGTTAAGAGGCTCAGGCGTGATCGATAAAATTGACGGATTGGGCGGCGTGCGCACGACGCAGCCGATGAAGCGCGCGGGCAAATCGGGCGGCAGCAGCGCCGCGTCTTTCGCCAATCAACTGGACGAAGGCGAGGAAACGAGCGCAACAGGAAGCCTTGCCAGCGCCAACGCGATTTCAGGCATTCTCGGCGTTCAGGAAGTCGACGACGCGCTGGCGCACGCCTCGCGCGGAAAAATGCGGGCGGAAGAAATTCTGAACCGGCTGGAAGATTTGCGCATGGAACTTCTGTCGGGCGGCATCTCGCGCGAAAGGCTCATGCAACTCACCCGCATCGTCGGCGCGCGCAAGGCGCAGATCAAAGACCCGCGTCTGGCCGAAATTCTGGATGAGATCGATTTGCGGGCGCAGGTGGAATTGGCGAAGTATGCGCCGATGTAGGGGGGGGTATGGGCTTGACTTTCATCCTACATGTAACTACATTTATGTAGTTACTTCTTGGGAGTATAAATTTGCGTTGGGTTTGGGACTCAGAGAAAAACAGGATCAACAAACAACGTCACGGTTTGAGCTTTGAAACGGCTCGACTTGTGTTTGATGATCCTTTGGCGGCAAGCAGACGCGATCCGCATCAGGGCGAAGAGCGGTGGCAAACCGTTGGCGTTATCGGTTCCGTTGTCGTTTTTGTCGTTCATACGGGGCCGGAAAGGCAGCCTTATACAGGCGAAGAAGTTGGCCGCATCATCAGCGCGCGCAAGGCGACGAAACATGAAAGGAGGGTGTATGAAGAAGACCATTTCTAAACGTCTAACGCCGACGCAGCTGGCCGAAATCAAGGCGTTGGCCGCTATGCGGGAGGCGCAAATCGATACAAAAGACATCCCCGAGGTTCGCGACTGGAGCGGCGCGCAACGAGGTTTGTTTTATCGGCCCGTCAAAAAACAGCTGACCTTGCGTCTCGACGCCGACATTATCACATGGTTCAAGAACAGGCAAAAGCAGAGTAAGGGCTATCAAACCTGCATTAACAACGCCTTGCGCGAATATATCGACGAACACGCGCGATAATCCTTGTGCCGAACATGACTTCTTTCTTAACACATGCGCCGCAGACCCCCTCACGCCGCGCCTATCATATCAGCGAATTGCCTGACGCAACGATTCAGGCAATGAAAAAGGCGACGATGAATCCGGAATATAATTATCTGAATGAATTGAAGGAGCCTTTAACACCGCCTGATAAATCCGATGCAACCTCAACATCTTTGCGTTAACAACAAAACACCGCTAGATTACAACAACGACACATCTTTCATCTTTTGCGAGCACATCCATGTCATATGTTCAAGGCGCGACCGGCGAGTGGGAAATGGTGATTGGGCTTGAGGTCCATGCACAGGTCATCTCGAATTCCAAATTGTTTTCGGGGGCATCGACTGTTTTCGGCGCTGCCCCTAATGCGCAGGTCAGTTTGGTGGATGCGGCCTTTCCGGGCATGCTGCCGGTCATCAACGAAAAATGCGTCGAGCAGGCGGTGCGCACGGGGCTGGGGCTGAAGGCGCAGATCAATCTGACCTCGGTGTTTGACCGCAAGAATTATTTCTATGCCGATTTGCCCGCAGGGTATCAGATCAGCCAGTTCACGCAGCCCATCGTCGGCAAGGGCGAGATTTTGCTCGATCTGGCGGACGGCACCTCGCGCAAGGTTGGCATCACGCGGCTGCATTTAGAGCAGGACGCGGGCAAAAGCATGCACGACCAAAGTCCCAAGGAGACTTTCGTCGATCTGAACCGCTCTGGCGTGGCCTTGATGGAAATCGTGTCCGAGCCTGATATGCGGTCGGGCGAGGAGGCGGGCGCGTACCTTAAAAAACTTCGCGCGATTTTGCGGTATTTGGGGACCTGCGACGGCAATATGGAAGAAGGCTCGATGCGCTGCGACGTGAATTTGTCGATGCGGCGCGCGGGGGATGAAACGCTCGGCACGCGCTGCGAGATCAAGAACGTCAACTCGATCCGCTTTGTGCAGCAAGCGATCGAATACGAGGCGCAGCGGCAGGTCGAAGTTCTGGAATCTGGCGGCGCGATCAAGCAGGAAACGCGGCTGTGGGACACTGGCAAGGGCGTCACGCGCTCGATGCGCTCCAAGGAAGACGCGCACGATTACCGTTATTTCCCCGATCCCGATTTGCTGCCGTTAAAGCTCGATCCCGCTATGGTCGAAAGCATCAAAAAGACTTTGCCGGAACTTCCGGACGAGAAGAAGGCGCGGTTCATCGCCGCATACGGGTTGAAACCTTATGACGCCTCGGTTCTGGTCGCGGAAAAAACTTCGGCGGATTTTTTTGAGAAAGTGGCGAAAGGCAGAGACGGCAAGCTGGCCGCCAATTGGGTCACGGTCGAATTGTTCGGGGCGTTGAACAGGCTGGGCAAGACGATCGAGGACAGTCCGGTTTCCGCCGAGGCTTTGGGCGGTCTGGTCGGCCTTATCAGCGACGCGACTATCTCTGGCCGCATCGCCAAGGACGTGTTCGCGGAAATGCTGGAGGGCGGAAAATCCGCCGCGCTGATCGTCGAGGAAAAAGGCCTGAAACAGGTCACGGACACGGGCGCGATTGAAAAAGCCATCGACGAGATTCTGGCCAAGAACGCCGATAAGGTCGCTGAATACAAATCCGGCAAAGACAAATTGTTCGGCTTCTTTATCGGACAAGTGATGAAAGCGACGGGCGGCAAGGTCAACCCCGCAATGCTGAATGAGCTGTTGAAGAAAAAGCTGGCGTGAGGGCTGTCGACAGAAACAACTGGCGCGGGGAACCAAGATGAGGAATGCCAAGAATGGATTGTTGGTCGTCGTTGCCTTTTTGGCAGGATTGGCTGGCGCATTTTGGGGCGGCAACCGCTCGACGAGCGTAAAGCAAGACGCAAGGGTCGTTCAAGAAAACGTCTATGATCGCGTTATGCGAACGCATACGATTCGATGCGGGTACGCGATCTGGCCGCCGCTTATTATCAAAGACATCAACAGCGGCCAGCTTTCCGGCACGGAATATGACTATATGGAAGCTTTGGGAAAGGCCTTGAATCTGAAAATTGAGTGGCCGGAGGAAATCGGCTGGGCTGATTTCCCTGCCGCGCTAGCGTCAGGCCGCATCGATGCCTTTTGCGCAGGAACATGGCCGACCGCGTCTCGCGCCAGAGAGGTGGATTTTACGCTTCCCATATCTTATCAGCAATTTGTCGCCTTTGCGCGCGCCGACGACAAAAGATTCGATAACGCGCTTGCCGCCATAAACGATCCCTCCGTGACCATAGCGACGCAAGACGGAGAAATCTCGGCGATCATAGCGGCCAGCGATTACCCCAAGGCGAAGACGGTGCAGCTTCCGGCTTTGGCCAGCGGTTCGGAATTGTTCACCAATGTCGCGACGGGGAAAGCCGATGTGACTCTTTCTGAATCCATAGTGGGCGAACTTTATAACGAGAGTAATCCGAACAAAATTCGCCGCATTGCAACGGCAAGTCCCTTGGGGGTGTACGGCAACACGATTGCCATAGAACGAGGACAGGACGAATTCCGGCGCATGTTGGACACTGCAACGCAGCAAATGCTTTATAATGGCCAGATTGAGAAGATTCTGGCCAAGTACGAACAATTCACGGGAACTTTGCTGCGCGTTGCGCCGCCTTATGCGATCGGCGGTTCGGGTCGTTAAAGCAATTCACCGGCCGCGCCGCGTTTCAGCGCGTGCTGGAGATATTCGACAAGGCAGGGACGGCTTTTCTCATCATTGATGCGCAAAGCGTCAAGAACACAGGCGCGAGAACAACCCCGGGTTTACGTATCCAGAAAACTCCGCAGCTTGCGCGACCGCGACGGATGTTTCAGCTTGCGCAGCGCCTTGGCTTCGATCTGGCGGATGCGTTCGCGGGTGACGCTGAATTGTTGGCCGACTTCTTCAAGCGTATGATCCGTGTTCATGCCGATGCCGAAACGCATGCGCAACACGCGCTCTTCGCGCGGAGTCAGCGTTGCCAACACGCGGGTCGTCGTTTCGCGCAAATTGCCCTGAATGGCGGAATCCAGCGGCTGCACGGCGTTTTTGTCTTCGATGAAATCGCCCAGATGCGAATCTTCCTCGTCGCCGATGGGGGTTTCCAAGCTAATCGGCTCTTTGGCGATTTTCATGACCTTGCGGATTTTCTCCAAAGGCATGTGCAGTTTTTCCGCCAGTTCCTCCGGCGTCGGCTCGCGGCCGATTTCGTGCAGCATCTGGCGGCTGGTGCGCACCAGTTTGTTGATCGTCTCGATCATATGCACGGGAATGCGGATCGTGCGCGCCTGATCGGCGATCGAGCGCGTGATCGCCTGCCGGATCCACCATGTGGCGTAGGTCGAAAATTTATAGCCGCGGCGATACTCGAATTTCTCGACCGCCTTCATCAAACCGATGTTGCCTTCCTGAATCAGATCAAGGAATTGCAAGCCGCGATTGGTGTATTTCTTGGCGATGGAAATGACGAGGCGCAAATTGGCTTCGACCATTTCCTTTTTGGCGCGGTTGGATTCGCGCTCGCCTTTTTGCACCGTCATGACGATGCGCTTGAAATCGCCCAGCGGCAAACCGGCTTCGTCGCAGATCGACGCGATTTCAGCGCGCAGGCGGTCGGTCTCGGCTTCAAAGCGTTCGACGAATTTGGTCCATGCCTTGATATTGGGTGCGACGAATTTCGGCGCTTGCGGATCGGCGGGTTTCTGTCCCTTGCCGAGTTTGATTACTGCTTTCTTGGGCGGCGCGACCAGTTTGCCAGCCAGAACATCGCGCAGCCAGTTGCGATCCAGCTCGTGTCCTGTATAGCGGGCGAGAAAATCCTCGCGTCCCACGCCGCTGTCGCTGGCGTGGCGCAAGATGCGCCCTTCGATGCCGACCAAACGGCGGTTCAACGTGTAAAGCTGTTGCACCAACTGTTCGAGCCGGTTGTTGTTGAGGCGCACGGTGCGCACCAGCTCGACCAGTTCGTCCTTGGTTTTCTCGAATTTTTTGTCGGCTTGCGGCGTAGGCGTTTCGCCTTTTTGCGCCGCCGCGATGCGTGCGACCTGAAGTTTATACAGGCGGGCATAGGTGGCGGCGATCTGGCCGAAAGTCTCCATCACCTGAGGCTTTAGTTTTTCCTCCAGCATCGAGAGAGAGAGATTTTCCTGCTCCTCGTCGTCGAACGCGACTTCGCCTTCCTCGCCTTCGGGTTTTTCTTCCTCGGCGGCTTCCGCGCTTTCGCCTTCGCCCAGCATCTCGGCTTCGTTGGTCGGCGCGCCGCCATAGGTGGCTTCCAGATCGATGATGTCGCGCAACAGCATCTTGCCGTCGTTCAGCGCGTCGTGCCAGCCGAGAATCGCCTGAATGGTCAGGGGCGATTCGCAAATCCCGCTGATCATCATCTCGCGCCCGGCTTCGATGCGCTTGGCAATCGCGATTTCGCCTTCGCGGCTCAAAAGCTCGACCGAGCCCATTTCGCGCAGGTACAGGCGCACGGGATCGTCCGTGCGGCCGAGGTCTTCGTTGACGTTGCCCTTTTCTTCCTCTTCGCCCTCTTCGCCTTCTTTTTCAGCTTTGGGCGCTTCGTCGTCGTCGCCTTCGGTGACGCTGATGCCCATTTCCGACAGCATCGCCATTGTGTCTTCGATCAAATCGGAATTGAGCTTGTCTTGTGGCAAGGCGGCGTTGATTTCGTCGATCGTCACATAGCCGCGATCCTTGCCCTTCTTGATCATCTGCTTGATGGCCTCGGCCGCCGTGTCGATGATCGGGGCTTCGGTCTTGTCGTCTTCGGTTTTGGGCGCGTCGTTAGCTTCCAACATGGAAGCCTTGGCCGGTTTGGCCTCCGGCTTCGCGGCGGGCGCGGGTTTGGGCGCAGCGGTTGAAGGCGTTGAGATTTTCACGGCCTCTTTCTTCGCGTCAACAGGCGCAGCGACGGGCTTCTTGCCGTTCGGTTTTTTCGGCGCAACTTTTACCGCCTTTACGACAGGCTTTGGTGCGGCATTCACCGCAGGCTTGATTTTTGCAGCCGTTTGAGGCGCAGATTTCCCAGCGAGTTTGGCTTTCTGCGCCGATTTTGATGGGCGCGTTTTAGCGGCTTGCGGTGCGGGTTTTTTCTTTGCCGGTTTTTTCGTCGTAGCCATTAGCTGTCCTGTTCCTGACATGGAGACGGGGACACAACACGGGGACATGATAAAAAGGCGCCGGAAAAAGCAGTTTGATCAGGGCGATGGCTGTTCAAGCGCATTTTTATCATGTCCCCGTGTTGTGTCCCCTTTCTCTTATAAACGGAACGCTGTATATAAAGTATTTTAAGTGTGCGTCCAATAGTTAAGCACTTGCGCGCCGGATTTTAAGGGCTGCTGGCGGCAAAGCAAGGAAATTTCACGGAATTTCACGGAAAAACCGCTATATTTTCCCAGCCTTTCAATAAAAGGCCTTTGCTCGCGGCGTTGAAAGGGCGGAATCAGGTATGAGGTGTGACATTATTTTCAGGGGGAAGTGGTTCATGTTGGCTTGGTAAACCTCTTTTGGGGCGAAGAAGCCGAATTTTTCGTGCGGGCCGCGGCCTTGGTTCCCTTTAAGGCTCGTCTACAAATAAGTGAATCAACCCAATGTCGTCATCCCCGCGAAGGCGGGGATCCATCTTGGCCACAAGAAAGCAAGTAAGAAAGATGGTTCCCCGCATTCGCGGGGATGACGCTCGATTTGTTTGAAGCGGTTATTGATGGACAACGCCTTAAGGGCCTTGTTTTGTCCCTTCGCTTCTTATTTTCCCGGCGCTTCTCTGAAATCCAGCGTGTAATCGTGGACATTGGGGCCGAGGTCGAGTTCCTGAAAGCCGGTTGTTTGGTATTTACGCGCGGAGCAGTCGCCGTCGCCTTCGACGCGAAAGGCTTTGTCGTCGGTGCAGAAAATATATTTTCCCGACCACACCGTCGGCGGCGCGTCTTTGCTTGCCGCGGCAAGCGCGTGCGCGTAGTAGAAATAAAAGCGCTGCGTCAAGGATTGCCCGTAAACGCGCGCGCATTGGCCGGGCTCGATGCGCCACCAGCCTTCGGAGACAAAATTTTCTGTCGCCGCGTCGGTATCCGCGCGATAGCCCAGCGCGGCTTCGATCGCGACGGTTGTGCGGTTGCAGAAAGACAAGGCCGCAAGAGCCTCGCGCGGCGCCCCGCAGGCAAGCGCAGCAAAAATAAGAAAGCCGAGGGCATAGGGGCGAGGGAAAGAAAAGGCGGGCTTCATGCTTTTGCGGCGAAAGGGGTTGATTTTTTCGATTGCCACTGTTGACCGTGCTTGAGTTAGACTGGCCATAAGACTGATCCCGTTTTATCATATCTTGTGCATCCGTGCCAAGCATTCCGCCGATTTTATCTCCGGCACCGAGGCGAAAAATATTTCGCGGCGTTTGACGGGAAAGACACAAGGTTTATGATGCGCTTTAACGCGCCTGAGGATTTTTCGATATGGGTCAAATCTACGACATTACGCCCTTCACCCAACTGGACTTTCCGGGCGAGTTGGCTTGCATCGTCTGGTTTTCCGGCTGCAATTTGCGCTGCGCTTATTGCCACAATCCTGACATCGTTCTGAAACGCGGCGACAAGGAAGCCGATGAAGTGGTGTCTTTCCTGCAAACGCGTCAAGGAAAGCTGACGGGCGTTGTTTTTTCGGGCGGCGAAGCGACTTTTTGCCCTGCGCTGCCGGATTTGGCGCGGCAGGCCAAGGCGATGGGCTTTAAAACAAAGCTCGACACTAACGGCTCCAATTTCGATGCCGTTCGCGATCTGGTGGAAGAAGGCAGTCTCGATTCGGTCGCCCTCGATTACAAATGTCCGCCGCATCTTGCGGAAAAACTGATCGGCACTGCGCGCTTTAACGAACCGTTCCGGCAAACGCTGGATTATCTGATCGCCGCCAGCCGCATCGGAAAAGTTTTGTTTGAGACGCGCACGACCGTTGCTTTCGACTATATGGCCGAAGACGATATCGCCCAAATCATCGAAGATCTGGGCGCACGCGGCTATCAAGGCATTTATTGGTTGCAAAATGTCGTGGCAAGCGGGGAAAAGACGCTGGGAAACATTCCAGCCCCCGGACGAAGCCTCGACCGCAGCAGATTGCCGGAGCCGAAGGGGTTTAAGTTAGGATTCAGGAATTTTGCGGAAGCTTTGCGATAAATGAAAGAAAGCCATTTTTCTGCTGTTGCCGACCGCCTATCTGACAACCGTGCGGGGCTACCATAAATGCTTTCTGGCAAAGGCGTGGCCAGAACCTTGTTTGAGGTATTTTTCAAATTGTTCTGCCTTAGCTTGGCTATCAAATGCAAGATAAGTAACCAACCGCCAAGGCTTAAATTTATTGGTATGGATGGATTTGCCAGAATTATGTTCTTCAATGCGTTTCTTCAGATCAGTAGTCATGCCGACATACCGCTGATCTTCACAAGAAAGGCTTTGGATTAGATAGACGTAAAACATGGCGCCCTTTTCCCAACCAGCCCTGCTTCGCTAAAGCTTCGCAGGGCACCCTGCGCTTTTTTCGTTTGCAGGGCTTCGCCCTGCGTAGCTTTAGCGGAGCAGGGTGGCGGAAGGGATGGGATTCGAACCCACGAAACAGTTTTATCCGTTTACCCGCTTTCCAGGCGAGCGCCTTCAACCACTCGGCCACCCTTCCGCAGAATTCAGTAGTCTCCGTTTATAGAAAGTTGTTCTGTGCCGCGCCAAAGCTCACTTGAGCGGAGGCGGGGTAGATGCCCTCCCTAACCTTTTTCAAAAGAGAGAACCCTATAGCCTGCCTTTCCTCATAAATAAACCCCTATTCGCATCTTGGCAAAACCGTTCTTGTCTCCCATATTTCCCTCGCGATCTTAACCCTATCTAGCCAAAGGTTCCTTCATGTCTGCCGCACCCATGCCGTTTCGCGCCGAAGTCAGTCGGCTTCTGGATATCGTTGTTCATTCGTTATACAGCGATAAAGAGGTGTTTTTGCGGGAATTGATCTCGAACGCGTCCGATGCCTGCGACAAATTGCGGTACGAGGCTTTGACGCGGCCGGAATTGTTGGACGATCCTGCGGATTTCAAAATTGTCCTCTCGGTCGATAAAAAGGCGCGGTCGATTACGGTGGCTGATAACGGCATCGGCATGACGCGCGACGAATTGGTGGAAAATCTGGGCACGATTGCGCGTTCCGGCACCTCGGCGTTTTTGGAGCAGATTGCGGACGCGAAAAAGGCAGACATCAACCAAATCGGCCAATTCGGCGTTGGATTCTATGCCGCCTTTATGGTCGCGCAGGCGGTCGAGGTCAAATCGCGGAAGGCGGGCGCCAGTGAAAGCTGGGAGTGGGAATCCGACGGGCGCGGCGAATTTACGGTCGAAGAGAGCGACAAAACCTCGCGCGGCACCGAAGTTACCGTTTATCTGAAACAGGGCGAAGACGAATTCTTGGATGTCGAACGGCTGCGCGCGATCATCGCCAAATATTCCGACCACATCGCCATTCCAGTGATGTTGGAAGGCGAAGACAAACCCGCCAATCGCGCCAGCGCCCTGTGGATGCGTCCCAAAAGCGACATCACCGCCGAGCAATACAAGGAATTTTATCATCACGTCGCGCATGCCTTCGACGAGGCCGCGCTGACGATGCATTGGCGCGCCGAGGGCAGGATCGAATATGCTGGCTTGCTGTTTGTGCCAAGCCTCAAGCCGTTCGATCTGTTCGATCCCAAGCGCGAACATGGCGTCAAACTGTACGTCAAGCGCGTGTTTATCACCGATCATGCGCAAGGCTTGGTGCCGCCGTGGCTGCGTTTTCTGCGCGGCGTGGTGGACAGCGAAGATTTGCCGCTGAACGTCAGCCGCGAGATGCTGCAGAACAATCCGATGCTGGCGAAGATCAGGCAGGGCGTGACGAAAAAGGTGCTGGCCGATCTCGGCAAGCTTGCCGCCGACAACGCCGAAGCCTATGCCAAAGTGTGGGATAATTTCGGCGCGGTGTTGAAGGAAGGCTTGTACGAGGATTCCGATTACAGGGCCGATCTGTCCAAACTTCTGCGCTGCCGTTCGACGGCGGGCGAGGGGTGGGTGTCGTTGGCGGATTATGTTTCGCGTATGAAAGAAGGGCAAGAGTCGATCTTCTATATCTGCGGCGAGAGCGCCGAAAAACTGCGGCGAAATCCGCATTTGGAAGGCTTCAAGGCCAAGGGCGTCGAGGTCTTGCTTTTGACCGAAACCGTCGATGATTTCTGGCCCGGGGCTTTGGAATCGTTCGAGGGCAAAAACTTCAAATCCGTGACGCGTTCCGGCGAGGATTTGGGCAAGATCACGGGCGAGGATAAGGCGGAAAACAAACCCGCGGCGGAAGGAACGGACGACCTGATTGCGTTGATGAAGCTGACGTTGGGCGACGCCGTCAAGGATGTGCGTTTGTCGGATCGTTTGACCTCCAGCCCCGTTTGCTTGACGGCGGATGAGGGCGATCTGGATATTCATCTGGAACGCTTTTTGAAACAGCACAACCAAATCCGCGTGCCGAGCAAGCGCATTTTGGAATTGAATCCGAAACATGCGTTAATTGCGCAAATGGCGGAACGCGCCAAACAATCCGGCGCGGCGGATCATTTGAAGGATGTCGCGTGGCTGCTGTTCGATCAGGCGCGGCTGTTGGATGGGGATACGCTGTCCGATCCTGTCGCGTTTAGCGAGAGGTTGGGGGTGGTGTTGAAGAAGGCGGTGTAGTTTGGTTAAAGAGCTTCCGTCGCATTGAGAGTGGGGCAATGATGATGAAAGTAAAAACCCGATTGATTGGCGGGGGCTGCATGCGATAAAATGACCGCCGTTAAGGGCATTAGCCTATCCATTAATATTATAAGATACAGAGAGATGGGGTCTTATTATGAAAATAGCAGTTATTGGTTCAGGACAGGTTGGCTGTGTATTTATTCGCGATTTGGGACGCAACGCGTCTGACGTAGAACATATTTGTTATTACGATATCAATGAAACCCATCTTAAACAGATGGAGGCCATAGCGGCAAAGCATAAGCTAGCGCATGCTGAAGGATTTACAGACGAAGAACAATTCATCAATCATTTGCGTGATGCCGATGTCATTATCGCCGCCGTTCCCGGAGACCAAGTCGGATCCGTAACGAAGAAATACGCGCGATATTTCAAACGAGGCGCCGTCTATTCGGAGACGGCTTCAGCCCAAGTCCCTGCTTGCGAAGAGGTAAAGAAATCCCTTAAAGAATGCGGGCGAGACGATATTCATTTTATATATATTCATCCGGGCACAGGTTCGGCGACGCCGGGGCCGGGCGCGACTAATCCCGATGCATATAAAAACGCTGCGGTTTTTATTGATCGATTGAGCGCGGATGCTTCAACGGAACAAAAAGAAGCGTGGCGCAAAGTGGCCGGATTATTGAAATCGTTGGGGGCTCAGATCGAACCCGCATTGGCAGAAGAAAACGACTACATGTTTGCCGTTTCCTCAGGTTATCATCATCTTACAGCATACACCTACTTGGAAATGCTTCGTTATGATGACGGAAGCCCGCGTCCCGAAGGCCAATATGCAAGCACGATTGCCAGTAACATGACGCGGATTTGTGGATCGGGCTCCGATATGCTTGTTCCGCTTTTCAGGGGGCATAAAGAAAGAATTCCTGAAATTAACCAGGCCGTCACAGATTACATGAAATCCATTGGCGACGCTATTGCACGCAAAGATGCCAAGGGATTGGAGGCTATCCTTGTCAAGGCGCAGACATACCGGCTTGCTTTGGCGCCGAAAGATTCTGTGCCGCGTGAATCTATCGAAGCCGATATTATGGATTTTTGCGAGATTAAATCGCTATTAAACCCTGACAGTTTTGCGCGCGGTGTCTTATTGCCTTGCATTTTTGGTTATGCCGAGACGTTAAATGCAATAGATGCTTTTAAAACGATTGCGTTTGATCGCTTCCCCAATCCCAGCTTTCTCGACGGTTCAGCCCCGTGTCTTAATGATCCAAAACGCATGGCGGTGTTGTTTATCGAAAACGCCGATCAACTCATTCCCGTTCTGAAAGAGTATATACGGCGGCTTGATGCGGATGCCGCAATGATTCAAACTGACGATGAAACACAGATGAGGCCATGGATAGAAGATACACGTGAATGTCGGGCTTTGATGCCACCGCCGCGTCGCGCAAGGGAAACGCAATATAATGGCGATGGCACGGTTAAAGACAACGCTGCACGTTTTGAATATCTGCTTAATATGGATAGGGGAGAACCAAAAAGCGTAGTAGCTAGTGCTGTTGGTGCGGGCAAGGCTGCTGGGCCTTCTTGCTAAACTGCGACACGCCATAAATCGTTATTTTTCGTAGGGGCGGCTTCCAGCCGTGACCTGTTGTGTTTATATCAACAGTCGCGGCTAGAAGCCGCTCCTACGAAAAGATAATGTGTGACGCGGCGAAGTATAGGAGGCTCTGCGCAAGAGAATTATCGGTATTCTTGCGAAAGAAGGCATCTATTTGGGCTGCAAGAAAGCAAGAAAGATGGATCCCCGCTTTCGCGGGGATGACGCCGGTTTTTTTGGCGAGTGATTAGTCTCTAGCCCGATGTTCTCTTCCTCGCGCTCTCCACCGTATTCTTCAACAAGCACGCGATCGTCATTGGCCCCACCCCGCCCGGAACCGGCGTGATCGCCGCGGCTCGCGTTTGCGCCGCGGCGAAATCGACGTCGCCGACCAGTTTGGTTTTTCCCTCTTGCGCGGGGTCG
The DNA here is from genome assembly GCA_031291395.1 of Alphaproteobacteria bacterium. GTDB lineage: Bacteria > Pseudomonadota > Alphaproteobacteria > UBA9219 > UBA9219 > CAIXLI01. Next base: position 6,776 of record JARLJD010000046.1, on the reverse strand, counting down.
TCGATGCGGTTGATGCCGACGTCGATCACGACGGCGCCGTCTTTGATCCAGTCGCCGCGCACGAATGCGGGTTTGCCGATCGCGGCGATCAGAATATCGGCGGAAAGGCATTCGGCGGGCAAATCCTTTGTGCGCGAATGGGCTATCGTAACCGTGCAGTTAGCTTGCAGCAGCAATTGCGCGACCGGCTTGCCGACGATGTTCGATCTTCCTAAAACCAGCGCGCGTTTGCCTTCCAAATTGGACAAAGCCTCCCGCAGCAAAAGCATGCAGCCTTGCGGCGTGCAGGGGACAAGGCAGGGCATGCCGATGCTCAAACGTCCGGCGTTGACGGGATGAAAACCGTCGACATCTTTTTCGGGATCGATCGCGGCGATGATCGTCAACGCGTCGATCTGCGGCGGCAGCGGCAGTTGCACCAGAATGCCGTTCACGTTTTTGTCTTTGTTGAGCTTCTCGATGAGGGCAAGCACGTCATCCTGCGTCGCCTCGGCCGACAGACGATGCGTGTCGGATGTTATGCCGACTTCACCGGCGGCGCGCGCTTTGTTGCGCACGTAAACCTGACTGGCGGGATTCTCGCCGACCAAAACCACGGCAAGGCCGGGCGAGAGTTTTTCCGCCGCAACTTGTTCGGCCAATTGTTGCCGCAATTTTCGGGCGACTTCCTTGCCGTCGATGATAAACGCCATATCAGTAAACCAGATGCAACAAGGTGCGCTGGATAAAGTAGATGATGAAAATCAGCGCCATCGGCGACAAATCCATCCCGCCCATCGGCGGCAGAATGCGCCGGATCGGCGCCAGCAAAGGCTCAGTGATTCGCGCCAAAAGGTCGCCCAAAACGCGCACAAAGCGGTTGTGGGGATTAACGATATCGAAAGAAACCAGCCAGCTCAGCGCCACGCTTAGGATCACGGCCCACCAGACAAAATTGAGCACGGCATAGGTAACGTCTAGAAATGCGGCGAAAAGCGCGTTGCCAACAGGCATGAGAAAACCTCGCTAAGTAACGGAAAACGCCTATTTATGCGGCATTTTTGCGCGGGAAGCAAGGAGGGGCTGGAGGAAAGAAAGAAGAAGGATGACAAAATCCTTGCCTCTCTTCTTTTTCCATACTCCGCCCCTTCCTTCACAAAACCCCCGTCTTATACGTTGTTTCGCTTGCCAAGCCGCATTTTTTCCGCTTAGGTGACAGCAGTTTCAACCTCTAATATATGGAGCCTCCTATGGCCACAGCACAACCTACCGTCACATTGAAGCAGATTGCCTCCGATATCGCCGAGAAGTTCGACATGTCGAAAAAGCTCGCGAATGAAATCCTCGGCGACGTGCTTGTGACGATGATCGTCAAGAACCTGAAGAAGGGCAATCGTATCCGCATCGCTGGCCTCGGCATTTTGCAGGTCAAAAAGCGCGCCGCGCGTATGGGCCGCAATCCTGCCACGGGCGAATCGATCCAAATCCCCGCGAAGAAAAAGATCGCCTTCCGCGCCGCCAAGGAATTGAAGGACGCCGTCGGCAAGTAAGTTTCGCGTCAGCAAAACTTATCCCTGCGAATATTGGGATTTAGATAAAAGAAAGCCCGCTCTGTATTTCAGAGCGGGTTTTTTCGATAAGGAAGCAAACAGGATACCGGTAAAGTTTTTTCCCCCAATCATGTAAGTCTGAATAGTGAGTCTGGGTAACTCGCTTTGTCGGTGTCCTGACTTTGGCAAGAATCTACGGATCAAGTAAAATCGCAGCATCGCCGGAAAGCCTCGTCAACTTGTTGCATCGGAGCAATGCATCCCAGCTTGCGCAGCGAGGTGACGCCGAAGGTGGAGATGCCACAGGGGACGATGCCGGAGAAATGGGACAGGTCGGGGGCGACGTTCAGGGCGAGGCCGTGATACGCGATCCATTTGCGCACGCGTACGCCGATCGCGGCGATTTTTTCTTCGTGGCCGCCTGAGGCGACCCAGACGCCGATGCGATCCGCGCGTTTCTCACCCGTGACTCCGAAATCGGCGAGGACGCGGATGATCCAGTCTTCCAGACGTTCGACGTGAGCATGAATGTCCTTGCCGCGCAAACGCAAATCGATCATCGCGTAAATTACGCGCTGGCTCGGGCCGTGATAGGTGTAACGTCCGCCGCGGCCTGTCTCATAAACCGGAAAACGCGCGGGGTCTTTAAGCTCGGCAGGATCGGCGGATGTGCCCGCCGTGTAAAGCGGCGGATGTTCCAGAAGCCAGATCAGTTCCGGTTTTTCGCCCGCGAGGATAGAATCGACGCGGGACTCCATCGCCGCAAGCGCGTCGGGATAGGCGACGGGGGCGGGGGATGTTAGCCAGTCGGGAGGCATGTTTGTTGCACGATAGGATGCTTATGATATCGTATAGCGATATTATGCCACGACATCAGGGTAAACCCTTCGCATAAGGACATCGAGGCGATCGGTCATCGCTGTTTTATGCAATAAGGCAATGTCTTTGGGCGTCGGAAGGCGGAAATCGTTCTGCGCCGGTTTGGCGAACAGATCGGGGCGTTGAAGCGCAAGCCTGAGCAGATTTGCCATGCTTGCCGAAGGGATAGACCTTGCCGTCTCATACTTATAGAACGCCGTCGGGCCGCCGCCGAAGACGCGCCCTGCCTCGCGTTGCGACACGCCGACGGCTTCCCGCGCTATCCGAATAAGCAGGGGGGATAGGGGGGACTTCTTGGCGCGCGCCATAACCTCATGCAGGGCGGCGTCATGGACTTCGTTGTCCTCTCCTTCGAGAATGCCCTCATCGCAGGATTTGCACCACCAGCCGGGCTGGCTGTATTTCAGGACATGCCGTTGGAACGAAACCTCCTGCTCCCTTATGCCGCGGCGCATGCGGCCTTCGCAAGACGGGCAGGTTTTGGTTTTTTTCTGAACGCTCATGTGTCTGCCTCCTTAAAACTCGTCAAGAGAAACGCGCCGTCTTCATCGGTTGTGAATTTGAGATACAGCGTCCGACGGCCTACCTTTGGTTTATAGCTGTCATGCCATTGTTTCGCGTTGCGGTGCGCGGTTGCGCTCTTATCGAAATCGGCCGGATACCGTAATGCCTGAATCACCCCAATGACCGCAGCCGCATCCATGCCGAGCGCCCCCGCGTCACGAGCGGAAACCATTGTCCGGCGTAGCGTAGCCGGACTCTTCATCGCGGCCTTAATGGCGTCCAATCTGTGCGTAGATTTGCGTTTTTCCACTCCCACCATATGCAACCTTTCTTGTTGCGTGTCAAGAAAGGCGCGGAGCCAAAAATATGCGGTGAAATTATGTCCCTAATTTGACAATATCGCTGAGTTTGCCGAGCAGGTAATCTACGTTGTCCGCGCCCATGTTTTCGTCCGCGCCTACGTCTTCGTATTTGGTCAGGATGCGTTCGATAACGCGGGCGCGGTAGCGTTCGCGGTCATGCTCTTCGCCGGTCATTTCGGTTTCATGAACGACGTCGATCGCGACGCGCACCGCGGGCAGCAGGTCGGGAGGCATCCCTGCGCGTTCGTAAAGCGATTTGAGGCCGAGTTGCCCCGCGTCGTGGATCAGGATGCGGGCGTTGACGACCGGAATATTCGCCATGACCGCAATCGCCATTTCAAAAAAGGCGACGTCGCCCATGCACAAGGCGCGGATGACCAACGTCGGCGTCAGGCGCTTGTTGGCGTTCATCTGCGCGATAAGTTTTTCCAGCTCCTCGACGCTTGATTTGCCGGTCAGCCCGATAATCGCGCGCTCGCGGCTTTGCATGACGATGTCGGAGGCGACGGTGGGCGAAACCTGATGATGCGCAACCAGATAATCGCGCATCGTGTCTGCGACCATCGTTACAAGCCGCTCGGTAACGGTCGGCGGCAAAGTCGGGCGCTTGACGATCTTTTCCTTGACAAGATCGCTTGCGGCAAAACGGTCGACGGCTTTGCTCAGGCTTTTTTCGCTGATTTGCGCGGTGGTGTTGTCCATCAGCTTGGCGACGGCTTTTTCGCTTGCCGTCGTAACGAGAACGTCGGCCACGCTTTCGCCAAGGCCTTCGCGGCCGGCGATGACTTCCTGCTTGGCGGCGGCGCCGCTGCGCACGATCTCGATCAGATCGGCGTCGGTCAGGACTTGGGAGCTTTCAAGGATCGGCAGCGCGACGCTTTCGATATCGTTGGCGAGCTTGAGCGCGACGTCGTGCGGCAAATGCGCTGCCCCGCGCAGATTTTCTGCCAGAGCGCGGCGCACGTTGGCTTCGACATCCTTGGCCATGATGCGCACGATGTCTTGCGCCAGCGCGGCCTCGGCTTGGTTCAGGTCGGGATTGTCGATTTCATGCCCCAGCTTGCCGGCGAGTTCGGCCCTTACGGTGGGAGACGGCTCGGCCAACAACTTGGCGACATCGGCCTGTGTCAGAGTCGATTGCATGTTTCACTCTTGAGTTGCGTAGACGGACTCAGTATATACTGCGTAGCGCCACAAATCGCGATTTTTCGTAGGAGCGGCTTCCAGCCGCGACCCTTTGTTGTTACGGCAACAGTCGCGGCTGGAAGCCGCTCCTACGATAAGGACGATTTCTGACGGTGTGAAGTATAGGCTACTTTCCGGTTACAAAACAGTTAACGACGCGTTTCTTTATGATCGACCTGAAAAACCATATCCGCTCGATTCCCGACTATCCCAAGCCCGGCATCCTGTTTTACGATATCGGCACGCTTTTGGCCAATGGTCAGGCGTGGCGGGAGACGGTTCGCCTGATGTCGGAGATCGTCGCGCCTTTGAAGCCCGATCTTTTGGTCGGCATCGAATCGCGCGGGTTTTTGGTGGGGGCGGCTGTGGCTGCGCATTTGGGGCTGGGCTTTGCTATGGTGCGCAAGAAAGGCAAATTGCCCGGGGAAACGCTTTCTTTGGCCTATGATCTTGAATATGGGCAAGATGTGATCGAGATGCAAAAAGGCGTTTTAAAGCAGGGCGACAAAGTCGTGCTGTGCGACGATCTTCTGGCGACGGGAGGAACCGCGTCGGCTGCGCTTTCCTTGATTCGGAAGCAAGGCGCCGAAGTTCTTCGCGCCGCTTTTGTTATTGAACTCGATTTTCTGCGCGGTCGCACACGGCTGGATGTTGAGACCAGCAGTTTGGTGCGCTATAACCAGTAACGTCGCCTCAGCTATCCCTTTGTAGGAGCGGCTTTCTGCCGCGACCCTTGTTACGACGAAAACAGTCGCGGCCGGAAGCCGCTCCTACGAGAAGGGCCAGATTCCCGCTAAGGTTGAAAATGAGGACTTAATCATGATGAATTAGCTGTAGACAGCGTGGTAATAATTTTTTTATCTTCTTGGCGTAGCGTAAAGAGTTGCTTACGTCAGTTCCTTCCTTCCTTTTCCCGGGTGCTCTATGTCCGTTGATATGAATATGAACGTCCTGATCGTGGACGATTACAAGACCATGTTGCGTATTATTGAAAACTTGCTCAAACAGCTTGGGTTCAAAAACATTCATCAGGCAACCGACGGTAGCGCTGCGCTGAAGGTTTTGCGCGAAATTCCGATGGGATTGATTATTTCCGACTGGAACATGCAGCCGATGACGGGGTTGCAATTGCTGAAGGAAGTGCGCGCCGACGACAAGCTGAAGCCCACGCCTTTCATCATGATTACCGCCGAGAGCAAGACCGAAAACGTTGTCGCGGCCAAGGAAGCGGGCGTGAACAACTATATCGTCAAGCCATTCAACGCCGAAACGCTGAAGCAGAAAATTGCCGCCGTTTTGGGCAGTTTCTAAAGGATCATCCATGACTTCCCTGACACACGATTTGCAGGAACGCCTGCAAAAAGAAATCAAGGCCGCGCACGAGGCGATCAAGACGCCGTTGACGCCGGAGGAAGTCGCCGCCGTCGTGCGGCAGGTGGTGCAGTCTCTGGAAGGCGACGTCTCGGCCGCAGACCTGAAATTCTATTCCGAGCTGGAAGAACTGGCGCACTATATCCGACAGGCCAAGCAGGATATCGCCTCGATCAAGCCGGACGACATCAGCACCAATTTTATCCCCAATGCGACGGATGAACTGGACGCCGTCGTCGGCGCGACCGAAGACGCGACCAACCGGATCATGGATGTTTGCGACGAACTCAGCGCGCTTGCCCCGCAATGCGCGCCGGAGATCAACGAGAAAATCGTCGGCTGCACGACGAAAATCTTCGAAGCTTGCAATTTTCAGGACGTTACAGGCCAGCGCATCACGAAAGTCGTCGAAACACTTAAGCATATCGATGTGCGCATTGAGGCGATCGTTAAGGCGATGGGCGATGAAATCCACCGCGTCGGCGAGGGGCATATACCTAAAAACCTTCACGCCGCCGACCCTGAAAAGGGATTGCTGAACGGGCCGCAACTGCCTGCCGCTGCCATTAGCCAGGAAGATATCGACAAATTGATGTCGGGCGAGGGGTAGGGGTCAAACCTTCCAGCTTTCCGGGATTTCTCGTAGGAGCGGCTTCCAGCCGCAACCGCTTGTCTTTACATCAACAGTCGCGGCTGGAAGCCGCTCCTACGAGAAAGAACAATTTTCCGCATGTTGCGATATAGAAGTAGATTGTTGCGATCTCGAATCAATTTTCCTAAAATTCTCAAAGAAATCAAACATTTTATCCACAGTACTGGACGCTAGTTGGATAAAGCCCTGAATTGATTCATAAAGGCGCTTCGTTTTCTTGCAAAAAATGGAGCGACCGATGCAAACAGTATTCTTCAAGGCCTTATCCAAGGCGGTATCAAATCATATTGAGCT
>JARLJD010000007.1 GCA_031291395.1 Alphaproteobacteria bacterium | reverse complement strand
GTTCTACCTCCAAAAGCGTGGCTGACGCAACCGCGTAATCAGGTCATGTTTTGCAATTTCACGCCGACTGCATGCATTGGCGCGCGCGCCATGAGTTCGTCGAGACGCGCCTCCAGCCGGCTCTTGTAAGTTTTCAGCGTGGCGTCGGATAATCGCTCGCGTCGTCGCCCGATGCGACAGGCTCGCCCCAACAGATGACGCAGATCGGGCGCGAAAACATCGTCTCCAGAGTCGATGGCGTATTGCACGTCGCGGATGAGATGAGCAAGGCAGACCTGATTTTCCTTGTTCGCCCAGCCCAGCTGGCCACCATAGCGATCGGACACCCAGTAATCAGGCCGGAAATCGCCGAGAAAATCCTCGACCACCTTCTTGGCCCGCGAAGGCTCGGCGACGAAGACGGCGCTGTCGCCGTGATGAAACACCCACAGCCACCAGTTGCTTTTGCCGACCCGCAGGCCGGTTTCGTCCGATTGCAGAGCGGTCCCGGAAAGCAGTCTGGCGCGGATCGCGCTGCGTTGCGCGGCGAAGGCGTCGCGCGAGGCATCCAGCATGTTGACGAGCGCGCCCTCGCTGATCTCAAGCCCGAGAATATCGGACAACAACGTCGCCAGTCGCTCGAAGGCGATCCCCTGGGTAAAGCGCAGATAGATGACGAGGGCGCGCAGATTCTCCCCGAACGGCGAGCCCTTGGGCATATCCGCTGGCGGTGGCGCTTTGAACTTCCTGGCGCAACACGGGCAGACGCCGCCATAAAGCGTCACCCGCGTCACGTCGGGCTTGATCAGGGGAATTTCGATATGGTCGTAAGCTTCGCAGGCGAGTTGCGGACGTTGCGAAACATCGGCCCCGCAGTGCTGGCAGGCGTGCGCCGCGATGTCGCGACTTGATGTCGGGTTCGGGTGCGGCCGCCGATGCGCGCCGGCGTGCGACTTGCGCTTGCCATCGCTCTTGGCCGACGCCGGCGCCGAAGGCTTTTGCCCCTTGCTCGGCGGCGTGCTCGAATTATCCGGCGTCTTGGGCGGCAGGCCAAGTTTCGCTTCTAGTTCGGCGACCCGCGCCAACAGCGTCTCGCACTGCTTGGTCAACGCGGCTATCGTTTCCGCCTGCGCCAGGACCAGACGGATCAGCGTTTCCTTGTCGAGCGAATCAAGCCTTTCGCGAGTCATCCAAAGCTTGAATCAGCTCCGAATTCTTCAGTCAAATTTCCAAACCGCCTTGCCAAAATCGCAGACAAAAACGGGCGTGAGCAATTACGAAACGTCCGTGAAGTATGAGAATCATTTCGACGGACTGCGGGCGATCAGCATTTTGCTCGTCATGTGTAATCATATGGCGGGAGGGCCGTCGTTTTTAAATGGAAGCATTGGTGTCGATATTTTTTTCGCAATTAGCGGATTTTTGATAACAAATATATTGCTTATTGAATTAGATGAATTTGGGGGCATTTCATTAAAGCGGTATTTTGTGAAGCGGATCTTTCGTATATTTCCTCTTTATTAT
>JARLJD010000045.1 GCA_031291395.1 Alphaproteobacteria bacterium | reverse complement strand
TTCTTTTCCATGACGCATTGCAGCGGATGCTGATGCTTTCTGGCGTGATCCATCACCTGGGTCACCTTGGTGTCGGCAACTTCATACGTATAGACGCCACATTCTCCGACGCCGTTATTGTGGACCTGCCACATGATGCGGTTGGCGTCGTCGAAATCCTTGTGAAAGAAAGTGCACAACACGCCGATCACGAAATCCATCGGCGTGTAGTCGTCATTCAGAAGCAGAACGCGGTACATGGACGGACGTTGCGTCTGCGTCTTGGTCCGGGTGATGACGGCCGTACCCGTTCCCGGGCCGTCGGGGGAGGACGATTTGCGACCGCCCTTGCCCGCCATGTTCAGCGCCTGCGACAGCGCATTGTGGCTCCGGCGCGTTATTGCGCCATCGCGCGTCTCGTCCGAGCGGCTGGCATCGATCTGTCTGGGGTTGCTCTCTCGCGTGGACAACGCCGTCCTCTCCTCAAGATCCGATGAATTCCTGGCTCCGCCCCTCGAACACTCCCATTAAACGCGAAAATCTGGACTTTAGTTCGAGCGCCGACAGAACTGGCGGAGCTCTCCTGGCAATATGCAATTTATGCGCCGTAGCCTGAGTCTGCCAGTGCAGACGGAAAATTTTTAACGAATCGAAAGCCTGCGCCTCAATTCTTGCCCGAAACCTAACGATTCGGCCCTTCGCAATTAACTTTGAAGAATTAACTTTTCACGGGCGCAAGGATAGTCCCGGGCGCTGCCCAAGCCATGCCCGGGCTTGAAGCGACGACCGATTCGGCGCCGCCCAAAATTTCGGCTTGCTGCCCGTCACGCTGATCGGGCTGCGCCCAATTTTCGCGCGGCGAGCGTCCATGCGGAGCGCCCAAAAGAAAAGCCCGGCCACCGGGGCCGGGCTTTCTCATTTCAACGCAGACAAACTCTACGCAAACGCTACGCTTGAAACACCCGGGGCAAAAAACGCCCGCCCCTGGCGACTGACAAACGCCAGCCGAGGATGCCGCGCCCTGATGGACGCGGCGCCTCAGCCGAAAAATCAGGCGCTGGCCTTGACCTTGGCGATCGCGCCTTCGACGGGCTTGAACGCTTCCTTGGCCAGGGTGGTGTACAGCTCGCCGAGCTTGGTGACTTCAGCGACGAAGCCTTCATA
>JARLJD010000044.1 GCA_031291395.1 Alphaproteobacteria bacterium | reverse complement strand
TCTGATTTTTGCAAACGCTACGTCCTTTCAAAAGCCACCTTCTACCGTGAAGTCGCCGCCAAGCGGCTGCACACAATCAAGCGCGGCCGCACAACGCTCGTCGTCCGCGCCGAAGCCGAACGCTGGTTCCAATCGCTTTGCCAGAACCGGCCGCAGCAACCGGCATAATTCCGCTTCTTGTTAGATCATTTTTTCTAAAGCGCTTTTCCAAAAAAACAATTTTTCACGGAGGTGTGTCATGCGCCGATCTGGAACTATTACCCAACGCTCAGAAGGACATTTTCAAATCCGCTATAACCTTGGCATTGATCCTTTGACGGGCATACGACAAAGAGCAGCAGTTTCGATTAAAGGAACCCGCAAACAAGCGGAGCGCAAACTGAACGAGTTGCTTGACGCCCTTGAATGCGGATTGAATCCCGAGCCGACCAAAGTCAACGTTAGCGATTTCCTGAAACAATGGCTTGAGACCATTCACGCCCAAGTCAGCCCCAGAACCCACGAAAGATATTCCGAAATCGTCAACAATTTTCTTATCCCGTCTTTCGGCAATTGCCTTCTGACCAAGCTTACCCCTTCGGCCATTCAACAAGTCTACAACAAATGGGAAACGTCGGGGCGACGTGACAAGAAACATGGCGGGCTATCACCGCGTTCCCGCCTTCATATCCACCGCATTTTTAAATCGGCACTGAAGTATGCATTGCAATTGCAGATCATTGTCCGCAACCCCGCAGATGCAGTAAAGCCGCCAAAAGTAAAAAAGGTTTCTATTACCGTTCTCACAGTTGAACAATCAACCATCCTGTTAAAATCCCTCGAAGAAACCAAACTTTATTGGGCGGTCTTGCTTGCCCTAACAACCGGAATGCGTCGTGGGGAAATTCTGGCCTTGCGTTGGAGGAACGTTGACTTCGGAAAAAAGACCATTCGCGTAGTCGAAAGTCTCGAACAAACCAAAAACAGACTGCGCTTCAAAGCCCCTAAAACTGAAAAAACAAGAGCCGTTCTCCTGCCGGACTATGCTGTTGAAAAATTGCGCACATGGAAGGAGGAGCAAGCAAAGCAATTGGCGGCAGAAAATATCACACAGACAAATGACACATTGGTCTGCGGGAGATGGGACGGAGAACCGGTACATCCGCGAACGATCACTCATAAGTTTATGTCAGCCATCAGGCGTCTCCCCGATCTGCCGAGAGTCAGATTCCACGACTTAAGGCATTCTCACGCCACGCAGCTTTTAACGGCAGGCATACATCCAAAAATCGCCCAAGAACGCTTGGGGCATAGCAGTATTATGACGACCCTTGACCTTTATTCCCACGTTACGGACACGATGCAGGATGAGGCAGCGTCTAAACTTGATGAGGCTTTCAGATCAGCTGCAAACAACAAGCCATCTCCCACCCAAAGCCCAAAACTTGGCTGAATCGCAAATAAGTTGATGTCTCAAGTTTGCTCAAAGCCTGTCCCACCTATGCCGTCCATCTCAGCACCAATATAATTATCGGTCGGCAAAACGACGGGTGATCGATGCAACCTGTCTTGATTTCGCAAGCTCGGTGGCATCATTTACGCGATGATATACATCATCCCCGACATAAGACATTTCCTTTTGCGGCGGAATATTAAAGGTTAGCACACCAAGCCCATAATAATTGTTGTAATCGATGCTCGACAAAATTGCGTCTTTCAACGCAGTGGAAAGCTTGGAATTTTTGATTCCCTGCTTCCACTGCGATACATATTGTTCGATGCTGATGCTGAGGGTCTTTGCTTCCCTTGCCACACCTACAATATATCGCAGACCAACTTTCTTGGGTTTTATCTTGTCGAGTGCAACGATACGATCTGCGTCTTCTTGTTTGTCCGCAACGCCAACTACTATCTTCCCCTCCCTGTTTGGCCCATTGTTGGCAATTGCACACATTGTCTTCACAACTTTATCGATGATATTTGGATCAATCCCGCGGGCATCTGAAAGGGACAAAAGCCCTTGCTTCATCTCATAGCCCGCAAGCTCAATACCAGATCGCCGAATATTCGCTTCAATGTCTATGATGCTGGGATTGCTGTACATATTCCTCTTCTCTTTAGTCGCCACAAAATGACGACCTATTAACCCCTTTACTACGTCAACATTCTTCCGTCGTTCAGATGGCGAGGTTGCAATTCTTCCCTTGTCAATTTTCGAAGCTATGTTCGTTAAGGCCTTCTTGACACCCGCTTGGTCAGCAACTTTTTTTCCTTCTCCAACCATTAACTCATGAAATGCGATTAGAACGATTGCAAAAACAGAAGGGAAGGCGTTTGTTGTTTTCTTCTTGAAAACAATATCTCTAAGTTTCTCAGGTTTTCCCATATTGCAAACAATAAGTATTTGGGAAATGCAATGCTTAATCTCTTCCATTAACTTGTCTGTGCCATAATCATCTAGCGCCTTTAAAACTCTGGATGCTTCTTGATGCTGTGGTGAATAGATGTTGTCCAAAGCATCCTTTGATCTATCGATGATCTCTTGACTCACCAGACTTGCTGTTATGTCTGCGATGCATTGCTCGTCCAGACTGTCACGCAAATCTGTGGCTCGAAGAATTCCGTGGCTAACCCAAAAAACTTCCTCCGCCTGCACATCATATCCATGTTTCGTTTTTGGTAGATCAATGCTTATCGACGGCATTTTGCTAAGAAGGAGGGTATCTGTTGACGTATCTCCTCGTAAAATGCACGCCACGCTCCTTACAAAATCGGAAAACTCATTTTGCACACCAGCTTGGCGACGTTCCTGATCGCTCAATCTGTGGCCATACGTGTTGATTCTTCCGAAGACATCGTTGATTTCTTTCTTCGTTGCCCCCCGCATAACGGACACGGCCAGATTGTAATCTAATATCGTGTTGATTTCTTTCTGAGACAGGAGGGAGCCGTTACTATTTGTCGTAAACTCTCCGCTTTCGGCTCTGCTTTTTGCTGTAGGAAAATTTTTAATATCAAAATGTCTGCCGTCAAGGGTAGGAAAGCTAGTTTCAATAAAAGCCATGATGGCATGAAGGCGTTGCAAACCATCAATAATCTCGTAAGTTCCTTGAGGCCTTCTTTCGGCGATTAATATGGCTGGAATGGGGTATTTCTTCTGGATCGATTCTATTAGTTTTTGTTTCTCTTCCAGAGTCCAAACCAACTTTCTTTGGTATCGCCTATTAACAAATAACTTGTTCTCGCTATACCACGAGTACATGGTTTGTATCGTAAACGGCTGGGAACTTAATTCGGACATTTTGCATTCCCTTTCCTGAGCGGGATTTCTAAGGATAAGTTTGTGCAGATGTTAGCTCTAGAAGGCTTACTGATGCAATCCACACGAAATCGGAGAAAAACCCCGTTCCTTTTCCCTCGCTTTTACGGAAACGCCGCGCGCCGCAAACCTTAAAGCGTAATACCAGACTCAAGCCATCTGAAGAAGGCCAACGCTTGGGGGAAAATAATTTGGGGAGCAGTTTGGGGAGCAGTCGGGGGTAAAAGCTCGTTTAAACCCGTTTATTTCCTTTTGGATCAAGGTATAATGGGGGTGCATTTTTTGCTGGCAATTGGAATGCGGATCGGTTAAAAAGCCTTGTCCCCCACATGGTTAGTTGTTTAGTCCGGTGCGAAAGCGCTGGACGGGGGACTTTGGGTTAAGGGGATGCGAGGGTGGATTTAGGAGTGTAGCTCAATTGGTAGAGCACCGGTCTCCAAAACCGGGGGCTGGGGGTTCGAGACCCTCCACTCCTGCCAAATTTTGCGCGGGGCGCGAAATTTGCCGTGCCGTAGCTTCTTAGCGTAGGCGGGCTGGCGCATGAGTTGAGTTGCTTTTGCTGTGGCCTGTTGTCGCAATAGCGCGGTAGCGTGTTGTGGCGACGGCTTGGATTTGGGAAGGCCGACGGTTGGCGTTGCTGTGAACGCGCGCTGCCGAGACTACGCAAGGATAGAAAGAGAGCGAACACATGCCTAACGAACAGAGCGGCGTTATTAGTGAGAAGCCCCGTGGCGGCATCGGCGCTTTCGTGCGCGAAACGCGGCGCGAGATTTCCAAGGTCACATGGCCTGCGCGTAAGGAAATCACGGTGACGACGATTTTGATCGTCGTTTTCGCTCTTATGACGGGCGTGTTTTTTCTGCTGGTCGACACCGTTCTGGGATATGCCGTTTCCAAACTTTTGGGGATGAGCTAGACCTCGCGAAGGTCGGGATCGAAACATTATTTTTTTGAAAGAGGCTGTTATGGCGCATCGTTGGTATGTTCTTCATGTTCACTCGGGGTTTGAAAAGAAGGTCGCTCAGGCCGTGCGCGAAACGGCGCTGAAGAAGGGGCTGGAGGATTATTTTTCGGAAATCCTTGTGCCGACCGAAGAAGTGGTCGAAGTGCGCCGCGGCGCGAAGGTCAACGCCGAACGCAAGTTTTTTCCCGGCTATGTCCTGATCAAAATGGATTTGACAGACGAAAGCTGGCATCTGGTCAAGAACACGCCGAAAGTCACCGGTTTTCTGGGCGGCAGCGGACGCCCCGCGCCGATTAGCGACAGCGAAGCGCAGCGCATTCTTAATCAGGTCATCGAAGGCGTCGAGCATCCCAAGCCCGCCGTTATGTTCGAGGTCGGCGAGCAGGTACGCGTGTCCGAAGGACCCTTTGCCACCTTTATCGGAACGGTCGAGGAAGTGGACGAAAGCAAGGCCCGGCTCAAAGTTGCCGTGTCGATTTTTGGCCGCGCTACGCCGGTCGAACTGGAATATAGTCAGGTGGAGAAGGTTTAGGCGGCTTCCCTGAAAAGACGGGAAAAAGAAACCAAACGGGATTCCGGATAAATTTTATTGCGCGCCGGAAGTTTTGGTTGCGACTCGGCATTGTTCGTGCGAGCGCGCAATAAAATTTTCCGGAATGACGGCCTTTATCGGGTTGTATTATGTTTGTTTCTTCATCTTGAGCCTTTCATAAACCACTCCGTAAAAAAGAGAAGCGCGCTTCCCGTGACCTCGCCGAAACGAGGGGCGGCATGCAACCTGTTTGTTGGGGCCTCCGGCGATACCCCACAGTCGTACGCCTGTGGGCACGGAGGCGGAACAAACATCTCTTTCGAGACTGGGGCGTTATAGAGGAAGACGCGGGGGATGTCAAGGGAAAAATCACAGGATTTGTGAAATTTCTTCTTTCTGGGGTGCGCGGGAGATGAAAGGAATGGGGGATCTGTTTGGCGGTTATTGCGGCGAAATTATCCCCACACACGAACATCACCCCCACCCTAACCCTCCCCCATAGAGGGGGAGGGGATTCTATTGTTTTTGCTGAACCGTTTGTTTCACCCATTTCCTTAGCCGTTAGAGAAGCCGACATCGATGCTGATTGAAAGCGCGCAGAACGCCACGTTCAAAAAACTCCTCAGCCTCACCGCATCCAAGGGGTTGAAAGAGGAAGGCTTGTTCTTGCTTTGCGGCGAGAAGCTGGTGCGCGAGTTTCTGCGGCGACCCCATTTGAAAATCGTTCACGAAATTCTGGCGCCCGGCCAGTCGCCTTTGGCGGCGGAGGCGACGCCTGTTGCCTTGTCTTCTTCTTTGTTTGCGCTTGTCGATGTTTTAGGAACGCGCTTCAATATTCTGGCATTGGAACAACCGACGATTCCGGTTCTGACGGCCGAGGAAATCAAAACCTACGCGCCTTCCGGCATCGAGCTTGTCGCGCCGATCGGCGATCCGGGAAATCTCGGCGCGTTGATCCGCAGCTGCGAAGCTTTCGCCGTGCCGCGCGTGATTTTATCGCGCGAGGCGGCGCATCCTTTTTTGCCCAAGGCCGTCAAAGCCTCTGCCGGAAGCGTGTTGCGCGTGCCGTTGGCGCGCGGGCCCGCGCTGAATGAATTTCCGGCTTCGTGCATCGCGCTTGATCTGGAGGGAACATCTATCGACGATTTCGTCTGGCCTGAACAAGCGTTGCTGCTGATCGGCGAGGAGGGGCCGGGGTTTAGCGCCAGCACTTTTCCTACCCGCGTGCGGATTCCAACGACCGGCGTTGAAAGTTTGAATGTCGTCGTCGCGGCGAGCATTGCGCTGTCGCGGGTGGCCACACAAGCAGTAAGAAAAAACAATCGATAAGGGTAGGGACGGTTTAAGCGTCTAGCAATCCTGCCGACAAGGAAACTCTCAACAACGGGGACTCAATACAGGGACACAATTTTTCTATCAGAAGAGCACGATCAAATTTTGTTTGTTTTGCCCATAGGTTTGTTGCTGTTACAGTAAACTATCGTCTTGCGCCGCGTTTTGCGCCAATCGGTGTTTGGGCGACAAAGACCGGTGGGGTTTTTTCCATTGGGCGGTGTTGGGGCGCGGCGATGCCTTTGGCTTGCGGCTGTCCCGCCGCCTTAATGCGCCGCGCCGTTGCTTGCCGTTGGGGCTTCGCGGCGATGGCGGGATCGAAGATGATCGTCAGGGATTTCAGGCCGCTGCGCCACGCGGAAAGAGTTGTTTCCGCGCCGCGTTCAATGCTTTGCTGTGTGGGTAGGCGAACGATAAGGCCGGTGTCGCCGGAGATGAAGCTTTGCACCGAGGCCGACATGCGCAAGCGCGCTTGGGATGAGATTTCGTTGCCGCAAGCGAACAAAGGTCGATGCCGCAGATGCAAAGATTTGGCGTTATGCGCCGTGCCGTGGCCATAGCAATAAAGGTCGGCGGCTTTTATATCCGCGTCGCTGAATCCCAGATGTTTCAGTAAATCGAAACGCGGCGATTCCAGAACCCGCGCCGGAATTCCCAATTGCGTTCGGCAAAAATCGACGCCGACGATCCACGGCGTTACCGCCAATCTGATCGTATTGACGCAAGGCAGGTAGGATTCGATTTTTTCCAGCGCGGCGTCCGTTATGCCGCGCGCGCGTAAACTGGCGGCGTTGATGCCGTGGGCTTTGCGCAAACTGCCTGCGCCGACGATGTGGCGCATCGTCGCGGCCACGGCGTCGCGCGGATAATCCAGACGCGCCAAGGCTTCGCAGACCGCGGGATGCAAAACGGCGCGCGGGACGTCGGGCGCGTCTTGCATCGCGGTCAGGCTTTGCATCGGCTCCAGCCCTTGCGCGGCGCTGGACATCAGAACCGCCAGAACGGGATTGGGAGTCAGGTCGGTTGTTTGCACAGCGCGCAGGCCAAAGGCGCGCGCCATGTCCAAGGCTTCGTCCCATCGACGCTGCGCCTCGGCCACCAAAGACAAATCGGGGCAGTTGTTGAGCGGCAGCGGCGTCGGCAGTACCGACAATTTTTCATAATCGTTGCCGTCGCCATAAACGGCGCGGCGATGATTGCGTAAGGCGCGGAGCGCGGCATCGTGATTTTCGGAAAATTCCGCGCTTATGCCGCGCAAGGCCGACAGTTCCGCCGAAGTCGCCGTGCATTCCGCTGTGACAAGGGCGGCCAGCGACGCCGCCATTGCCCGTCCTGCGTCGCTGTCGTAAGCGAGGCCGAAGGCCAGCAGCAAGGGCGCGAGATTGGCAAGCCCGATCGTGACATCTCGCCGTTCCTGCAAATCGAGCAAGATTGTCAGTAAACGCGCCGTTTGCCGCAGCGCGTCGATATGGATGCCGCCGTCAGTGTGGCGCAGCGCCAAAACATCGATCGCAGCGCGGGCAGGGCGGGGGGAGGGGGAATGCCAGTCGGTCGCGATGTCGCAAAGCCGCAAGGAGATTGTTTGCGCTTTTTTGCTGCGTAGGGTGAATAGTTTTTTCCACAAAGGCGAGGGGCTGGGTGTGCCGATTAGGCTGTCGATCGTGGCGTTGGAAAGCGGGATTTCAAGACCGGAGGGGATTCCCTCTCCCCCCCCTTGGGGGGAGAGGGTTAGAGCCTGCCCCGTATTTGATACGGGGGTGAGGGGGGAATTGGAGAGCATACCTCCGCCCCCCCTCACCCCAACCCCTCTCCCCCCAAGGGGGGGGAGAGGGGCTTTTGCTTCCTCGCCCCCATACGCCCAATCGAGACCCCACGGCGCCAGAACTTCCGGCGCGATCGCGATATGGCGTTGCATCAGGGCGAAGCGCGTTTCGTCGTAAAAGGCGCGCGCGTGTTTTTCGCATGAGAACAGGCCAAGTTTCCATGCCTTGGCGGCGGCGGAACCTACGGCGCGGTTGAAAATGTCGCGCAGATCGGCCTCGGCTTCGCGCCGGGCGCTGCGGCTTTGATGACGCCACAGCCAGCTTGGAACCGTGTTTTCTTCATTGGCGCGCAAATCGGCGGGAACGGCAGGATGCGCGGCGTCGGCCATAATCGCGACCGATTCCGCGCTCCACGTCGTAGGCGAAGCCAGCACGGGAAAAGATTCATCCCCGACTGATTCGCTCGACTGGAAGGGAATCGAGTCGTAAGCGTCCCCATCGATGCGGGTAAAAAGCCGCGCAAAGGGAAGCAAATAGTCGTTTTTTTTCACGGTGTTAGTCATGCGGGCGAACTCTTGGACAAGAAGTTATCCACAAGATGATGTAGGGCGATCTCTTTATGCCACAAAATGTAGGGGGTATAAAGAGAAAGTTATGAACAGGGGGATGGAACGCGGTAAAAGACGGTTGTCATTCCCGCGAAGACGGGAATCCATCGCCGCGCCCCGTATCAAGTACGGGGCAGGCTGGCGCGGCAAGAGTCCGGCGGCGATTCAAACGGAACCTCAGTTGCCTTATAGGCTCGCTATCGCTCGCGATGGATTCCCGCTTTCGCGGGAATGACGATTGATGGGGATTCTCAATCCTCATTTTTCTGTTCTCATTCCCTCGCGCTGCATTTATAAACATTCCACCATTACTCGAATCTCCCATCCCTCATGCCGCCTTCCGAATCCTTTTCCTTCGTGCGTCGCGCCTCGCAAATCGGGACTTTGTTGCGGACTTTTTTCTGCGGCAAGGAAATCGGGCGCGACGCTTTTGGCAATCGTTATTATGGCGGCGGCGGGCGGCGTTGGGTGATTTATGCGGGCGAGCCTGATCCGACTAAAGTTCCGCCTGAATGGCATATCTGGCTGCATCAAACTGCCGATGCGCCGTTGCAAGGCAGCGCGGGTCAACCGTGGCAGAAGGCGCATGTCAGGAATAGGGCCGGAACGGCTGAGGCATGGGCGCCGGCCGCGCTTGCGGGCGGCATGCGCCCCAAGGCGACGGGAGATTATCAAGCATGGAAACCCGAATAAAAGGATAGACGATGGGACACAATGTTTTCGAGACGATACTGGGCGCGGTGGTGCTGGCTCTGGCGGGCTTGTTTCTGACTTTCGCTTATTCCAGTTCGGATTTGCATGAAGTCAAAGGCTATACGCTGACGGCTAATTTCCCAATGGTCGACGGGCTGAAGGAAGGAACCGACGTCAAAATCAATGGCGTTAAAGTTGGCTCGGTCACGGGATTGAAACTTAACTCCGACCCGGGCCCCGACCAGTTTCTGGTGACGGTGTCGATGACCGTGGATCCTTCCGTGCAATTGCCGACAGATACGATCGCGCTGATCGCGACCGAAAGCTTGCTCGGCGGCAAATACATGTCGCTGGAGCCGGGCGTCGACGAGACGATGATCAAAACCGACGGTACGGGGCGCATCACGCGGACGCAAGCTCCCATGCGGTTGGATGATTTAATCGGACAGTTGATCTATGGCGGCAAGCGCGGGGACAGCGGTTCGGGCGGCAAGGCAGCAGAGCCGACGAAGCCGTAAGTCATAGGCGATAGATAGGGGACACAATAAAGGGGACATGATATAAAGTGCGCTCAAGCAGCTGTTGCTTGTATAGCTCGTTCTTTCGGGCGCACTTTTATTGTGTCCCTGTATTGTGTCCCCGACGGGAGGCAACGGGGACACAATACAGGGACACAATAAAAATGCGCTTGCAAAAATCAGTTTTCCTACCTGCCGTCCGCTTGAGCGCATTTTTATCATGTCCCTTTTATTGTGTCCCCTCGCTCAAAAAACTTGCCGTTTGCGTTTTTCTTGTGGTCTTGTTTCCGGCTCTGGCTCACGCCGTCGTGCCGACGCAGGAACGGCCGATTGTCGTGCTGCGCGCGCTCGACAAAATGACGGCGCGGGTGGAGGAGATCGACCTGCCTGTCGGCAAAACCATTCAGTTCGGCACGCTCAGCATCGTGGCGCGGACGTGCCGCGTGACGCTGCCGGAAGAAGCGCCGCCTGAATCCGCCGCCTATCTCGAAATCAGCGAAATCGCGCCCGGCGAACAGGATAAACCCGTGTTCAAAGGCTGGATGTTCGCCTCCAGCCCCGCTTTGTCGGCGATGGAGCATCCCGTTTACGATATCTGGATTACGGGGTGTAAGGATGAAACTCAGCCGCCCGGTTCCAGCGAAAAACATTGACAAATGTCAATTTACGCTTTACATTCCCGTCGGAAAGCCGTCCTTGAGGGATAATGATCGAGAATTTCCGGCATAAGGGGTTGCGGCTTCTTTTTGAGGAGGGCGATCGAAGCAAAGTCAACCCGCAGCATGTCGATCGGCTGCGCTTGATCCTCTCGACTCTCGATATGGCGGATTGCGCCAAGGACATGAATCAACCGACGTTTCGGTTGCATGAATTAAAAGGCGATCTTCGGGGGTTTTGGGCTGTGACTGTTCGCGCGAATTGGCGCGTGATTTTTCGTTTTGCCGATGGTTACGCCGAGGACGTCGATCTGATCGATTATCATTAAAGGAGGCAAGCCTTATGCGCATGAAAAATCCCGTTCACCCGGGCGAACTCGTCAAGGCCAATCTTGAGGAGCTGAATCTGACGACGGCTCAAGCAGCGAAGAGCCTGAAAGTCACGCGCCAGCAACTGCACAACGTCATTTGCGGCAAAAGCGCGGTATCACCGGAAATGGCGTTGCGTTTTGAAAAAGCTTTCGGCGGCAGCGCCGATATGTGGCTGCGGATGCAGGCGAACTATGATCTTTCTCAAATTCGCCCGCGCGTTTCTTCGATCAAAATCGACCGGTTGGCATCGGAAGAATCTTCGTTAGGGGCGTGTTAAGGGCATTGTCTTTCTTCAGGACAAAATTCCCGCCAGCAAGCGATCCCAATCCGGCTGGATCGGGAATTTTTCGACCGGCAGGTTGATCGCCGTTTTCAGCAGCAGGTGATAGGCATCGCGCGCGACCTCGAACGTGCCGAAGCGGGAGAGATGCGGCGTGAGGAATTGGGTATCCAATAGCGTATAGCCGTGTTGCCGCAGCAATCCCACAAGATGGATCAGCGCGATTTTGCTGGCATCTTGCTTGCGGCTGAACATGCTCTCGCCGAAAAAGGCGCTGCCCAGCGAAACGCCGTAAAGGCCGCCGACCAATGCCTCGCCGTCCCAGATTTCGATCGAATGAGCGTGTCCGCGATAATGCAAAATCGTGTAAAGCCGCAGGATTTCGCTGTTGATCCATGTCGTCTCGCGGCCTTCGCGCGGTTCGGCGCAGCCGCGCATGACTTCCTGAAACGCGCGGTTAAGCGAAACGCGATAGGGCTTTTGCCGCAGCGTGCGCGCGAGGCGGCGCGGAACGTGGAATTGGCTGTCGAGCGGAATTAAAGCTCTTATCGGCGGGTCGAACCAGCGCAGGCCGTAGGAGGTTGCGCTTTCCGCCATGGGGAAGATGCCCGCCGCGTAGGCGCGCAGGAGCATTTGTGGGGTGGGAAACAGGATCGTGCGGTTGGACATGGGGGGATTCAAAATAGTCGACGACGAAAATATCACACGCCCTGAGCCGAAGCGTATTCAGGAAAACGTTCCACTTTAATTCTTGCGCTGTGCTTCTCGGCTTGCCAAAGATCATATTGCATTTGCAAGCGCAGCCAGCTTTCGGAACTGCTGCCGAATGCCTTGGACAGGCGTATCGCCATATCCGGCGATACCCCGCTATGCCCGTTCACAAGCTCGGACAGCGCCTTGCGCGTTACGCCCAGTCCTTTGGCGGCAGAAGTGATTGTCAGGCCAAGCGGCTCGATGCATTGCTCACGAATAATTTCACCCGGGTGCGGCGGATTGTGCATTTTCATGTTTTTATTCCTTTCCGGTTGTCAGTGGTAATCGACAAGATCGACGTTTGTGGCGTTCTCGTCCTCAAACTCGAACACGATCCGTAAATTGCCCGTTACGGATACAGCCCATTGCCCTTTGCGTTCGCCCTTCAAGGGGTGGAGCCGAAACCCGGGCAATTTCATGTCTGCGGGTTCGCGGCTGATGTTCAGATAGGCTAGAATTTGCTGGATCTTTCGCGCCTGCTGCGCGGAAACGCCGCTTGCGCTGCCTGTCGTAAAGAGCCGCTCTAAACCTTTGTGGCGGAAGCGAACAATCATTCATAACCTATAACGTTGCGGGTGACGCCTGTCAAGTTTAAAAAACCTGAACTAAAGCGTGCGATCATCGGCCCTTAACGAAAAAACCAGCAAGTTCATTTCCTCTCCAAAAACCCTTCCAGCCAATGAATGTCATAATCCCCGTTAATGAAATCCGGCTGGGCGACCAAGCGGCGGTGCAGGGGCAGCGTTGTGTTGATGCCGCCGATGACGAATTCTTCCAAAGCGCGGCGCAGGCGCAGAAGGCATTCGTTGCGGGTGGCCCCGTGGACGATTAGTTTGGCGATCATGCTGTCATAGTTCGATGGCACGCGATAGCCGTCGTAAAGGGCGCTGTCCACGCGCACGTCCAATCCGCCGGGGGGGTGATAGCCGACGATCGTGCCGGGCGAGGGCAGGAAAGTTTCGGGATTTTCAGCGTTGATGCGGCATTCGATGGCGTGGCCGTTGAATGCGATTTCGGACTGTTGATAGCTGATCGGCAATCCCGCGGCGACGCGGATTTGCTCGCGCACCAGATCGATGCCGGTGATCATTTCGGAAATCGTGTGTTCGATCTGCAGGCGGGTGTTCATTTCGATGAAATAAAACTTCCCGTTTTCATAAAGGAATTCGATCGTGCCGACGCCGCGATAGCCTATGCGGCGAATGACGTCTGCCGCCAGCAAGCCGATTTCCTCGCGCTCCGACCCGTTTAATCCGGGGGAGGGCGCCTCTTCGATCACTTTCTGGTGGCGGCGCTGGATCGAGCAATCGCGTTCGCCGAAATAGACCGCGTTGCCGTGCGTATCGCCCAAGAGCTGCACCTCGATATGGCGCGGCCTTTGGAGGTATTTTTCGATATAAACTTCGTCGTTGCCGAAAGCGGCGCGCGCTTCGCCGCGCGCCAGCGTATAGGCTTCTTCGATTCCGGCGGCGTCATCCGCCACTTTCATGCCCTTGCCGCCGCCTCCGGCCGCCGCCTTGATCAGAACCGGATAGCCGATGCGGGCGGCGGTTTTTATGGCGTCGTCAAGGCTTTGCAGCGCGCCGTCGGAGCCGGGGACGGTCGGCATGCCCAAAGCCTGAACGGTTTTCTTGGCCGTGACCTTGTCGCCCATCAGGCGGATATGCTCGGGCGTGGGGCCGATGAAGGCGAAGCCGTGCTGTTCGACCATTTCCGCGAATGCGGCGTTCTCCGACATAAAGCCGATACCCGGATGGATCGCGTCCGCGCCGGTGATCGACGCGGCCGTCAAAATGGCGGGAATGTTCAAATAGCTGTCTTTGGCGGGCGGCGGGCCGATGCACACGCTTTCGTCGGCCAGACGCACATGCATCGCGTCGGCGTCCGCCGTCGAGTGAACGGCGACCGTGCGAATGCCCATCTCGCGACAGGCGCGATGAATGCGCAGCGCGATTTCTCCACGATTGGCGATAAGGATTTTTTCGAACACGGCGCGGCCTATTCAATCACGACAAGCGTTTCGCCGAATTCTACCGGTTGGGCGTCTTCGACGAGGATTTGGGCGACGGTTCCGGCTTTGGGGGCTTTGATGGGGTTCATGACTTTCATCGCCTCGATAATCAGCAGCGTGTCGCCTTGTTTGACCTTGTCGCCTTGTTTGATGAAAGGCGCGGCGCCCGGGGAGGACGCCATATAAACGGTGCCGACCATAGGCGAGGGAACGGGCGTTCCGGTGATTTCCTTCGGCGCTTCGGCTGTGGGCGTCGTCGCGATTGGGGCAGGGGGCAACGCTGTAGGAGCCGCCGCAAGCTGAACGGTTTGCGCGTGAGGGCCGACGCAACGAATCTTGCGGTCGCCTTCGGCGTATTCGATTTCGCTTAATCCCGTTTCCTGAAGCAATTTCGCCAGTTTACGGATCGCGGTTATGTCGAGGTCGAATTTATTGGTTGTGGACATACATCCCTCGTGAAAAATAAGCGGCCTTGCCGAAGAAAAACCGGCGTCATCCCCGCGCATGCGGGGATCCATCTTTCGGGCGATCGTTGGCGCGGCCAAGATGGATTCCCGCATGCGCGGGGATGACGATGCTTTTGAACCCTAAGCCCCCGTTTTTATCAGCTTCGCCGCCGTCTGCATAGCATACCCATAGCCCTCAACGCCACACCCGCATATAACGGCCTTGGCGATTTTTGAGATGTAGGAACGATGCCGGAACTTTTCGCGGGCGTGGATATTGGTGATATGAACCTCGATCACGGGCAGTTCCGTTAAGGTTAACGCGTCCAGAATGGCGATCGATGTGTGGGTATAGGCTCCGGCGTTAATGATGATCGCGGCATGCCGCGCGCGGGCTTCCTGAATCCATGTGATCAGGTCACCCTCGCTGTTGCTTTGGCGGAAATCCGCTTTCAGGCCGAGGTTTTCCGCCGTTTTATGGCACAAAGCCTCGACGTCCTGCTGGGTTTCCTTGCCGTAAACCTCAGGCTCGCGCACACCCAACATATTAAGGTTGGGGCCGGTTAGAACCAAAACGGGTTTGGCTGCGCTCACGGTCAGGACTTCTTCGCCGCCGCGCGCGTATCGTCCACGGCTTTCTTCAACTGCTCGTACTGCAAAGCGCCGGGATAGACGTTGTCGTTAATGATAAACATCGGCGTGCCGCGTACGCCTATATCCTGCCCCAGCTTCAGGCTGTCGTTGATGTCGTCGCTGACGGATTTTTCAGCCATATCCTTTTTCAGCTTTTCGACGTTCAGGCCGGATTCTTTGGCGATTTGATAAATAACGTCGCTGGTCAAATGCTCTTTCTTGTTCATCAAGGCGTCGTGGAAGATCTGGAACTTGCCTTGTTTCACGCTGGCCACAGAGGCTTTAGCGGCTTCGATCGACGCGGCGCCGAGGATGGGGAACTCCTTGTAAATGAACTTGACGTTCTTGTCGTCTTTCAAAAGGCGGTCGACGCCTTCCTCGGACATTTTGCAGTAACCGCACTGATAATCGTAAAATTCGACGACCGTGACATCGCCCTTGGGGTTGCCGCCGACGGGCGAAGCGGGATCGTTGAAAATCTTATCCTTAAAGGTTAAGACCTGATCTTTGGACTTGGCTTCAGCCGTGTCCTGTTCGCGTTTTTGCAGCGTTTGCAGAGCGTCGGCTACGACTTCGGGATTCTTGTTGGTCAGATAATCCTTGACGATGCTCTCGATTGCGGCGCGTTGGGCGTCGGTGAAGGGGGCGGCGGCTTGAGGTTGCTGTTTCTGTTGTGGCGGCAAAGGTTCCGTCGGCGTCGCACCCGCCGCAAATGTTAAAGAGGGAGCAAAAGCGACAAGAGCAACGGTGAGAAGGAAAGCTTTACGCATGGAATCTCCGATTCTTTGAGAGGATGGATGACACAACCAAGTTTTAGAGCACAAGTCAACGATGAGGAAACGAATTTTTAATCGCCGCCTTTTTTCTTCCCTTTCTTGTCGCCCCCCTCATCCGGCGCGGTGGAAAGCTTGATGTCTTGCGCGCGCAGCCAGTAGGGCGATCCTTTGGGCAGGCCTTTCATTGCGCGTTCGGCCAGCTGCCCCGCCGCCTTGTCGTTGCCCTGCGCGGCCGATTCTTCCGCCAAGGCATAGGTGGCCATTGCCTCGTAACGCGTATCTTGCGTGATCTCGGCCTTGCGTCCCCAAGCCGAGGCCAGAAAGCGCCATGTCAGCGGCTCGCGCCCTTCCAGACGGTTCGATTCCAGCAAATGCTGAAGGGCAAGATCGATGCGCGCGCCGTCTTTGTCCGGCGCTTTGCTTTCCAGCAAAGCGTGGCCATAGGCTTGTTGTAAAAGAGCAGAGTCGGGCAATAACGCATTGGCTTTCTTGTAGTTTTCGATCGCTTCGTCGACGCGCCCGTTGTCGAATTGAATCTGCGCTTTCAGTTCATAAAAGAACGGATTGTCCGGCTCTTGCTTGATAAGCCCGTCCGTCAGTTTGATCGCATGATCGGGCTTTCCTGTGCGGTAAAGTGCGATGGCGCGGGCATAGCGCGCGGACAGGCGCGGGTCGTCGTCGGCGTAACGCAGCATTGCTGTCTCTGGCTGCAGATAGCCCAACAGCTTGGCTTTCATGCGTTCATGCATAACGTAAAATTTATCCGGCAACTTCGCGTTTTTTAAGGGAGAAGCATTCAAGTGCTGCTGCACCGCATCGATGCGATCACGGGTCAGAGGATGGGTTCGGACATATTCTTCCTGCTGGTCTTTGGGCAGATCCTCCTGCCCTTCAAGCTTGTGGAAGAATTCCAGCATGCCGCGTACCGAAATGCCGGCGCGGTCGAGAAACGACATGCCCGCCGCGTCCGCCGAGGCTTCTACCGATCGGTCGAAACTCAGAAAGCTGCGCTCGGCGATTTGCGTGCCCCCGGCCATGCTTCCGGCAGCGAGGCCGCCGCTGCCGCTGGCCGCGCCCGCGGCGACGGCCAGAATCGTTCCCAATATGGCCTCGGCCGAGGCGTTTTTCATTTCCTCCTCGCTGCGAATCAAGTGGCCGCCCGCGATATGGCCGGTTTCGTGGGCGATGACGCCCGCCAGTTGTTCGGGGCTGTCGGTCAGTTGCAGAAGGCCGGTATAGAAAAATTCATTCATGCCCTCGGCGACAAAGGCGTTGACGGTGCTGCTTTTGACGATAAGGATCGTGATGCTTTTCGGATCGATGTCGGCTGCGCGGTAAATCGGCGCGGCAAGGCTATGCAGATAATTTTCGATCTCCGCGTCGCGAATAAAAACAGGCTGCCCGCCGTTGCCGGATTCCTGCGCATGCAAAGCCAGAAGCGGCATTTGCGCTAGAATCAGCGCCATTGCGCAGAGCCATGCGAGTTTTTTGATGGGAGAAAAAAACTTTTTCTTTTTCCCGTCATTCCGGAAAAATCGCTTTTTTGCCCTTTCTTGCAAAAATGCGATTTTATCCGGAATCCCGCTTGGTTTTTTTGTCGCAAGAAAATAAATGGGATTCCGGATAAATTTTCCTTCGCGCAAGAAAGAAAGGGTGCGAAAGAAAATTTTCCGGAATGACGTGACTCTGAAATTACGGATCGTCACTTTCTAAACCCCTGCGCGACAAGATAGGTTTCAGAAGACTCCGCCCTGCTGGCCGGAGGTTTGGCGTGGCGGGTTTTGGCGAAGTGTTTTTTCAGCAGATCGAGAACGCCTCTCTCCGCCCCGCCTTGAAAGAATTTGCAAACGAACGCGCCATTGGGCGCAAGAATATCAATCGCGAAATGCGCCGCCATTTCCGTCAGCGCCATAATGCGGATATGGTCGGTTCCCGGGTGACCGGTGGTATTCGGGGCCATGTCGCTGAGCACCAGATCGGCCGGGCCGCCCAAAAGAGCTTTCAGCTGCTCCGGCGCGTCTTCGTCCATAAAATCCAGTTGCAAAAACGCGACTCCCGCAATCGGCTGCATCGGCAGAATGTCCGTCGCCACAAGCTTGCCGCCTTTTTTGCCCATCGCCTTGACGGCGACTTGCGACCAGCCTCCGGGAGCCGCGCCCAGATCGAGGATGCGCAGGCCCGGCTTCAAAAGCCCAAACTTTTCGTCTAGCTGCAACAGCTTGAAGGCGGCGCGCGAGCGAAAACCTTCTTCCTGCGCCGCCGCGACATAAGGGTCGTTCAGATGCCGCTGCAACCACTGGCGCGAGGATTCGCTGCGTCGGCTTTTGGCTTTAACGCGAACCGCTTTGCGCCGCCGCGAAGCGACATCGCCCAAAGCGCCACCCTTTCCGCCAGTTTTCTTTGATTTGTCCATGCGCGCCAGTATAATCGAAAGATTAAGGAAAGAATATGGCTGGATTAACAAGCCGCAATAGTGTGGAAATTCGCGTTTTTAAGAAAATCGAAGGCATTTTTCTTGTCCTCAACAGGTCAACCCTCTACACAAACCCAAAATCCTGTGATAGGAGAAACCCCCTCTGCTGGGGAATCGTCTAGCGGTAGGACAACAGACTCTGACTCTGTTTACCGTGGTTCGAATCCACGTTCCCCAGCCAAGGCTTCTATTTATGCCTTCGTGTTCCTGCGCATAATCCAAAAAATCGTCTTTTGTTGCAATCGTAGATGTGAGATGTAACATAGAGCCGACGGACGCAATAACCTAAAAAGGCTTACCACCCGTCAAATTTTCTTGACGCAGAAGAATCGGATGTGATTCAAGGATTCTCCACAAATTTTGGAGGTTCTGATGGGCAGGTCGGACGCATTGGTGAAAGCCATTGAGGATGATTTTAAACGGAAACATCCCCTT
>JARLJD010000043.1 GCA_031291395.1 Alphaproteobacteria bacterium | reverse complement strand
GGCCGACATCGACGTGCTGGACGTGGTGCTGAACAGGCGCATTTTGGTGGTGCTGATTCCGGCTTTGGAAAAGTCCGGCGACGAGGCGGCGAACTTGGGTAAAATCGTGGCCTCGTGCCTGAAGGGCATGATGGGCGCGACTTTGGGCAATACCGTCGAAGGCGGCTGGGAAAACGCCGTCGGCAGCAAGCAGACGCGGTCGAGTTCGTCCTTTATGACGGTGTTCGACGAGGTCGGTTATTACACTGCGGCGGGTATGGCCGTGATGGCGGCGCAGGCGCGGTCGCTGGGATTTTCGCTGGTGTTCGCGGCGCAGGATTTGCCGTCGATGGAAAAACGCGTGAAGCAGGAAGCCAAGTCGATCGTCGGCAACTGTAACCTGAAAATCCTGGGTCGTATCGAAGATCCGACGGATACGAGGGATTTTGTTCAGAGTCACGGCGGGCAATCGTGGGTTATGGAAGGTTCGGGTTACAATGCCCCGACCAACACCGTGGCGGGCTTGTTCATGAATATGCCCTTCCATGACGGGCGCAAAGTCACCTATACTTGCCGTCAACGCGTCGATTATAACCATTTGCGGGGGCAGCGCGAAGGCGAAGCGCATTTGATTTTCGGCGATTGGGCGCATAGGGCGCGCTTGCTATATGTCGCGCCTGAGAAAGCCAAAGCGCTGCGCGTGCATCGTTTTCTGCCGGTGCCGAGCGTGACGAAAACGACCGAGGCGCACAGCCGCGTGATTCTGGAATTATCCTCGCGGCTAAGAGACAAGGATTGGGCGGCGGCCAAAGTCGGCGGAACGGTCAAAGAAAGCCCTGAAATTGCCGCGATCGCCAAAACGATCAAACGCGCAACAAGCGCCGACATGTCCGCGCTGGAAGTGGGCATAGTCGGCATGACTTCTGTCTTTGCCCCGCCCACAGAGTCCGTCGCCAAAACAGGCGCGACCAATCCGCCTCTCGATGCCGCGCCGCCGAGAAAACGCTCGGTCAAGCGCACGGGTTTGCCGTCGTTTCATTCGGGCGACGAATTCGCCATTCAAGAGGTCAACAAGGGTTCAGCGTCCAAGAGCGCGGTCAAAGCAAAACCAGCCCTCAAGGGTGCCTATGCCGATCTGTCGACGGTCGTACCGCCTCCGGACAAAGCCAAAGACGCCAAGGATTTCTCGCTGTCTGACTTGCCGAACGAAGCCCAAGCGGTTCTTGCGGAATCGGCGCAGCAAATGAATGAGGGACTGCGCGGCGGGAATGTGCGAAAGTAGGCTCTGAAAAAACCATTAGGAGGTTGTGATGCTCTCTCGCTTGTTGCTTGTGTTGTTTCTTGCGTTGTCTTTTGCCGCGCCTGTTTCGGCGCATGAATGCGAAAAAGTCGACGACACGGTTTCATTCGACCTGTCGGCAGAGGATTGGGTTACGACCAAAACCGCCCATGTTACGCTATCCGTGGAAGCCTCGGTCAGCGGCGATGCGGAAGGTTCCATGCGCGCCGATATGGCCAAGGCCGTTAATGCCGCGGCCAAGGCCGACTGGCGGGAAACGGGCTTTGCGCGCTCGCAAGATCAGGCTGGCATGGAACGCTGGAGCGTTGTTTTCGACGCGCGTTTGCCTGAATCCGCTTTGAACGGCTTGGCCAATGCCGTCAAGAAATCCAGCAAGGCGGGAATGCAGATTACCGTCGGCGATATTGATTTTAATCCAACGGCCGACGAAGTAGAGGCCTCCCGCGCCGCTCTGCGCGCCCATATTCTGAAAGAAGCCGGAGAGCAATTGGCGGCGCTGAACACTACGCTGCCGGGACGCGCTTACCGTATCGCGCAGGTAACATTCGGCGCGGAATCCCCGCCTCTTCCTTTCAGAGTTATGCAAAAGTCTATGATGGCTCCTGCGGCTATGGCCGCGACAGATTCCGGCGATCAGTCCCCTGCGCAGGATCATGCGCAAAAACTGATCCTTAAGGCGCATGTCGTATACGCCGCCTTGCCTCCAATTGCCGCCCCGTCCGCACATTAACAGGGTTGCGGGGTTTGCGCATTAAATGCTATGCCGTCTGACCGTTTTCTCTTATGGTTAGATTCTTATGTTTCTGCGCCCGATTCACATCATCCCTCACGATACCGATATCGACTTTGTCGCCCGACGTTGGTGGGCGTTCAGCGTCACGATTGTGCTGGTTCTGGTCACGATTATCGCTTTGTTCGTCAAAGGGCTTAATCTTGGCATCGATTTCAAAGGCGGAATCCTGATCGAAGCCAAAGCGCCGCAAGCCATTGATGTCGGCGCTTTGCGCAGCGAGCTTTTTTCGTTGAATCTCGGCGAAGTTGAGCTGCAGCAGTTTGGCTCGCCCGACGATGTCCTGATCCGCATCCAGCGCCAGCAAGGAGACGAGGTGGCGCAGATGAAGGCGGTTCAGTCCGTACGCGACAAACTCGGCACCAAGTATGACTACCGCCGCGTCGAAGTTGTCGGACCAACCGTCGGCGCCGAGCTTTTACATGCCGGCATTCTCGCCACCGTTCTGGCGATGGTGATGATCTCGATCTATGTCGCGTGGCGTTTTGAATGGCAGTTCGGCCTTGCGGCTTTGATCGCGACGGTTCACGACGTGTTCACCACTGTCGGGCTTTACGCCGTTTTGCATTTGGATTTCAACCTGACGGCGGTGGCGGCCCTGTTGACTCTGGCGGGCTATTCGATCAACGACACCGTCGTGGTCTTTGACCGCATCCGCGAAACCCTGCGCCGCCAGAAAGCGACCGATTTGCGCAGCATCATCAACGCCTCGGTCAACCAGACGTTATCGCGCACGATCATGACGGCAGGGACGACTTTGCTTGCGCTGTTGCCTTTGGTCTTTATGGGCGGCGAAACCTTGATCAACTTCTCCGCCGCCCTGACATGGGGCATTTTCGTCGGCACTTATTCGTCGATCTACGTCGCCGCCGCGCTTTTGCTGTACATGCCGCCGCTGAGAAGGATGGATACGGTAAAAAAATAAATCGTGCGAGAAGCGTTGACATTCGTGTGCGTTGGTTCTGCACAACCGAAGAGTCGCATGTCTTAATAGAACCGCACGAATCGTTCTTTACCGCATAGTCCACGACTTTCACGTCTTTGGCCAAGCCTGAATGCGGGAATTCCCGTCCGTAGCATTGGCCGTGTTCAACAAAAAAACTGCCGAGAACTAAGCGGCGTGATGCCTTGCGCTTTGGCATAGGCAGCAGCCGCATCGCGAAACGCTCGCTTCAATTTGGGGGCGCGCGGCCTTTAAACAAAAAAGATTAAAATTTAGTTAAATTTTAATGTCGGCGATCAATACAAATGTCCGATTAGTTGCTCAATGAATTGTCCGAATCCTTCTACGCCTTAATCATCAAGAAATCACTACCTGTTGTTGTGGTTGTGGCGGCGGCGGTTGTTTATCGTGGGGGTAAGTGTGGAGG
>JARLJD010000042.1 GCA_031291395.1 Alphaproteobacteria bacterium | reverse complement strand
CCGTCAGTGACGGCTTAAAAAGGGGACTCTGAAAAAGGCGTTGCGTTCTCTGATATCGCTGTTCAAAGCCGGCCTGCGCTTCCTGCGCCGATGTCTGGTTTTCCTCGCCCCCATCCCCAGACTCTGGGTCGTTTGGAATGATGCCAATCTATGGGATTAGAGAAATTGACGGGTGCTAAGATCAAAACGATGAGGCATTTGCTGATTCCTTGCTGCCTCTGACTTGTACAACCCCCTTTAATGATTCACCTTTTTCTTTTGTTTATACTCCGTCTCATTGAAACTCCGAAAAAAGAGAGATCGTCATTCCGGAAAATTTTGCGCCCCTAACCAACTTTGTGGTTAAAAACTGACCGTTGGGGCGCAAAATTTATCCGGAATCCCATTTGTATGCCCGCCGTTTGCCGCCCTTTGGGAGCTTCGATCATTTATATCTTTTCCTTCTTTCAAATACCTGATACCTCAAGCGGACTTCTTTTCATCTTGAAGATCGTCCGCAATGAACAACAACGTCTTTCTCGCCGTCATTCTCTCTCTCGGCATCTGGCTTGGATTCCAGCAGATTTATGTTAAGCCACATCAGGAGGCTTTGCGCAGCCAGTATCTAGCGCAGCAGATAACTCCCAAACAGGCCGCAGCCACAGCGCCGGTCGAGGCCGCGCAGCAGTTGCTTCCCCGCGCCGAGCTTATCAAAGCCAGCCCGCGCGTTGCAATCGAGACGCCGGAATTGGCGGGATCGATCGATTTGAAGGGCGCGCGTTTTGACGATCTGTCGCTGACGCAATATCACGAAACCGAAGACAAAAATTCGCCCGCGATTATCCTTTTGTCGCCTTCGGGTTCTGCCCCGCCGCAAAGGGCCTATTATGCGGAATTCAGCTGGCTTTCGGATGCGGCCTCGGTAGCTATGCCGTCGTCGGATACGCTGTGGAAAAGCGATAGCCAGAAGTTAACCCCCGATCATTCCGTGCGGCTTTCATGGAACAACGGGCAGGGTCTGACGTTCGACCGCACGATCGCGGTGGACGATCAGGCGATGTTCACGATCACCGACCGCATCAGCAACAGCGGCAACGCGCCCATCGTTTTGTATCCGTTCGGCACAGTCGCGCGTCAGGGCGTTCCGCCTGTGATCGGGCGCTCTGTCGTGCATGAAGGCGCTTTAGGGGTTTTGGGCGGAACGTTGGAAGAATACAAATATAAGAAGCTGATCGACGACAAGAAAATCGCCGAGGAAAGCACCGGTGGCTGGCTCGGCATCACCGATAAATACTGGCTGGTTGCGATGATTCCGCCGCAAAGCGACAAGCTGACCGCTGAATTCGCTTATAACCGCGCGGGCGCCGTCGATCCGACCGACGGTTTTTTCCAAAGCGATTTTCGCGGCAGCCCCGTCACGGTTCCGGCCGGAGGCAACATCGAACACGTCGACCGCCTGTTCGCGGGCGCCAAAAAGGTCAAGCTGCTCGACCATTACGCCGAGCAATACAATATCCCGCATTTCGACAAGGCGATCGATTTCGGTTTGTATTATTTTCTTGCGCGGCCTTTCCTTTATCTGTTGACGATGCTGGCCAATGCGGTCGGCAATATGGGGGTGGCAATTTTGCTGTTCACCGTTTTGCTGAAACTGGTGACGTTGCCGCTGTCGCTGAAATCCTATCACTCGATGTCGCGCATGAAGGCGTTGCAGCCTGAAATGAAGCGCATTCAGGAACGCTTCGCCGACGACAAAGTGCGCCAGAGCCAAGAGATGATGGAGCTTTACAAGCGCGAGAAAGTCAGCCCCGTTTCGGGCTGCGTGCCGACGTTGATTCAGATTCCGATTTTTTTCGCGCTTTACAAGGTTCTGTACGTCAATATCGAAATGCGCGGCGCGCCGTTCTTCGGCTGGATTCACGATATGTCGGTGGCCGATCCGACCTCGGTTTTCAATTTGTTCGGCTTGCTTCCCTATCCTTTGCCGGCCGCGCTGCACATCGGCGCGTGGCCTATTTTGATGGGCTGCGGCATGTTCTTGCAACAAAAAATGTCGCCCACGCCGCCCGATAAATCGCAAGCGCGCATGTTCATGTTCATGCCGATTTTGTTTACATGGATGCTGGCGCGCATGCCCGCAGGGTTGGTCATTTACTGGACATGGAGCAACCTCCTCGGCATCGCGCAACAATGGTATATTATGCGCAAGGACGCGAAGCGGAAGGCGGCGGCTTAGCGCCTGCCCTCCAGCCGTTCGCCGAGCCATGTTTTAATCAGCGATTGACGCGTGATGCCGAGGCGCGAAGCTTATTGAAAGGCCGCAGACTCATATGCTCACCATCGTTCGCGCTGGATTCTGGCTTTCGCCGGAATGATGACCGTTTTTTTTGAATCTTTCTCATCACAGAAAATCACCCTTGCGCCTTTCCCGCCAATCGCGTTAGGATTGCATACCCACGCAAACAAAGCGCGGGGCGTCGCTTGAACGGTTTCAGGCGCTTACGTTTATAGGTGTTCTTATGGCCAGTCCCTCAACGGACTTCTCGCGCGTGTCGCGGCTTCCTCCTTATGTTTTCAACATCACATCCGAACTGAAACTCGCGGCGCGGCGGCGCGGCGACGATATCGTCGATTTCGGCATGGGCAATCCCGACGGCGCGACTCCGCCGCATATCGTGGCCAAACTGATCGAGGCGGTTCAGCGTCCCGACACACACGGTTATTCGGTGTCACGCGGCATTCCGCGTTTGCGCCGCGCGATCTGCAACTGGTACAAAACGCGCTATGACGTCGATCTTGATCCCGAAACCGAGGCGATCGCCACGATAGGCTCCAAGGAGGGCATCGCGCATTTGTGTCTGGCGACTCTGGATAAAGGCGACAGCGTTCTTGTCCCCTGCCCCAGTTATCCGATTCACATCTACGGCCCCGTGATCGCGGGCGCGGATATTCAGCAGGTGCCGCTGGTGCCGGGCGTCGATTTCTTTGCCGAGCTGGAAAAAGCCATTCGCGCGCGCATCCCCAAACCCAAGATGCTGATCATCAATTTTCCCGCCAACCCGACAGGGCAATGCGTCGAGTTGGAGTTCTTTGAACGTATTGTTGCATTAGCGCGTGAATACGGCATCTATGTCGTGCAGGATCTCGCCTATGCCGATATCTGCTTCGACGGCTGGAAATGCCCCAGCATCATGCAGGTAAAGGGCGCGAAAGACGTCGCGGTGGAATTCTTCACGATGAGCAAAAGCTATAACATGGCGGGCTGGCGCGTCGGCTTTATGGTCGGCAACAAAACGCTGGTTCACGCGCTGACGCGCATCAAGGGCTATAACGATTACGGCATGTTCACCCCCATTCAAGTCGCCTCGATAGCGGCGCTGGAAGGGCCGCAGGATTGCGTGCGGCAGGTCTGCGCGACGTACCAAAGCCGCCGCGACGTGCTGGTCAAAGGCCTGCACGAAGCGGGCTGGATGGTCGAGAAACCGAAAGCCGCGATGTATATCTGGGCGCAAATCCCCGAAGCTTACAAGCATCTCGACTCGCTGGAATTCACCAAGAAGCTGATGGCAGACGCCAAAGTTTCTGTTTCCCCGGGCATCGGCTTCGGTGAATTCGGCGACACGCATGTGCGCTTTGCGATGATCGAAAACGAAGAACGCACGCGTCAGGCAATTCGCGGCATTAAAGACATGTTCCGGCGGGACGGATTTTAACCCTCCCCGTAAGGAAGAGGGGGACTCCACCACTTTCGTCTCGCTGCTGTTGCCGACTCGCAAGAATCTATTCGCTTGTTCTCGCGCGCCGCCTTAATCGGAATTCGCCTTCACCAAATCCCTAAGGGGCACCAATTCCACCCCCCTCCCCGCCGCTTCTCCCGTCCACGCGCCCAACACCGCCATTGTTGCCGCATGCGGGTGGCCGATGGCGACGGCATAGCCTTTGCGGCGCGCGATGCGTTCCGTGATGTCCAGCTGTTTGCGAATGGCGTCGGGAGATTGGTCGTCGTCAAGGAAAACGTCGCGGCCTATCGCGGGCAAGCCTTTGGCCTCCGCCGTTTTCAAGCCCACCGATTGCGCGCTGGTGCGCGAGTCGAGGAAGAACAAATGCCGCTGCTGCAATTCATCGACGACCATCGTCATGCCTTCGGGCCAAGCCGTGAATTTGCTGCCCATATGATTGTTCACGCCGTCAAAGCCTGTAAAACTGGCCAAAGCATTTTCAAACCTCTGCTGCAAATCACGCATCGGCAAATCGACCAGCAAAGCGCCCTGCCCCGGATATTCATGCCCCACCGGTTCCATCGGCATGTGCAGCAAAAGCTCATGCCCGTCGTCGCGCGCCTCCTTCGCCTCCTCGCGCACGCGCGCGGCGTAAGGCAGGAAAGACAGCGTGACGGCGGGGGGCAGCTTGATCGCCTTCTCGCTGCCCGTTAAATCGGGACCGACATCGTCGATCACGATCGCAATTTTCAGCTTGCGGCCGGAAGGGATTTTTTCCTCTTTTTCAGGCGCGACAGGAACCGTCACGGCCTCGTTATGCACCGCTGGCGCTTGCGGCGTCTGTTCCTCTCCCCCCAAAGCCGGTTGCGGCGCAGGAGCCTTCGCTTCGGGCGTAGGGAGTGGCGGCGGTTGCTGCACCTTAACCGTCACCGACGGCGGCGGCGTAAGCCGCGTCGGCGGCGCATAAGCCACCCACAGGCAGCCCAGCGCAAAAACAACCCAGAACGCAATCTTCAGCTTTTTCTTGAACGGAGATTTTTTCATTGTTTTTCGTCAATGTCTCATCACATATGCCGACATATCATAATTCGTCATTCCCGCGAAAGCGGGAATCCATCGCCGCGCGTCTGCGCGGCATAAGAGTCCAACGGCGGTTTAGACGGAACTGCCACCGGACTCTTATGCTCGCTTTCGCGGGAATAACGAATTTACGCTTACTCTCCGCCCCTTTCGCAAAACCTCAACACCGCGGCTGTGATATCCCGCAAAGCCATTTCGACATGCACAGCGCCAACTTTTGCCGCAACCTGCGGCATGCCGTAGACGACGCAGGAGGCCTCGTTTTGGCCAATGTTGTAGGCGCCACAATCCCGCATCGCCTTCATGCCTTCAGAACCGTCTTTGCCCATGCCGGTCAGAATGACTCCAACGGCGCGCGAGCCTGCCACCTCGGCCACGGAATGAAACAGCGCGTCGACCGAAGGCCGGTGGCCGGAGACGGGCGGCGAGTCCTCTAGCTTGCACACGAAATCCGCGCCGACCTTGACCAGTTTCAAATGCAAATTGCCCGGCGCGATATAGGCGCACCCGTCTTTCAACCGCGCGTGGTTGACGGCCTCGGACACTGTGACTTGCGACAAGCCGTTCAGCCGGTCGGCAAAGGATTTTGTGAAAGCCTGCGGCATGTGCTGGGTTACGACGATCGGCGGACAGTTGGCGGGCAGACGAAGAAAAACTTCGCGCAAGGCCTCGACGCCACCGGTCGATGCGCCGATCGCGATAATATGCCGTGCCTTTCCGCCCGGCGGGTGAAACGGCACAACGAGGGAAGTCGTCGCCGACGAATGAACGTTGCCGCGCCTGACGATATTGGCTTTGGATGCCGCGCGGACTTTTGCAACCAATTCGTCTTTTAACGCGCCGATGGTATCGGGAGTCTGCTTGAGCTGCGGTTTGCTGACATAATCGAACGCGCCCATTTCCAGTGCTTTCAACGTCGCCTCCGCGCCTTTTTGCGTTAACGAAGATGCCATAACGACAGGCATAGGGCGTAACGTCATGATTTTTTCAAGAAACGACAGCCCGTCCATTTTCGGCATCTCGATGTCGAGCGTCAGCACGTCGGGGTTAAGCCGCTTAATCTTCTCGCGCGCGTCATAGGGATCGGACGCGGTGTCCAACACCTCGATATCCGGCTCCGCCGCCAACATTTCGCTGAACATCTGCCGGATCAGAAAAGAATCGTCGACGATAAGGACGCGGATCTTTTTGGTCATATTCCCCCCAAGCCCTTTACGGTTATCATAAACGGTGAAGCATAAGCGGCGGAATCCCCTCCCCCTCTATGGGGGAGGGTTAGGGTGGGGGTGGTGTTCGCGTGTGAGGGTAACGGTTCCGCAAGAGATGCCTTCGCAAGCAAAAAGACAATTGCGGCAAGACCAATCACACACCAGACATCACCCCCACCCT
>JARLJD010000041.1 GCA_031291395.1 Alphaproteobacteria bacterium | reverse complement strand
CCTGATCACATGCGCCAGTCCCCGCTCTTTTTCGCTCATCTCCAGTACACCTTGCATAGCATGTTCCCTTTCTGTTTCCTTCACAGAAAAGTGACATTTTAAACTTGCAGAAAGGTGACATTCTCATTTTGCGCTAACAGGGGGAGCAACGGCTCAAAATCCGCGATGGATTGGTGGACAGGTGGGCGGAAAGAAAAAAGGGGGTTTTGTCGGGCCGGTTTGCCCGCTGAAGGCAGATGCGGAAGAAGCCATAGCCAACAAATAACGCTTTTCCGAGAAATTTTAGGTAAGGCAGACCGCTAATCTTTTTTTAAAACTTTTCCATCGCGAATTTAGGTTATCCCGCCTCCACCTGCCCCAAATGCGCCAGCCACAAACGCGCAAAAGATCCTTGGCGGGACAAAAGGGTCGTGAAATCGCCTTCTTCAACGATCGCGCCGCCCTCCATTAAAATGATGTAATCGAAACGGGGCAGCAGATGCAAGCGGTGAACCGTCGCGATGATCGCCTTGTCGGGAAAAGCGCGGAACAGGCGGTCGAAAATGATCCCTTCCGTCGCCTGATCGACGCTGCTGGTCGGCTCGTCCAAAAGCAACAGCGAGGAATCCTGCGCCGCGATCAGCCCGCGCGCCAAAGCCAATCTTTGTTTTTGCCCGCCCGACATATTGACCCCGCGCTCGCGGATATCAGTGTCAAGCCCGCGCGGCAATTTCGGCACGACATCGTCAAAGGCCGAGATCGAAAGCGCCTGACGCACGATGTTTTCCGGCACGCGCGTGCCGAAAGTCAGGTTATAGCGCACCGTGTTTTCAAAAACCTCGCTGTCCTGCGGCACCAAAGTCGTGAAACCCGACAGGGGCGTCAGGGTCGTAAAATTCCTATCGTCGATCGTCATAACGACGCTCTGCGCGTCATAAAGGCCGCGCAGAAGGGTCAAAAAAGTCGTCTTGCCCGAACCGCTGGCCCCGACAAAAGCAATCCGCGCGCCCGGCATGATCGTCAGCCCGACATCGCGCAAATGATGCAGCGCGTCGTTTTCCTCGCGATGCGTGAAATACAAATGGTCGATGCGAATTTTTTTCCACGCGCGTTTGGCGACCGGAATCCGCGCCGAAGCCAAACGCGCGTGATCGGCGATCAACCCGTCCGTCCCGTGGACGTCGATGCTGGAATAAAGCTGCTGCTCGAACGTCATGCTGCCTTGAAAGAACTGCTGCATGATCGTCAATAAATACTGGAAAACGGCGACAACGCCGCCCAGCGCCACCGCCTTTCCCGAAGCCATATGCAAAAGAATATAGCCCCCGACAATGCCCATCTGCACAAAGATCAGCAACGAATTGACGACACCCCATTTCCATTCGTTGATGACGATCTCGCGCCAGAATGATTTTTTGATCCCCTCATACCGCGCCTGAATTTCGTGGCCGGTGTTGCCCTGCATGCGCAAAGTCAGAACCGTTACGATGTTGCCGATATAATCGTAAAGCGCCGAGCTAAGATGATGTTCGGCCTCGTTCGTCGCGCGCACGACAGGAACAAGGTCGCGATCGAAACGGCGGATCAGCATCACGACGATAAGGCTGGACGCGACAGACGCCAGCGCGACTCCGATCGAAAAATATGCCAGCATCGCAAAGCTGGAGACGGCGCGAACGACGATCTGAATCGTCAGGAACTGAGTCTGCGCGAACTGGAACAAGGCTTTTTCAGCCTTGCGAATGCGATTGATCGTTCCGCCGGAATGGTGATCCTGATGCCAGCGCAGCGGCATTTCCGTCACGATGCGATAAAGCGTCGCGATAAAATTGCGGCTGACGGAAAAGGCCACGCGCCGCTCGACCAGCCGCGAAGGCCCGTGCAAAGCCCAAAAAGCCAGAATAAGGCCGCCGTAAAGAAACGACAGTTCCAAAATCTTTTGCATCGCGCCCGAGCCGCCCTGCTGCGCCGCGTTGATCAAACGGGACAGGACGAACGGCTGAAACGAAACGATGATATTGGCGACAAGAAAGGCCGCATAGAAACCCATAATCCGCCGACGCTCCGCCTTGCCCGCATAACGCCACGCCGTGCGCGCCAGAAAAACGAAATTGCTGCCGGGATAATTTTTCATATCGGCAGATTGCAGTTTTGGCGGGGGAAATTCAACAAAAGTTATGATTTGTAATTGCCAAACTCAGCCATTCCGTGAGTGGGCTTGAACTAAATAAAATTTACCCCATAGGCCTCATGTTATGTTCAATGGCATATCTCATCATTTTCTCAATAAAACCTTCTACGTCCTTAGGCTTATTTGTATTGCCTTTATAAAATTCCACTTCTTTCTTAGAGCAAATGAAAAGGTCAGATACCCTTTCACCAATCGCCACCTCAAACGCCCTAAATTCCCCTGAAGCGGAAACCAAAATACACATTCCACTTTCTTCAACTTTTCCTATTAAATCTTTGTGGCCATAAACATGCTTTCCATAGTAATGGGCGCCTAAAAGAGGCATATTTGTACTAATATACAGCTTCCCACTATAGTAATGGGCGCCTAAAAGAGGCACGTTTGTACTAATATACAGCTTCCCATCGATGGTACTAATCCCATTATCGGAAGCAGTTTTTGTTATACGTTCATCCGGAACATA
This sequence comes from Alphaproteobacteria bacterium, assembly GCA_031291395.1. Lineage (GTDB taxonomy): Bacteria > Pseudomonadota > Alphaproteobacteria > UBA9219 > UBA9219 > CAIXLI01. The sequence continues at coordinate 4,161 of JARLJD010000041.1, read as the reverse complement.
TTGAAATCCCCAGCCAAGATCTTCAAACTCTTTCAGCCTTTCAAGAAGTTGTTTCGCTGCAGCCCAAGCTGCCTTAATTTCCCCCGCGATTCTGTTTTCTTCTTCTTGTGCTCTTTTTATTCTTTCTGCTGCATCCCTCGTTTGTTCTTCGTGGATATTCGAAATCATTTGATTCGCTAGTTCTTTGAGCGTCTTTGTCATAATGTTTCTCCTTATTCATAAAAAGATTTTCTGCGCAACCACGCCAAGCCTTGGGAAATATCATTCCGATATATTGGGAGTCAATGATAAATCTACAGCCTTTAGATACTCAGGCGCATAAAAACACCGGTCTCGCCCTTCACACAAAAAGGCAACCGTTAAACATATCAGCCAGTTAGCTGAAATACATTGCTGGACACAATACATAGACAACAACGCGCCTGTAATAAACAGTTCGCTTCACCCCATGCTGTTGAGTGCATTTTTATCATGCCCCCTTTATATTGTGTCCCCTCGTTTCCCCCTACCTTTCCACGCACATCGCAATCCCCATACCCCCGCCGATGCACAAAGTCGCCAAACCTTTCTTGGCGTCGCGCTTTTGCATTTCGTGCAACAGGGTCACAAGAACGCGCGCGCCCGACGCGCCGATGGGATGCCCCAACGCCACAGCGCCGCCGTTGACGTTGACCCTTGACGTATCCCAGCCAAGCTCCTTGTTCACCGCGCAAGCCTGCGCTGCAAAGGCTTCGTTGGCCTCGATCAGGTCAAGATCGCCGATTTTCCAGCCCGCTTTTTCCAGCGCCTTGCGCGAGGCAGGGATCGGGCCTGTTCCCATGATCGAAGGATCGACGCCCATCGTCGCCCACGATGCAATACGCGCCAAAGGCGCAATGCCGCGCTTCGCCGCATCTTCCTCGGTCATCAAAACCACAGCCGCCGCGCCGTCGTTCAGCGACGAGGCATTGCCCGCCGTAACCGTGCCGTCCTTGGTAAAAGCGGGTTTGAGCTTGGCCAGAGAGTCGAGCGTCGTGCCCGCGCGCGGGCCTTCGTCCTGCGCGAACGTGATGTCGCCCTTGCGGCTCTTGATGATCACCGGCACGATTTCATCGACAAAACGTCCGGCCTTAATCGCGGCCTCGGCCTTGTTTTGCGACGCCAGCGCGAACGCGTCCTGCATATCGCGGGTGATGCCGAATTTGGCGGCGACGTTTTCCGCCGTGATGCCCATATGGTAATTGTTGAAAGCTTCCCACAAGCCGTCCTTGATCATCGTATCAACCATTTCGGCGTTGCCGAACTTGGTTCCCGCGCGCAAATGCATCGCATGCGGAGACAACGTCATATTCTCCATCCCGCCCGCAACCACGATCTGCGCATCGCCCGCCTTGATCGCAACAAAGCCGTTCGCCACGGCGCGCAGCCCCGAACCGCAAATCTGATTGACGGCATAAGCGGTGCGTTCCATCGGAATGCCCGCATGCACAGCCGCCTGACGCGCAGGCCCCTGCCCCTGCCCCGCGGCAAGAACATGCCCCAAAACGACTTCCGAAACCTCGTCAGGCGAAGTTTTGGCGCGGGAAAGCGCCTCTTTGATGCAGATCGCCGCCAAAGCCTCCGCCGGTTGCGTGGCCAAAGAACCGTTAAACGCGCCAACCGCAGTGCGAACGGCGCTGGCGATAACAATAGAAGAAGTCATGAGAATTTCCTTGATGAAGAGAGTGAAGTTCAGATCAAGCGCGCAGAAAAGTAAAACCGCGATCCCGATTAGGCAAGGGAATAGACGGCCTCGCTAATGGCCTCGCTAATGATTTGACCAAACCCGTTTCACCTATTAGATTCAGGAAATCAGATTCGCAAAGGGAGTGTGCGCCCATGATTGATTCGACCGTAACCCGCGCCCAGTTGGCGGAAGCCGTATATCAGGAAGTCGGTCTGTCGCGCAACGACTCGGCGCAACTGGTCGATGATATCCTTGAGGAAGTCAGCCTTGCCCTGATCGACAAAAACGGCGGCTCGGTCAAACTGTCCTCGTTCGGAAGTTTTCAGGTTCGCAGCAAGGGCGAGCGCATCGGCCGCAACCCCAAAACCGGCGAGGAAGTTCCGATCAAGTCGCGTCGCGTTCTGATCTTCCGCGCCAGCCATGTGCTGAAAGACAAGATCAACCGTTCCCTTCTGGGGCCGTCCAAGGGCGGGAAAGGCGAAGCATGAACGAAGCTTTCCAAGCCCAAGAGATTGCAGCGTTGCCTCCGCGCCCCGCGCCGAACGCGCCCCAGATTCTTTCCAGCGAGACAAAATCCCTCACCGCTTTCCGCACCATCAGCGAAGTGGCCGAAGGGCTGGCTTTGCCCCAGCATGTCCTGCGCTTTTGGGAAAGCAAGTTTGAGCAAATCAAGCCGCTGAAACGCGGCGGCGGGCGGCGTTATTACCGTCCCGACGACGTCAAGGTTCTCCACGAAATCAAAGAGCTGCTTTACAATCAGGGCTTCACCATTCGCGGCGTGCAGAAACTGCTGCGCGACAAAGGCGCGGCCTCCGTCGCGCGTTCAATGGTCGCTCCGCCGCAACTGCCGATCAGCATCCCCGCCGCGCAACCGACCGCCCAAATCGTCAAATCGTCCCAACCCCAAGGCCTCTCCCCCGACAAACGCCGAGAAATCGAAGGCCTCCTCGCCGAACTAAAATCCATCCGCAAGGTTTTGCAGCAGACTGGGATTTGATTGTTGGGGAAGATCAAAGCGCTTTTGGCGTCTTGAAAGAAGCGGGACAGACCCCGGCAAAGCGTCTAGTTGCCTCAGTTGAGCGGAGCAAACGCACAAACAAATTAGGCTCTCGTGTAAGGACCCGTCGAGGGATTTGTGCAGGGATCATGGCTAGCTTGCTGCACACACAAAAAAACCATCCAAACCTGGATATAGAATAAAATCCCCGCTTGAACAGCCCGGGCGCGCAATACCGGAATAGCCAGAGTAATTACAATTTCCCACAGCATCGCATGCGCCCTTAAGGCATTCGGCAGTCCCTCTAAGAGCGCGGCAATTAGGAGTGTTTCCTTTGCCACCTATCGCATGATATGTTCCCCACCCACCTAATATATCCGATGTTTGCACCACGCAAACAGCCTGCCCGTTGCTTATGCCCGTCATGACCTGTCCGGCAGGGCATGAAACATTGCCGTTGGCCGTCGCGCATTGAGCCACGCCATTGCTGATGCCCGTCAGCACTTGCCCGGAAGGACATGTATAGGTGCCGTCATTGGCCACGCAGGTTACAGTGCCGTTGACGTCTGAAGACAGCACTTGACCGGTAGGGCACTGAATAGTTGTGCCCCCACAAACCGGCTGCCCATCATTGATTCCAGTCATCATCTGGCCGGAAGGGCAACCGGGAATCGTAACGGTGTTCGCGCATTGGGGCGCGCCGTTCGTCATGCCAGTCATAACCTGTCCGGCGGGACATGAATTGATCGTTGATATCCCCACGCAAACAAAGCTGCTTGAGGCGTTGCTGTATTGCAAGGTGTAACCACTGGCGCATGTAGGCGGAACGGGAGCCATTGCCCGCCACACGCAATTACCGGCGGTAGCAGGGCAGTCGGAGCTCGCCCCATCCGCAAGACAGGCGACAATGTTTTTATGGTCGACGTCCATGATCGTCGAGCCGAGTTGACTGCAGTTATGCCCCAGACAGGCGGTGCTGCTGGTCGACGGGTTGCAAAATTGGGCAAACGCCGACTGCCCAAAACCGAGCACAAACAGACCCGCAAGAGCCGCGACGAAAAGACGAGTGCGCATGGAGACCCCCCCGTTAGAAAAGCAACATCACATCCTAATCCTTTTGTGTTAACATTCCCTTAATTACTGCATTAATACAAAAACTGGACATATGACCGTATTTTGCCCAAGGCGGCTCGGACAAGGCGAACACGAGAGCCCCAACCAATAAAGATTAATCCCATAATTTTTAATTTAATGTGATTTTTCCCTTGAAATCCCTTCCGGCTTCGTCTATAACGCCCCCACGTTCGAAAGAACGCGTTTGTTCCGCTTCCGTGCCCACAGGCGTACGACTGTGGGGTATCGCCGGAGGCCCCAACAAACAGGTTGCATGCCGCCCCTCGCTTCGGCGAGGTCACGGGAAGCGCGCTTCTCTTTTTTATGAGGCAAGGGGAATACGATG
>JARLJD010000040.1 GCA_031291395.1 Alphaproteobacteria bacterium | reverse complement strand
GGGGGGGGGGGGTACCCCCCGCGCTTTTTTCCAAAAAAAAAATTTTTTTTTTTTTTGGGTTTGGCGGGGGGGTTGAACCCCCGCGCTATCAAACTTGTTGTCGCGCCGCCTTCAATCCAGCGTCTTGCGATAAAGCTTCATCGCGATCGCCGTAATCACCGTCATAAAGATCAGCAACGGCCAAACATTGGGCCATATTTCGGCGAGGCCGTTACCCTTCAAAAGAATCCCCCGCACGATGCGGATGAAATAAGTCGCGGGCAGCAAATTGCCAATGGTTTGCGCCCACACCGGCATGCCGCGGAAAGGGAACATATAGCCGGAAAGCAAAATGGTCGGCAGAAAAGGCATGAAGGACAACTGCATCGCCTGCATCTGGTTTTGCGCTCCGGCAGAAATTGTGAATCCCAACGCCAGATTGCAAAAAATAAAAACAATCAAAACAGAGAAAAGCAAAAACAGATTGCCGATGATCGGCACGCCGAACAGCAGCTTCGCGGCGGCGACGATAATCGCGGCTTGCACATAACCGATGATGATGTAAGGCGCGATCTTCCCCGCCATCACTTCAATCGGCTTGACCGGCATCGACAGAATATTTTCCATCGTGCCGCGTTCGCGCTCGCGCGTCAAAGCCAGCGCGGTCATCATAACCCCCGTCATCGTCAGAACGATGCCCATCAAGCCGGGCACGATGTTATAGCGCGAGAATCCTTCGGGATTATAAAGCTTGTGAACCTCGACCTGAAACGGCTGCGGCGCGTTTTTCAGAAAGGCGAGCGGCCCTTTTAAGTCCTTGTCTATCATCGTTTGCATCAGTCCCGATACGGCGGAAAGCGCGCCAGCAGAGGCCGTGGGATCGGTCGCGTCGGCCTCGATCAGAATGTTCGGCTTGTCGCCGCGCACAAGATCACGGGCAAAATTCTGCGGCACCGTGACGACGAACTGGACGCTGCCTATCTGCAACAACCGCTTGCCCTCGGCTGCGGAAGAAATCTCGCGGTCGATCGAGAAATAGTCCGAGTTTTTCAGACCCGCCACAAAACTGCGCGCAAACAAGCTGTGATCCTCCGCCAGCACCGCCGTCGGCATGTGCTTGGGGTCGGTGTTAATGGCATAGCCGAACAGGAGCAGCTGAATGACGGGTATCATAATCATCATGGCCAGCGTAGGGCGGTCGCGGCGCAACTGAATAAACTCCTTGGCTAAAATGGCCCATGCGCGTCGCAGAGAGGGAAAAGTTGCCATCGGATTCAAAAACTCCCAAACTCGGTTTGTTCCACGGTCAGCTTACGACTAGCAGAGATACAGGATTCTCAGAAGGATAAAACCGCAAATATTATAACCTGTTACCGATGGGCTGCGTCACCCAACAAAAACGAAAAAACAAGGATTTCCCTGATCGCATAAAATACAGTAAACAGGACATGGCTCAACAACCGCGGCACACATGAAAATCAATCTCTTCTGCCGCATGACCCAATCCGGCGTCGGGCGGCATGCTCAGTATCTTTACGACAATCTGCGCGAGATGCGCGCGGACGTTCGCCATGTCGATCTCGACGACAAAAACGCTATGGCCAAAGCCATTATCGAGGCGATGCCGAACGACAGAACCCTTTTTTTTCTGACGCAAGACCCGAAGCTTCTACAAATGATCCGAGGCAAAAAAATCCTTTGGTGCGCGTTCGAATCCGATCATATCCCCAAACGCCTGCTGGCTCTTATGGACGCCTTCGATGAAGTCTGGGCGCTGACCCAATGGGGGCAGAGGGTTATGATCGATAGCGGCCTGCCGCAGGCCAAAACCAAAACCGTGCTGGAGGGAGTGGACGCCAAAATTTATGCTCCGAATCCTCGTGCCCACGCCGGTTTCGTTTTCCTCTCGGTCGCCAAATACGAGAAAAGAAAAGGCATCGACGAACTTATTCAGGCTTTCACTCAGGAATTTCCCGCCGCGCATTACCCCGACGTTTGTCTGAAATTGAAAGCCGATTTTCCCTTGTTTCCCGAACGCCAAACCGAACTCAAAACAAAAACCGCCAACGACTCTCGAATCAAAATCATCGAAGGTTACGCCAACGACGAAGACATGGCGGCTTTATACAACGCCGCCGATGCCTTCGTTTTTCCCTCCCGCGCCGAAGGTTTCGGCCTGCCCTGCCTTGAGGCACTGTTCTGCGGCCTTCCGGCCATCGCGACGCATTACAGCGGCCAAACGGAATATTTAAACTACATTCCCGATTTATTTCTACCGATCGACCACGAACTGGAAAACATCGAAGACAAAGACTTCGACTATTTCTACAAAGACCTGTACGCAGGCGAACCGTACGGCCACTGGGCTAAACCGAATGTGGATTCTTTGCGCCAAAGCATGCGGCAGGTTTATGAAGCCAAAGAAATGTGGAAAGAAAAAGCCCTGACCGCTTCACGAATCGTCAGAGATGTTTTTGACTGGAAAAAAACGGCGGAGAAGACATTGGCGGAATTGGAAAAAAACGAGGCGGCAAGATGAAATACAAAGGCCTCTACCTCAACCTCGACCGCAGCCCCGAACGCCGCCAGCAGATCGAGGCGGAACTTGCGCGTAACAACCTTGCCGGTTACGTCCGCTTTCCCGCCACCTGCGGCAACGCGCTTAATTTTCCCAATCTCGGTCTGAAGCAGGGCGAGATGGGCTGTTTCACCTCCTATTTCCGTTTGCTGGACGAACACCGCGCCTCGACCGATCCGCTGCATATCATCGAAGACGATATTCTGCTGTCGCTGCAAACAGGGCCGGTGCTGGAGTGGGCGATCGACAGCGGAAATCTGGCGAAATATGACATTGTTTATACCGACGTTTCCGTGCCTTTGCTAAACGACGCGTGTCAGGCGTACAAAAATTTTTATGACGCGACCGTCAGGCGCGACGAGTCGGGCAAGATCGACAGCGTGACGTTCAGCGTCATCGACATGCGCGAGCTGATTTTCGCCTCGATGTGTTCGTTCCTCGTCAATCCGCGATCCATCGGCAAACTGGCGTCGTTGTTCGAGCAAGCTTTGAAAACCGGCGCGCCGCAGCCGATCGATATCTATATCCGCACGCTCTGCCAAAAAGGCGAGATCAACGTCGGCTGCATCTTCCCGTTCGTGACCTCGATTCATATCGGCAGCAGCCTCGTTTCGACGATAGAAAAACCCTGCGACGAAAGCCCCGCTCTGGCCGCCAACATCCTGCGCCACTCGTTCTTTATCGGCAGCGATTGGAACCAGTGCCTAGACCTCGCCGCCCGCCATTTTCCTCAACCCGATCCCGCCGACACGCACAGGCAAATCATGCAGCGCCTGCTGGGCTATTCGCTGACAACCGACTATAAGAAATGTTAATCGCAAAACGGCGCAGATAGCCCCTCTCCGCCCGCTCTTCGCGGGGGGAGAGGGGCTATAACCGCCGCTTTTTTTTCGGCAAAGAGCTTCTTTAATCATCTATTAACCCCCCACTCCGTAATCTCTCCTCGGGCGAGGAGGGAACTTTTGAAAGGTTCTCGGCTATGAAACACTTAACATTGTCGTTGCAGGCGTCGGTCACGCTGTTGGCCTTGGCGCTTGGCGGATGCACGGGGCCGATCATCGAAGGCTCAAGCGCGGTGATGATGGCGATCACTAGCCCCAGCTCGCCGCCGCCAGCCGACACGAAAGATCAAATTCCCCAACATGAATCCTGGTGCTACAGCACAATGGGCGACTCGCAATGCTATGCCCATGCGCAGAACGTCCCGCCAGACCGCCTAATAAACGTCGATCCGCAAAATCTCTATCCGGTCGATTTGCCTGCCTACCGCAACGCGCTGAACGCAGCAAACGCCGCGGCGCTCCCGCCCCCTGCCACGGAAGCCCCCGCGCCTTTGATTCCGGTCGAAACCACCCCAGTCGATAAAGACTCGTCAAAGAGCAGGGATGACGCCACAAGCGTCCCGTGATCTGTAATAGTTTATTTGCCCCCCCTTTCCCGTCTGCCCTTGGCAGTTGATCGATCAAACTTTATCGATAAGCCTCTTTAATTCCCCCCGCACCCGTTCGACAACGCTGGCCCAATCGCCGGACTCCGGTTGGCGGAACAGGCGCAGCGTGGGATACCACGGGCTGTCATCGCGATTCAGAAGCCAGCGCCAACAGGTATCAAAGCGGTTCAGCAGCCACACAGGTTTGCCAAGCGCGCCAGCCAAATGCGCGACGGCGGTATCGACGCTGATGACGAGATCGAGGTTAGCGATCAACGCCGCCGTATCCGAAAAATCGCGGCATTCGGGCATATAATCGATCAGTCCAAGATCGGACGACAAAGCGAAACCGTTTTTCTGCAAACTGTAAAATCGGACGCCAGCCAATCCTGCCAGCGGCGCCAAAGAATCCGGCGGCAGCGAACGCCGCGCGTTAGCCGCGGCAAGATCGAGCGAAAACAAACGCGGATTGCCTGTCCACACCAGCCCGACTTTTAAACCTTCATCGCCGCAAAGCCGTTCGCGCCACACGGCGGCTTTCTTATCGTCGGCAAACAGATAAGGGACATTGGCAAGAATGGTATCGATCCGCGTGGCAAAAGCCTGCGGCAGATTCATCATCGGGCAATGCATGTCGAAATCCGGCAGCTTCTCGTTCATGCCGATGACCTTCTCGATGCCCTGCATTCCGCCGATCAAGGACAAAAGTTCGGGCTGCACCTGCAAAATAACGCGCCAGCCGCGCTGTGCCGCCAAGGGCGCATAACGGCAGAATTGCAGCGTGTCGCCAAAGCCTTGCTCGGCATGAATAAGCAATGTGCGCCCTAAAGCCTCCTCGCCGCGCCACAAAGGTTGCGGAAAATGCCGCTCTGCCGGCGCAAGCTGAACGGTTTTCCAACGCCATTCATATTCGATCCAGCCTTCCTTAAGCCGCCCCGCCAACAGCAGAGCCATTGCCAGATTATTATGGATTTCCGGATCGTTCGGACGAGTCGTTAAAGCGTTTTCATAACAAACAATCGCTTCGTCCACACGCCCCAAAGCCTTTAACGCATTGCCGCGATTATTCAGCGCATCGAAATAAGCGGGGTCGAGCGCCAGAGCCTTTTGGTAAAACCCATCGCCTTTGGCGAATTCCCCCTGCATGCAAAAAACGATGCCAAGATGCGTCAACGCCGGAACGTGATTGGGGTCTTGCGCCAAAATTTGCGTAAAACACGAGGCCGCCGCCTTAAAATCCGATGCCCCGTACAGCAGCGCCAACCCCATGTTGTTCATCGCCTGCCAAAGATCGGGCTTCAGAGCGAGCGCGCGGCGGTAGCAATCGATCGCCCGATCCCATTTTTTCTGCGCCTTGTAAACATTGCCGAGATTGTTCAATGCGGCGGCGTAATCCGGTTGCAATTCAAGCGCCCGCGATTCCAGCCGCTCGGCTTCGGAAAAATTTGCCTTTTCAAAATAATAAACGCCGAGGTTGTTCAGCGCTTCGGGAAAATCCGGCCTTGCTTTGATTGCCTGCGCATAGGCCTTTGCCGCCTCATCGGGACGATGCAGCAGATTGAGCGTGTTGCCGAAATGAAAGCAAGCCTCCGCATGTTCCGGTTTAAGGGCGAGGGTTATGCGATACTGCTCAACCGCCTCCTCATACTTACCTTGCGCCAGAAGAACCTGAGCGAAACTGTAATGGATTTCGGCAAACCCGGGCTTCAACTCGATCGCCCGCCGCATCAACCCCTCCGCCTCGCCCTTACGCCCAAAGCCATATTCGATCACGCCCAACAGATGCAAACACGCGGCATGATCCGGCCTGTCTTTCAAAATAGCGCGGCAATGAATCGCCGCCGCCTCAGGCTCTTTTGCCTGATAGGCCGTAATGGCGCAAAGGAAGGGATCGTCGGAGGAAAGGGGCATAGTTTTTTCTTGGCGGAAGTTGGCGGAAGAAAGGCAGGGATAATGTGATCCGTCGAACTTAACACCTTGACCGCAATCTCTGTCCAATCACAAATGGTGAATAAGTTTTTAATAAGATTGGGGCCGCTAGATTCAAGAAATGTTAAGTTTTGACGGCTGTATTAATCGAAAAGTGTAAATGGTTCCAGCAACGACGAAAAGTGCGCAAGGCTTCCCTACGGGAAAATCCAAAAATCACAATTTCCGCCTCAACAGCCGAGATCGCGAACAGGTTCTTATGAATGCGTGTCTGACGCTTTTTTGAAAGCCGCGACAATCGCCTGAGGATCGGTCTCTTCGCCGAACGTCGCGACCAGTTTGCCGGCAGGGTTCATCAGGTAAATCAACGTGGAATGATCGACCTCGTAATCCTCATCGCCTTCGCCCTTCTCGTAATAGACCTGATATTCCTTGGCCACGGCGGCGATCTGCTCTGCCGAGCCGGTCAAGCCGACAATTCGGGGGTTGAAGGCCGAATTATAATCCTTCAACCGCTGCGGCGTGTCTCGCGCCGGATCGACGGTAATGAATAACGGCTGAATTTTGTCCGCATCGCCTTTCAGCTCGTCCAGCGCGCGCGACATGCTTTGCAGGCCCGTGGGACATATATCCGGGCAAAAAGTATAGCCAAAATAGATCAGTAAATATCTGCCCGCAAAATCCCTGTCGCTGACGATTTTACCGTCCTGATTCGTCAAAGTGAACGGCCCGCCGAGCTTGTCCCTGTCCAAAGCGCCGTCATTGGCCGCGGCTCCGGCCATTTCCTGCATCCCGACCTGCGCCCGATGCGCCTGTAAGGCAACGACGCACACCGTCAGCGCAACTCCCGCCAAAAAAGCAATAAACAAATGCAAGACCCCCCATCTGGCGAGGTACTTGTCTTTCCTGCTGAATTTCCGTTTATGAAAGAAGCGCATCACAGTACTGGACGCTAGTTGGATAAAGCCCTGAATTGATTCATAAAGGCGCTTCGTTTTCTTGCAAAAAATGGAGCGACCGATGCAAACAGTATTCTTCAAGGCCTTATCCAAGGCGGTATCAAATCATATTGAGCT
>JARLJD010000039.1 GCA_031291395.1 Alphaproteobacteria bacterium | reverse complement strand
GCGCAGATTTACCATTGGCATGCCAATGGTAAATCTTTACTCTTTCTTCCGCAGAAAGCTGATTATACTTGGTTCCCATCGCGCAGACACCCTATCATGGTGTTGCACTTGTTGTGTGAACCTGCCGGATCCATCTTGGCCACAAGAAAGCAAGTAAGAAAGATGGATCCCCCGCGGGGATGACGCTCGATTTGTTTGAAGCGGTTATTGATGGACAACGCCTTAGTTTCTTTGCGATACGATAGGACTATGCGATGTGCCAACGCGGCTTGTCGCATAAATGGCGGAACAGGTATGAATATATGCCTGTTCGCAGAGTTTGCTTCTGTCTGACCGCGCCACGATGACCTGCAGGGAACGCAATTACACTGCGGAATAGAACGATGTTACCTTTTAAGGTTTGTGGAAATGGTTTTTTATTTACCCGCGGGGGAGGGGTGTCCAGGATAATAACCATCTGGGTTGACACCCGATGAATTACCCTGTTTCTGCTGCTTCATATATTCTTGCTGATATGTTTTCCTAAGCCATTCAGCAGCCTTCTCAGGATCGCGGGCTCTTTCTGGACCAACAATTGCTTCAAAAGTAGCGGTGGCATCAGGGTGTTTGCCGTCCATTGCATTGTTTTTAAACGTTTCGAAGGATTCCGGGGATTCCGGATGCCTGGTAAGGTATGCGTCCAAATCAAGGGCTGCTTGAAGGTGGTGGCCACCGTTCTGCATGTCTTGGCTTTCCTCGCCATCGCTACTTCCATGTTTATTTTCTAGCTGTGCTGGTTGTTGACTGCCTGTATTCAAGTTGGGAATTTGGGGGGATTTCCCTACATCATTTTTGATGGCCCCACTCACCGTGCCCTCATTTCTTAGCTTCGAAAGCTGTCTTCCGGCTACGTTCTTATCCACAGCCATCGATCCTTGATACGACACCGTCTGCATCGCGCCGCTGACAGTTTGCCCAACCTCAGCCGCATCGCCCATCTTGGCTGTTGTTTGGGCTTCTGCGCCCATCCATTTCAGGGCGTTTTCAGGCAGATGGTCGATCAATTGGAAGGCGTGATTGGCGCATATATACAGGATAATGACATAAAGAATGGAATAGACCAATCTTCCCATCGCCGCCATGCCGGAAGCCGTGCCGCCCGCCCCGACCACGGCGATTGCATAGGCGTAATTAATGAAACTGACGGCCACCAAAAACATGATTAATCCGCAGATCAGGCCGAAAACCGTCAAAACCGGACGCAGGAACAAATTAAAGATGAAGAAATAACCTTTTTTAGCCTGACCGGGCAAGCCCTCGCCTTCCGGATTCAGGTGCGCCAGAGCGACCAATGGCACGGCGATCACCGCTTCGATTATCATGAAAAACCAGCCCAAAACGCTGAAGGAAAAACGCATGAAAGGCATAAGGGGAAGAATAAAAGCCAGAGTAAATCCGGCCATCCAGAAAAGCAAAACAATCAGACCAGCATAGGGGCGATAAGGCTCCATTGCAGCAGAAGCGCCTTTATGAGTCGCTATAGACATAGCGTGAGCCGCTCGGCTCTTCGTCACCGTCTCTTTCCCCATATAATAAGAGGCAATATCAATCGCCGTTTTAAGATTATCCTGACCAAGAGCCGCCATTTGTGCGAGGGGGTCTTTGCTGCTTGCCCCCCCCAACTGTATGCCAAACGCAAATGTTTTCGTGCCCGATGCCGTTCCGTCGCACGACGAACCGCTGGACCACACGCCATTTTGTGCGGCAATCGAGTCTATGATATTAAAAAACTCATCCAATCCATTCGCCTCATTCCCACCGGCAACCCCCACCCCCAACCCCGCCGCGCATTGCGCATCTTGGTTGGACGTATTATTGATAAACGCCTGCCCTTCATAAAAATCGAAATTCTGCATCGCATCGGCAACCTTGTAGCGAAAGTCGTCCGCGCTTTGCGAAGCGTTTGGATCAAATAAATATCCAATCCTCGGCGGGGAAGTCAGGATCGCGCTGTCATGCGCGGCTTGCGACAGTTCGGCTTGCACGCGGGTAATGGTGTTAAGAAAGGCCCCCGCCATAACCCAGCCATATTTTTCTATCGTTCCCGCGGAGTCGGCTATCCCGATCGTATCGGTAAGGCTCGCCATGGCGGTATTAACTGCCTGCTGGTATGTGAAAATTGCGCCTCGAAAGTTGGAACTGTAAGCCGTGATCGAAGCTGTGGGGGAATTTCCTGCGGTGGTGGGATCGGGGATATTACAAACGGTGCCGCTCAGAGTGCCGTCGGAACCAGGAAGGACTTGACATACTTCCTGAGCGGCCTGCTGCCCCTGTCCACTGAAGAGGGTCTGAACAGCGGTCGTCTGGCCGTCGATCGCGGATTGAAGCAATGTGTTGCTGTTGCCAGCCGCCGGAATGAAATACCAGCCACAAATATCTTGTCCCCCCGCCGAATTATCGGAAAATGAGTACTTGGTTCCGCTGATGTTGCCCAGCATAATGGCACTGCCAGATGAAGGAGTCGCCATCTGCTGTAATTGCATGCCCCCTGTATTGTAACTGGTTACATAAGAATTCCATGCTATTTGGCAAGCTTGCATGCGGATGATGTCCTCCGCGACTTTTGTCTCGAGGGGGCCGGGGGGCGCGACCGCCTTAGCTTGGTCGCCTGATATCATTGCGGTCAAAAATACATTCCATGTATTGCTGGCAAGGGCAGAGCCGTATTCCGCCATTTGAATGACGATATATTGGCCAGCGCTAAGCCCGCCGTTAATCGGAACCAGCAAGCCGATAGCGACGACTAGGCGAATGGGCGCCCAGATTTGGCTCGCGCGTTTGCCCATTGGCGTGCCGTGATGCGCGGTTTCTACGACCATCGCAGTCAAGTGATAAAAAAGGATGAAAGCGGCGACGATCAAAATCGCATCGCTGTAATAACCTAGCATGGCGATAAAGGAGGTTTGTAGCCATGTGGTGCCGTTAAACGGATCATACATAGACGCCGTGGCGGTTCCATAGGCGTCACTCGTTATCGTCGGATAGCTGCCGGAGAAAAACAGGTAATTTATCCAGTTTTGCGCAAGATCGTTGGTGCTGTCGGGAACCGTGAACGCGCTGGTGCCGGTGGTCTGCGCATGCGCGTGGCCGATGGCAAGCGACAGCAACGTGGTGGCCACAAGGAAAACGCTGAACAGCATCAATCCGATGATGGCGAAAAACAGGATCACGCGCGGCGCGCCCTCGTGGGTGAATTCAAGCCTGCGCCACGCGGTGCCGAGAATGCCGAACAGCGACAGCCGCGCCTTGTCGTCATGCAATCCGGGATAATTCTTGGGGATCAAATGATAAATGGCGAAAACCATCGCCAGCAATTGCAGAAAGGTCTGCGCGTTCTCGCGCATAGGCCGCACCGAATCCCCCAGATGCGGATTAAACAGAAATCCCAATATAGAGCGCTTCTGCGGCTGATCGGAAGCCTTGTCGCGCTTGCCGGGAATCGTCATGAAATACACCTTATCCAAGTATTCTCTCAGGATTATAAGGACAAAGGGTAAACCACCTGTTAATTTCGGCGTATTAGACGACTCAAATCTGCGTTACAGATTGCGAACGCAAGCAATCGCAGAGGCGTGTAAACGCATTCTTAACCAAAAAACTCAACCCGCAGTTTCCACAAGGCCATTAAGTCATGGCGCGGATCCTGTTCAGCCTGTATCGGAAAGGGAATAACCGTAACGGCTTCGTGCAATTTTGCCGTCTTTGATATACTTCGCAAGGTCACAAATTATCTGTTCGTAGGAGCGGCTTCCAGCCGCGACTGTTGACGTAAAAACAAGCGGTCGCGGCTGGAAGCCGCTCCTACGAGAAATCACAATTTATGGCGTGTCGCAGTATAGAATGATAAGGGGCGGTCATATCAATTCGTAACTCTCTGCGCATTCAACACCACAAAAATTGACGATCCCGCCATGGCCACCGCCGCAATCGACGGCGTAATCAATCCCAGCATCGCCACGGGAATCGCGAAGGCGTTGTAGAGGAAAGACATAATGAAATTCTGCCTCACCAGTTTTTCCGCGCGTTTGGACACCGTCAAAGCCTCGATAAGCGGGGACAGTTTTTCGCCCTGAAAAACGATGTCGGCGGCGTTTTGCGCGATGTCGAGCGCGGAAGACGGCGACATCGAAACATCGGCGGAAGCCAAAGCCGCCGCGTCGTTCAACCCGTCGCCGACCATCAAAACCTTGCCGCCTTGCTTGCGAATTTCCTCGATTTTCGCGACTTTGTCTACCGGCGAGACTTGCGCATGAAAATCGTCAATGCCTAAAGCCTGCGCGACGGAAGCCACCGCCGCTTCGCGATCGCCCGACAGCAACAACAAGCGATAACCGCGCAGCTTCAAGTCAGCGATCACGCCCTTGGCGTCGCGGCGCAATTGATCGGCGAAGGCGAAACGGATGGGGGACTCGCCCTCTATGTTCAGCCAAATTTCGGGACTGTCATCGGCGGGGGCATTCACATCGCCGCAAAAATCGCGCCGTCCCAAACGCACCGTCTTGCCCTCGATTTGCGCTTCCAGACCCTGCCCCTGAATTTCTGCGACTGTCAGATCGATAAGCTTGCCGCCATACATTTCATGCAACGCGCGCGACAGCGGGTGTTTGCTGTGCGCCGCTAGTGACGCCGCGATTTGCATATTGCGCGCGCCTATTTGGGCGGGATTGGCGAGACGCGCGTGGTTTGTCGTCAGTGTGCCGGTTTTGTCGAAGACGATCGTGTCGACCTGCGCCAAACGTTCGAGGGCGTCGGCCGATTTCAGCAGCATGCCGTGGCGGAACAAGCGCCCGCTGGCCAGAACTTGCACGGCGGGAACGGCAAGCCCCATCGCGCAGGGGCAAGCGATGATCAAAACCGTCATCGCCGCGAGCAATGACGGCTCCCACGCATGCCCCAAAACAAAGCACCAGACGAGAAAAGTCGCCAAGGCCAACACATGCACGACAGGCGTATAAGCCCGCGCGACGCGATCCGCCAGACGCACAAAATGCGCATGCCCCTGTTCGGCTTTTTCCATCAGGCGAATGACTTCGTCGAGCAGGTTTTCGCCGCTCGCCGCCGTCAGCCGCACCGTAAGCGGCGCCTGCACATTGATCATGCCGCCGAAAACGCGCGCGCCGACGGCGACAGGCTGCATCGTCGTTTCGCCGGTGATAAAGCTGGGATCGACTTCCGACTTTCCTGATTCCACCACGCCGTCGGCTGCAATTTTCTCTCCGGCCGCGACCTGCAGCAACAGGCCGGATTGCAAGTCGCGGATCGGCACAAGGCGCATCTGCCCGTTCTCAATAACCGTGGCGTCGCCCCGCCGCATCGTCAGCAAATCCTGCGCAGCGGCGCGGGCGCGGCCGCGCGTGCGGCGGTCGAGATAACGGCCGATCAAAAGCAGGAACAGCAGCATCACAGCGGAATCAAACCAGGCATAGGGGCCGTGTGTGACGGTTTCAAACAAGCTCATGCCCGTGGTTAAAACCAGCGCGACGCTAATCGGCACATCCATATTGGTATGTTTATGGCGCAGCGCTTCCCATGCCGAGCCGAAAAAAGGCCGCCCTGCGAAAACAATCACGGGAAGCGCGATCAAGGCCGACAGACTCAAGGGCGTCAGCATAAGAACGACCGACGCAATCCCCGCCACGACAAGGCAACGCAGCAGCGCTTTTTCCTCGCGCCCGTCTTCGGTTTCAGGTTGCGCGCTGTCGTCGGGCGTCAGTTTATAGCCAAGATCGGCAACCTTCTTCATAAGCGCGCCAACGCGCGATGTCTCGCCCGTCCAGCGCAGGGACAGACGGCGCGTGGCGAGATTAACCCGCGCCGTGACCCCCTGTTCCTTATTAAGCGCGTCCTCGATCCGCAATGCGCACGACGCGCAATGCATACCCTCGACTCTCATGCGCAAAACGCGCGCGCCGTCGCGCTCGGTCACGACAAACCGCGCGGCATCCGGCGCAGACTCTTCCGGTTTTCTGGAACGGTCGTTCAACATAAGGGGGAGTTTATACCTTTAAGGCGATAAAGAACACACCGTAACATGCCCCTTCACCCGCAATCATTAAGCGCCGTCCCGATGACATTCGCCCCCGCCAGCGCAGTCAAACAACGTTTCAGATCATCCTGCCGCGTCACCCCGTCGCGCACAACCACCAGAACGGCGTCGATCTGGGGCAAAAAGGCGATAGGGTCGTCCTGCGTCAGAACAGGAGGCATGTCATAGATGACCAGCCGGTCAGGATAACGCGCTTTCATCTCGCGCGCCAAAGCGATCATTTTAGGCGCGCCCAAAAGTTCGGATGAACGATCCATAACCGATCCTGCGGGCAGCACGCTGACCCGCTCGAAAGGCGGTCGCATCAGGCAATCATGCAGCGGCGTATCGTTCAGTAGATAATCGGTTAACCCGACCTGAGGCGTGACGCCCAGATAGCGATGCAAATCCGGCTTGCGCAAATCAAGATCGACCAGCAAAACGCTTTGTTTGAGATCGAGCGCGATGCTGATGCCAAGATTAAGCGCCACCGTGGTCTTGCCGTCGCCATAATGCGGGCTGGTGATCGCCAGCGCCTTGAAGCCCGATTGATTCATGATTTGCAAAACCTGCGTTCGCAGCTGGCGATAAACATCAGCCTCGGCGCTACGCGCGCGGTGGGCGACGATGCGGTTGCTTTCCATCAGCGTGCCATGCATCGGATCGACAGTAAAATCCGTTGCCGCGCAAGCAGACTCCGCGCTTTCCGCTGGATGCGGAGTCAAAGCCGCCCGCTGCCGCCGCGATTTTTCAAGCGCCCTCTCCAGCCTGTCCATAAACACTCCCCGTTTCAACGTTCCGACGGCAGGAGCTTGCCTGTCCCAATCAAATGTTGTCTAGTCCGCTTTGCTATTCAAGTATACCCCGTCTCCTCGAAAACGCGAAAAAAGAGAGTCACCGTCATTCCGGAAAATTTTGTGCCCCAACCGACTTTGTAGGTAAAAACCGACCGCTAAGGCGCAAAATTTATCCGGAACCCCATAGTACTCGACTCGCATTTAAAGCCCCATATTTAGCAGGGGTTTCAAAGGCAAGCGTGGAGAAAAAAGCTGGTGGAGAAAAGCGAATAGCCGGTCAAGATTGGCCGTAGCAAAGATTTTTCGCAAACCATGGAGG
>JARLJD010000038.1 GCA_031291395.1 Alphaproteobacteria bacterium | reverse complement strand
TCCTAATCGGGATCGCCCGAAGACGTCACCACTCTCAAGTTCGCAACAGCCCATGAATCATGTTTTTTTGCGGGGTCAATCGCCACCAATCATTCGTCGACTGCTCCCTTCCTCGCTCAGATTAGGCTGAAACCGTTTCTATCCCCACAGGAAGCCGCAGGCTGGGATCGTTTTTTTGGCAGTGCGTGGCGTCGAGCGTGACGACGCGGTTTGCAAGATCGATTTCCGCAAAAAGCTTTTGCGCCGCAGGAATCTCGTTGGATTTCTCATCGATTTCGATATGCGCCAGCACGAGCGCCGTGTCGGTGGCGAAAGCGCTCAAAACCTGCCTCGCTTTGGCGTCGTTGAAGGCGTCGAAACTGTTCTTGAGCGCCTTGCCGTCGAGCGCCAAAGCGCGAATTCCGGCAATCGTCTCGTCATCGTTGAGATTGCTGGCGTGATCGCGAAAAGCCGTTTCGACGTCGCCCGCTTTCAACCCGTGCAGAATGAAACGGATCGACGTGTGCGCGGGCGCTCTCTTCCAACTGATTGCAAAGGCCTCGTTCAGCTTTTGCCGATGAACCCTGATGAACGTGCGGATGCCGCGATAGGAGTTGGCCCCGCTCGCAACCGCCAGAATTGAAAACAGCAGAATATGCGGCAGTTGATAGAGCTTGCCCTCGGCGCGGCGTGGGTCCGGGATCGTCGCCAGCAATGAAAGAAAAATCTCGAATGATTTCATGGCGCCCTCCAGTCGAATCGGTCGCCAGACATAGATTCAGACAAAACTTCCTTTGTGAATCCTATTTTTCATCCGTCACTTAAAATACCCCGACCATGTTGCTCTACAGACTCAATAAAGAGCGTTGAACAGCCCTGGGGTCTTCGGTTTGCCTAGCTGGGCTCTGTCCTTTCTTCGCAATCGGCGCATCAGCAAATTCATCGAGGAATTTCCAGGCTCGATTGACATCATCATCCGCGGCATCCGCGCGGGTCTGCCGGTCATCGATTGCTTTCGCGTCATCGCGAGC
>JARLJD010000037.1 GCA_031291395.1 Alphaproteobacteria bacterium | reverse complement strand
GCGCAGATTTACCATTGGCATGCCAATGGTAAATCTTTACTCTTTCTTCCGCAGAAAGCTGATTATACTTGGTTCCCATCGCGCAGACACCCTATCATGGTGTTGCACTTGTTGTGTGAACCTGCCGGATCCATCTTGGCCGCGCAACGATTGCTTGTAAATGGATTCCCGCATTCGTGTAAAAAAGACTCGCAATTTCCCGCCAAAACCTGCTATCTCCCTCACGCATCGGCTGGCACCCCTGGAGGCCAGCCTTAACAAACGCCGTTTTCGGTTGTGTTGTCAGGGGGCAGCCACGAACAGGACAAATCCGGTTTTTTCGGATTTATGTCCTGTCGCCGCTTCTCTCTCCCGCACGCCCCGGCATACAAGGAGAGAGATTATGGCTCAAGTTACCCTTCTTCCCGCCGCCTTGCGCGAAAAAACAACCAAAGGCGCCGTCAGCAAGCTGCGCGCCGACGGTCTGGTTCCCGCCGTCATTTATGGCGACAAGCAAGCCCCCGTCACGATCGCACTGGAATCCAAAATTCTGGTGCGCCAGCTGGAAACAGCCGGTTTTCTAACCCGCTTATTCGACATCGAACTCGGCGGCAAAAAACACCGCGTTCTGCCCCGCGACGTGCAGTTCGATCCGGTCAGCGACCGCGCCTTGCATGTCGATTTCCTGCGCGTGTCGGCGGAAACCCGCGTCCGCGTCTCGGTTCCGGTCGCGTTCGTCAATCCGGAAAAATCGCCCGGCATCAAGCGTGGCGGCACATTGAACGTCGTGCATCATGAAATCGAGATCATGTGCGCGCCCGACAAGATTCCGACCCGTTTCGAAGTCAGCCTCGAAGGTCTGCAAATCAACGACGCCATCCATCTAAGCGCCTTGAATCTGTCCAAGGACATCAAGCTGACCACGCAAGAGAAGGACTTCACCATCGCCACGATCGCGGTGCCGTCCGCCATTCGCTCCGAGAACGAAGCCGCCTCGGCTCCGGCTGCAGCGGCGGCGACAGCTGCAGCGGCTCCGGCTGCAGGCGCAGCGGCACCTGCGGCGGGCGCTGCGGCTCCGGCAGCAGGCGCGGCCAAGAAGCCCGAAGCCAAGAAATAAGAGAGGGATCGGGGATCGGCCTTTAGCCGTCGGTGATTTGGCTTGGCCATTATAGCTATTTTTGTTATAATGGCCAAAATCACTTTTCTTGCGGGAGGGGCGTATGGATACGGTTCGCATAACGGCAACGGAGTTTCAGAACGCCGTCGGCATGTTCAGCGATAAAGCCCTGCGCGAGCCGGTGACGATAACCAAGCAGGGGCGCGATCATCTCGTGCTTTTGTCCGCCGAGGAATTCACGCGCATGAAGCGCAGGGATCGCAAGGCCGGATTGGCGGGAGATTTGTCCGAGGAAATGCTGGCGGCGGTGGTGGCGGCGAAGGCCCCGAAGGCGGCAAGAGCGTTTAACCGCGAGGACGCGTGATCCTGCCGATGTTTCCCGATCCCGCTCCGGCTCTGGTCATTCGTTACAGCTATTTATGGCACAGCGAATTCGTTTCCGGCCGCGAGGAAGGAATCAAGGACAGGCCGTGCGCGATCGTTGCCGCCGTCAAAAAAGGCGCTGACGACGATTGGCGCGTTCTGGTTCTGCCCGTGACGCACAGCGAGCCGACGGATCGGGAAACCGCCATTGAAATCCCGCCTGCGACAAAAAAGCGGCTGGGACTTGATCGCGGAAGATCGTGGATCGTGCTGACGGAATGGAATGAATTTTCTTGGCCCGGCCCCGACTTGCGCCTGGCGCAAGGCGGAAACGAGAAAACGATCGCTTACGGGTATCTTCCGGCGAATTTTTTCGCCAAAGTGCGCGCCGCCTTTGTGGCGCGGGTCAAAAAAGACTCGGCGCGGCGCGTGCGGCGCACATCGTGACATTGTCCCACCCCTACAAAAGAATTCCCATGCCCCCCTCCCACCTCATCATCGGCCTCGGCAATCCGGGCGAGGACTATGCCCGCACGCGCCACAATATCGGTTTTCTGGCGGTGGACGCGATCGCCGCGCGCTTGCGCTGCCCCGTCTGGAAGAAAAAATTTCGCGGGTTTGTCACAAACGCCGACGCATGCGTGTTTCTGAAACCGCACACTTTTATGAATTTGTCGGGCGAGTCGGCAAGCGAGGCCTTGCGCTTTTACGGGCTTGCGCCCGAACAAGTCATCGTTTTCCACGACGATCTCGACCTTTTGCCCGGCCGGATCAAGATCAAGCAAGGCGGCGGCTCCGGCGGCCATAACGGATTGAAATCCCTCGATGCGCATATCGGGCCGAATTACTGGCGCGTGCGGCTTGGCATCGGACGGCCTTTGACCGAGCAAGGCGCGCCGGTCAAAGGCGATGCCGTGATCAATTACGTTCTGAACCCTTTCGCCAAAGCCGACAAAACATGGCTGGAGCCTTTAATCTCCACGCTGGCCGCCGAATCTGACTTGTTGTTGGCAGGAAATTACACAGGTTATGCGGCTAAGATGCCGAAGTTCTAATACCAATCCCTGAACACGCTGAATCGAAGTGGATTCACAAAGGGATGAAAATGTGATTCCCTAAAGCCACAACCGGAACGGAGGTGGCGATGAAAGGGCAAGAGATCAGCAAGGAAGAAGGCAGGAGGATCGAGAAG
>JARLJD010000036.1 GCA_031291395.1 Alphaproteobacteria bacterium | reverse complement strand
TCCTTTGAACGGATCTTCGCCATGTTGGCAGACCGTTCAGCGGAAGGACGGGCTGTTTGGGGCTTCGCTATGTGCCTCAAAGGAAGCACGCGTTCTCGCCTCCCGCAAGAAATTCGTTAACACGCGATCGATAGAATGACGCCAAGCGATTTAGGCTCCATTTAAGCGGAATGAAAAGCTGTAGATAAAGATACCCCACCCCCGCCCGCGCCGCGGCTGTGCGCGTCGGCTAAAGGGGGCACCTCGGGCGCGGTACCAAATAAGGGGTCCGGTTTATTCTTCCTCGATTATGCGTTTGGTGTCGGCGAAGATTCTGTGGCCGACTTGCGCGCGGCTTCGCCGCGGACTTGATTTCTCGAAAATGGGTGGGCGGGGTGTGGCGCGAGTGAACTCGCGCCCTGATACAGAACTTCAAGACGATTGAGATAGCGGGACGCGGTGCGATGCAGGGGCTGAAGCCCCACGTCATTTTTTGAGGCTGTTTCGGCGCGAATGAATTCGCGCCCTGATACAAAGCTCTTGGGCCGCTGCGGGGTGAACCAATTCGCGCTCTGATACAAAGCTCGTTGGCTGTCGCGGCGTGAGGTTTGGATGCGAACGGCGCGCGGCTTCGCCGCGGACTTGATTTCTCGAAAAATGGGTGGGTGGTTTGTGGCGCGAGTGAACTCGCGCCCTGATACAAAACTTCAAGACGATTTGGGTGGCGGGACGGGGCGTGGCGCAGGGGCTGAAGCCCACGTCGTTTTTTAGGCTGTTTCGGCGCGAGTGAAGTCGCGACCTAATACTAAACTTCAAGACGATTTGGGTAGGGGGATGGGGCGCGGTGCAGGGGCTGAAGCCCCACGTCATTTTTTGAGGCTGTTTCGGCGCGAATAAATTCGCGCCCTGATACAAAGCTCAAGGGCCGTTGCGGAGTAAGCCAATTCGTGCACTGTCACAAAGCTTGTTGGCTGTTGTGGCGCGGGGTTTGGATGCGAACGGCGCGCGGCTTCGCCGCGGACTTGATTTCTCGAAAAATGGGTGGGTGGTTTGTGGCGCCAATAAATTCGCTCCCTGATACAAAGCGTTTCGGCGAGATTGCGGCTAAGATGGGTGCACGGATTTTGGCGAGCTTGCTTTGTATCAGGGCGCGGCTTTCAGCCGCGCCGGAATGCGCTTCCTTAAGGAGTCGGGGCTTTAGCCCCTGCTATGGCACGGCCGGTTCGCAATGCGCCGCAAGAAAATGCGCTGAGTTCTTCGCGCACATTTTTCGCCACAACCAAGACCCAAGGGGGGCGACGTCTGATGCAATCGGAACGAAACGCGACGTTGTTGATCGATGTTCTGCGTTCGTATATGGCCGCGGGAAAATTCAAGGTGCACGATTTTGTCGTCATGCCGGATCACGTGCATGTGCTTTTAAGTGTTCGCGACGATATGACGATTGAAAAGGCCATGCAACTGATCAAGGGGCGGTTTTCGTATCGGCTGAAGCACGAATGCGGCTATTTGGGCGAAGTTTGGCAGGTTGGGTTTTCAGAGTCGCGAGCCGACGATGCGGCGAGTTTCGAACGATATGGGCGGTATGTTGCGCAGAATCCGGTAAAGGCGGGGTTGGCGGAGTACCCGTATTGCTTTGGCTATTTGGCGGAGAAGAAGCGCAGGGGCTGAAGCCCCGTTGATTATGTGGCTGGTTGCGGCGCGGCTGAAAGCCGCGCCCTGATACAAGACATCAAGACGATATGTGGGCCGGGGAGAACCGCGATGCGGGGGCTGAAGCCCGACATCATTTGGGGAGTGTGTTGCGGCGCGAGTAAACTCGCGCCCTGATACAAAGCTTGGCCCCATCGGCCGATTATTTGAGGTCGTCGGGGAGGTCGTAGTCGCTGAGAGGGAGTAGGGAGGCGTCGCGCTTCCTTTGTTCGTCCCAGGGACCGGGCAACTCGGGCTCGTTGCAGATGTTCGTGACCCAGGGTTGCGGGCCGCGGGCCTTCTTGATTTCGGCCGGGGCTTTATCCGCGCCGGTGACCTTGACGACGATATGCGTGCCGGTCATGTTGCCGGCGACGGCCTTGTTGACGAGGGCCTGGGCGATTTCTTCAAAATGCTCGCCGACCTTATGGTCGATGGAGTTGCGGAGAAGAGTCCCGCCGCTGCCGGCGGGGACTGCGGACTGCTTGGTCTTACGGCTTTTGCGGCCGGGCTTGGCGCGTGGTTCTTTGGGCGCGGTTGCAGTCTCTGGCGGATTGCGTTTCTTGGCTAGCTCCTTCATTCGGGTCACCTTCTGCTCAATGATGGCGATTGGATGATTTAAGGGTAGCTGGAAATGGGGGTGTTTTCTGCAAGTGGAAGGTGTTGGAAATAAGCAGCTTAGAAGATATTTAGATTGACGGAATAAGACAGTGGTTAGTGGTTAGTGGTTAGGAAGGGATTCTCGTTCTGCTTGGATCGTGCGAAAGGCAAAGACAAGAGCAACTGCGGGTCCTTCGACTCGTTCCGGCAGGCCGGAACTCGCTCAGGATGACAGGCAATTTCTATCGCTCAGTGATGACAGGCAATTTCTATCGCTCAGGATGACAGGCAATTTCTATCGCGCAGTGATGACAGGCAATTTCTATCGCGCAGGATGACAAGTGCGCTTGGGACGTCCGCGGACTTGCTAACTCGCTGACTGGGCGGCTTGCTGTTCTTGCGGAGCTGCAAAAAACTCCAACGCGCGGATTAGGTAGGACTTCATGTCCTTGCGGTGGACTACGGCGTCGAGGAAGCCTTTTTCGAGGAGGAACTCGGCGCGCTGGAAGCCTTCGGGGAGTTTTTGGCGAATGGTTTGCTCGATGACGCGGGGGCCGGCGAAACCGATGAGGGCGCCGGGCTCGGCGATGTTGAGGT
>JARLJD010000035.1 GCA_031291395.1 Alphaproteobacteria bacterium | reverse complement strand
AGCGCCTGGTCATGGGTCCGCATTCCGGGTTTCTTGCCGCCGTCTTGCCGTCGGGCAGCTGCGCGGTGGCGATCAGCATCGACGCGCAAGGTTCGAGCGCGGCTGGCGGGTTTATTCTGCCTAACGACAGAGTCGACGTAGTCCACCTACTGGTTGCGGGTTTTGCCGTTTTTGGCGAGGGAAGAACAACGCGCGGAGCAAGGCTTCGACGTAAGTCAATGTCAATGATGTAATTCTCGTAGATTTCGCGGCGTGACCTTCAATTGTGCTGTTGACGGGACGAACGGAATCAGGGCGCAATCGGCCCTTGTTGAATCCGCAACAGCTTTGAGATTAACCCTGGCAAAAGTGCCGCAGGTTGATCATCGTGTATGCGAGAATTTTGAAGGCATAATGCAGCTGACTTATGCGTTCAAACCGAAGCAGCAAGCGACGGAACTTGTCCTCCCAACCAAACACGCGCTCGATCGTATTGAACCGCTCTTTGAAAATGGCGGGGTCGAAAAGCGGCTTGCGGCCTCGCTTGGGGGCTTTTCTCCCGCGTGGATTGGCGTTGATGTTGGGGACCATGCCGCGATTGAAAATTGCTTTGCGGTTCTTCCGGCAATCATAGACGCCATCCAGGCTGACGACGGTCCCCTGGAGGTCAAGGCCAATCGCATGGGCGAGGCGTGTCACTTGCGGCAAGGCTTCGCGAAACATCGGCGATTCATTGCGATTGCCGGCTCCTGCAACAAATGGCGCAATCACATTGCAATTGCGGTCGCAGAAAGCGACGATCTTATCGCCTTTCATTTTCTTGTGGCCGCTGAACCCAATGTTGTCGCCACCCTTCTTCGCCGCCGTTGTCGTTCCATC
This sequence comes from Alphaproteobacteria bacterium, assembly GCA_031291395.1. Lineage (GTDB taxonomy): Bacteria > Pseudomonadota > Alphaproteobacteria > UBA9219 > UBA9219 > CAIXLI01. The sequence goes on along the minus strand of JARLJD010000035.1, from coordinate 870 downwards.
CCCATGAATGACGGTCGTGTCGAGAAGATCTGCTTGAAGAAGGGTCGATACAGACCCGGTGAAAATGGCGTCAAAACAACCATCGGCTTGCCATCTTCGAAAGGCGCTGTAAACTCGCGTGTAATGAATTTCTGGGTGGCCGTCCCGATCCTTTTCGATCGGCAGCTCCTTCCACTGGCAGCCCATGTAAAGCTGTCGCAAAATGTAATTGAAGATTGCGTGCAAGGAGAGCTTCGGGGCCGGACCGCGACCGCCCGTGCTTAAATGGGGCAAGACAAATCGCTCGAACTGCCTACAATTCAATTTTGTCGGAATCCCTTGGTATTGCTCACTTTTCGTCACTTCCGACCCCAAAAGAACGGGGATTCTAGAAGTTTAGCTAGACCGCAGCAAAAGAGATAAAAAGAACCTGTTTATCAAAGGTCTAGGGACAAATTTCAAAAGGCCGAAAAACTCGCAACCAGTAGTTGCAATCATCCGACGCCGTACTCGCAATCAGCGCCTCGATTCTGCTCACGATAAGTGAGACTGGAATTCGCGAAATGCTCACGATCTTTGATCCTGTGCTTGCAATCATCGCGGCGTGCTCGCAATCATCGGCTCCTGCTCACGCTATCTGCAACTGACGCGGCATTGGCCTGGCGAACGGCCAAATTGGGCTTTTGTGTTTCTCAAAACTGTTCTTCATACTTACATCTCAAAATGGCAGCTTCCAGCTGACTTTTGAGAACAAGCCATGCGCATCGGTTATGCTCGGGTATCCACCCTCGACCAGTCGCCGGATCTGCAGCTGCAGGCGCTCACGGCCGCCGGCTGTGAAAAGGTCTATGGAGAGAGGGCATCCGGCGGCCGGATCGATCGGCCGGAGTT
>JARLJD010000222.1 GCA_031291395.1 Alphaproteobacteria bacterium | reverse complement strand
CGGCGATCGACGACAGCGCCGCCCACCGTGAGGCGTGATCACCCTCGTGATCCAAAACCATCCGAACCGCGCGGGCGCGAACCTCAGGTGAAAATTTATTGGTCGTATTGCTCATGACGGCTCCATCCTATTTGGAAGTTGATGGAGTGGATGCCCCTCCGGCAGCGCTTGAGTTAGCCTGCGGGCCGGCAATGACGGAGGGCGACAACATGGATCAAGTGACGATTATCGGGATGGATATCGCGAAACGGGTTTTCCACGCGCATGGCGCGCATGCTGATGGAAGGGTGGCTTTCCGGAAGCGCTTGGCGCGTTCGCAGGTGCTGGCTTTCTTCGCGAAGCAGCCGCGCTGCATTGTGGCTATGGAAGCGTGTGCGACGGCGCACGATTGGGGACGAGCCATCGGCGAACTTGGTCACGATGTCCGGCTGATCCCTCCTGCCTATGTCAAACCGTTCGTAAAGCGCCAGAAGAATGACACGGCCGACGCCGAAGCAATCGCCGAGGCGGCAGTCCGCCCAACGATGCGCTTTGTCGCCGTGAAGACAGAGGAACAACAAGCGCGATCAATGATCTTCCGAACGCGCGATCTCCTCGTGCGGAACCGAACGCAGCTGATCAACGCGCTTCGGGGCCATCTGGCGGAACATGGGGTGATTGCTCCCAGTGGGACGGCAAACGTAACGAGGCTCGCCGCAGCAATAGACGGCGAAGACGGTTCGCTTCCGCCGCTCGTCCGCGAAATTGGGACCATTTATCTTGAACAGATTGAAGTGATGGACGCCAAAATTGCAGACCTTGAAAAGCTACTTCGGCGAGAGGCTCAACTCGGCGCCGAAAAATCGCGTCTGCAAACCATGCCTGGAATAGGGCCAATCACGGCGATTGCGATCGAAACTTTTGCGCCGCCGATGCAGACCTTCAAGCGCGGTCGCGACTTTGCAGCCTGGCTCGGTCTTGTGCCAGTTCAGCATTCGAGCGGTGGCAAGCAGCGCCTTGGACGCACGTCAAAAATGGGGCAGCGCGACATCCGGCGGCTTTTGATCATCGGCGCCATGGCTGTGATCCGATGGGCGTCAAAGCGCGGCGCCCCGGAAGGATCCTGGCTCAACCGTATGCTGGGGCGGAAACCGCTGATGCTCGTCGCTATGGCCCTCGCAAACAAGATGGCCCGAATGGCATGGGCGATGTTGGTCAAGCAGGAAAATTACAGAGATTCGGCGGCAAGGATGGCGTGATCCAAGGATCTCACTTCAGGCAACCGGATAGCCGGCATGTGATGAGGTCAATGAACATCAAGGGCAAATGATCGGTCTGATCGGGAACAGGAAAAGCACCGAGGCTCCAGGAGCAACAAGCTCGCGAAGTTGATTTGCACCCGTTCCGCGTATCTCCATGACGGCCCGCGGCAGATTCAGCGCCGCAATTTGAGGCCTGACACATGACCGCACCCGATCACATGCCAAGGATGTTCAAAAAACGCTTGCATGAAACGGGGCATCCACACATGGAGCCTCCGGCAAACCCGGAGCGGTTCAGTCAGAGCGCTGGCTCAAGGCACAATGTCGAAAGGGATTGCTGAAACTCGAAGACCCTTACCTTGCGGCTGGAATGCTGCGGGGCATGATGATCATGGAGCCGCAAAGGGCCGTCATGCTGGGGCAGCATGCGGCGCCCGACGCCGAAGAAATCGCCGCGCGGGCCGAAAAATGCGCCGCGCTTTTTCTGAAAGGCTGCCAGGTCGATCGTTCGTAGGTTGAATCGATTAAGCGTTCTGCCCTGGACGACGCAAAAGGCTGCGTCGAATACTAACCTCAACTTACGCTTTCATCGGTCATCAAGAAAGAAAACGGCTTGCTTGGGCGCAAGCTGGTGGTTAGCGCGGTTGTTGTTGTCGATGCGATCAAGAACGCCAAAGAGCGTGACTGGAGCGTGAAAACCCCGCGTTCGGCCTCCGCCAAACAATAAAAGGGCAAAAAGCCCAATTGGGCGAAAACCCAAAACCTCGTGATCCGGGGCTATAAAAGGCGCGCGCGAAAACCATATCGTCGGGTTTTTCGTCTGCCGCGGCACCTCTATCCCTATTTCCTAACCAAACGCGGAAAACCCCAACAACGATAAAAGCGCAGAAGCGCCGAGGGCGAGGGCCGAGTCGGTGCCGTAGCCCCCTGCCCGGCTCAGGCACCAAATCCATTCCTGGGGTGCCGCGTGTTATCAAACGGGTGCGAAT
>JARLJD010000221.1 GCA_031291395.1 Alphaproteobacteria bacterium | reverse complement strand
TTCTCTCGCGTGAGCGCATCATATAAAACGGCGAGCGCGTTGATCCGACCGGCGAGCCTGTCGAAGCGTTCTCCGGTTGCGTCGTCCGGCACATTGCGCGCCTCGGACCGGATCAAGGCCGTAATCAATTGCAGATTGTTTTTGACGCGGTGTTGAAGCTCCCGGAGCAGTACGTCATTGTCTTGCAATGCTTTTGCCTGCGCGTTGCCGCCAGCGCCACGCGCCGCCACGCTGGCCAGAGCAACAAGACGGAATATCGGCTTCCCAGTATCGTCCTCGATCGTATTGGACCAGGCGGACACATTCACCGATCCCGCTTTTCGTTCGATCGTGAATTCACCGATATATTCCGAGTCGTCCTTTAGGGCATCGCGCAACAAGCGCTCGTCGCCGACGGAGGCAGCGATCCCAGGCAACGATCTCCAGCTTCTGCCCTCGATTTCTGCAACCGTTTGACCCGTCAGTCGCTCGAATTCGACATTGGCGTAGGTGACGATTTCAGAAGGCTGGAGTTCCGAGACGGCGACCGCCACAGGCACATGGTCGAGGAATTGCTTAAACCGGTCACTTTCCAGCACCTCAGCCAGATTCGCCGTGTCGAGCAGAGCTTCAACCCTCTCGGCATTATCACCCGTCATCGAATTTCCTTATTCGGCCATCCAGCCATTGTATCCGCGATAGCGGTATTGAACAAATCCGACATTACCCGCTAATCATCGGTTCCACGCGTAATTTGCCGCGAAGCAAAGCGTTGGCCGGCTTTATTTGGGTTGTACCAATGGGATCGATACGGCTGTGGCGTCCTCGCACGGCGCAGGACCTTTGCGGCGACGCCACGCGCTTTCTCAATTCCAAGGCGAGCTCGGATGTACAGCCGCCAAGGAACAGGCCCCGCACGGTGAAAACCGCCTGCGGGATTTTCGTTATTGGCCGTCCGCCGCGTCGACTAACCGCGACTGCTCCCGGCGGGAAACAGTCGTTTTCCGGCCAAAACCTTAATGCCGGTCCACCACGTTCATTCCCATGCTGTCGCTTGTTACTGGTCGTTCAAAAGGCCGGATGCGCCGCCTTGTCAGCGGAGAAGCCAGCCCTTGACCGCAATGATCATTCGTCAACTGTATCCAGATGATTGTTGAACTTGGTCAAATCGTCGCCCTTGAGGGTGCTTTGCGCGATCTTGTTCCAAACCACCTTGGCGTCATCCAGGGAAATCTCGTCATCGGCAGGTCGCCTTGTAAAAACCAGGTCATAGGGATCGGTGATATCCCGGGTGGTCGATGTCCAGGCGAAGACCGTGAACGTCTTCAAATTGGCGTCCAATGCCGCTGCGGCCTGATTGACCGTGTTGTTCTTGGAAGATTTCTTGCTGCCGGCGCGAATAGCCGCGATTGTGTCGTCGATCCGGTCCTTGTCGCCTTGCAGGCTCACCGACAAGGTTCCGTCCGGGTTGTTCCGGGCGGAGCCGGCAAGATTGTACATGATCGCCTCCTTCTGAATCATGGCCCTGAAACCGACCTTCTGGATATCGGCGCCGGTGACGGTGCTTGTAATTGCCTCTTGCTTGGAGCTGTCCGTCTTGCTCATGCCGCTTTCCTTCCGTCCGAGTTGGCGTAACTGATCGCGCCCACTGAATGATCAGGTTTGAGTCCACGTCACGGAACCAGGAGTGTAACCATTAGGCTGATCCAAAGCAGGCCAAAACTCCGTGAACCCTTTTGCGGTAATATTTTTCGCGCACGCCCACGGCTTCAACCATTTTCAGGTCGCCGAACATCCTTCGGTTGACGGCTTCGCCTTCCTGACGACGGAGCCGAACGCGACCGTCGCCCCGATCCACCCAAAGGCCATGCCCGTGATTTTGACGACAAATGAAGAGTTCGACATCTGGCTACGGGAGCCAACGGCAGAGGCAATGGCGCTTCAGCGGCCGTTGCCGGACGGCAAGCTCCAGACCATTGCGCAACGTTCGAGACAAGACGGCGTCGCTGAATGATCCCGGACGGAGCAATCAGGCGCCGATCGTTACCCCTAGAGTTACCCTGAACAAAATGCTGGAGCGAAACGCTTCCGACTTTTTCACCATAACTATTTGATTTTGTTATGGTGAGCGCGCTGGGACTCGAACCCAGGACCCTCTGATTAAAAGTCAGATGCTCTACCGGCTGAGCTACGCGCTCCCTCAAGGGCGAGACGGGAAGTACAGGGCTTCTCCGCCCCGGTCAATACCGCATTGCGCGCT
>JARLJD010000220.1 GCA_031291395.1 Alphaproteobacteria bacterium | reverse complement strand
CTTACGGATCCGGCATCGCCTTCGCCGCTGGTTCCCGCTGGCATTCCTTTCAAAGACCACGTTGAAGATGTGGGGAACACTGGGCGAACCTGCAAGGGGCTGCGACAAACGCTGCGCATTTCATACGCAATGGCAACAAAATGGGCGGTGGTGCGAATAGCGATGAATGGTCTACTACACCAGCAACAAGGGTCTGCTTTGCCCCTCGATACCAGTCGTTCCCGACCGGTATAAGACTTCCGGGTTGCGCCAAACTCGGAAGTAGGCCTCTCGGCTGCCACGCGTCGATGATGGACAAACAACAGCCTGCAAGACATTCTCTCTGTGAAGGCTCAAGCACGTTTCCAGGTAGAACGGCGACGGCGGAGAATGCGCGACTTCGTGAAGTTCGAACCGCCAAAAGATTAACACGACACGCCCCGTCAATAATCGAGAATCGAGATGATAAATTGATTGAACTTGTCAAATGGCTGCTTGCAATTTTGCAGGTGGGTTCTGCCGCCTTTATCCTGTCTGCGCTCTTTCACGCCTTGCGGGGTTATTTTAATGCGTGGCAAGTTCATCCGGACGATCTTTCGCTTCCATTCAGTCTTCAGAGAATCGGCGGTCGTGAAGACGCTTCGAAATACCCACGGAGAAATTATTGGCTCGCAATCGCGCTCTTTTCTTTGGGTGCATTAATTTGGCTTATCGTTTTTTATTACGCCGGGCTGCTGGTGTTATATTGGGGCTAAGCGATAGAAGGCGGCGAAAAGGCGCCAATTGTTGCGATAGAGCCGAGCTGTTCATGTCGAAATTATTTTGAGTTATGCGGAAGTATGGGGTCAGAGAAAATGGCATGTGATCGATCGTTTGGTGATGCCATCGGTCGCCAGCGCACGAAGTCTGCGAGCGAAAGATTTGCTCCGATCCCGCGCTCCTCTTCTTGTCATGGCCCGTTACAACGGGCCATCCAGTTTTCGCGGCAAGGCGGTACAAGGAGATGCTTGAATAACGCCGCTTAGAATGGCGCAACTCTACCTGGATGGCCCGTTGTAACGGGCCATGACAAATAGGGATTAGCCCGAAAGGTTTTGCACCGAGACCCCAGCCCCCTCGCGCATACGCTGTCGCTATGCGCCGCAAAAGCTCGGCACCTCCACCGCTTTTTTTGGGGCGTGTGGGTGTTGTGGATTTTCGACGCGGGGGAGGAAAGGCAAGCGGCGAATTTGTCGGAGCGTCTTTTGCTCTAGAGATTGCCCAGAATGAACTCTTTCACCTCAGCCCAGGTTTTGGCATGGACATGGGCGTGGAAATTCTGGCCGAGCAGCAGGCGCAAAGGCTCGCTTTCGACGATGTGCACGAGTTTGACCTGCGGTGCTGCTGCGGCGACATCGGCGAGGTTGGAGGGGATGTCGTCGATGAAAAAGGCTGGCGCCTTGGCCTTGGCGGCGAGGGTTTTGACGGCGTGG
>JARLJD010000219.1 GCA_031291395.1 Alphaproteobacteria bacterium | reverse complement strand
TTACGTCACCGAAGGTTCTTTCGACGCCTATATGTGGCAAACCCTCGAAACCAAAGCCAAATTCATCCAGCAAGTCATGAACGGCGACACCTCCGTCCGCATCGCCGAAGACATCAACGGCAGCGCCTTGACCTATGCCGAAATCAAAGCCATTGCGTCGGGCAATCCGGCGGTCATGGAGAAAGTCAAAGTCGATACCGAAGTAAGAAAACTGGACTCCCTGCGCACCTCGCACCTGCGCCGCCAGTTCGATATGCGCGGCAGGATCGGGATGACGCAGACGACGATCAAGTCCGGCAATGACCAGCTTGCCAAAGTCAGAAAAGACATAGAAACCCGCAGCCAAAACAAAACCGAAGAATTTTCCCTGTCGGTTGCCGAACACAATTACAGCGGCAAAGACGCCCGCGACCGCGCGGCAAAGGCATTGAACGAAGTCATTCTAACAGCCCGCACCACCCCATCCCTCAAACCCGTCGCCCAAATCGCAGGCTTCGACATCCTCTGCCGAGGCGAGCCAGACGGCAGCGTCTCCACCTTCCTGCGCGGCGAGGCCACCTACACCATCAACTACAACCCCGACAGCCCCATCGGCACGATAATGAGTATCGAAAGGACTCTACAGGGCTTGGAAACCGTCCAATCCCGCATGGAATCCGACCTCCAACGCGACAAAAAAGCCCTCGCCGAATACAAACTGCAAAGCGAAAAGCCCTTCGAGCACGAAGAAAAACTCAAAGACCTCCTCGCCAAACAAGCCCAAATCAACGCTCTCCTCGACCTCGACAAAGACGACAAACAAGCCACAACCGCTGCGGACGATTACAACGAAGTGGGCGAGACCCTTGACGTAGAAAGCCTGACAGCCTCAGACGCGCCGAGATGCAGCGACGATTATCATGCCGCTTCCGCGTCTAAAGCGGCGAATTTGGAGATGTAGCAAACCGCCTTACGACGTGATTGCGCGCACATAAATCTTTTGTAGGACAGTCATGATCTTTTTCTGGTGGGGAGACCTTTCTAAAGGACTTATTTCTGTTTGGCATTCATTGATTAAGACCGCACCCACACCCGTAACCTCAATGCATGGCGTGACGACAATGGTATGGTGACCGGATACCAGACGACATTCGCCATTGGACAAGACCTCAAAACATAGCCAATTCTGACGATGGGTGAAACAGCCCGTATCTTGTCTTTCTTGTTGCACAGCTTGAAGCTTGTCTGTCGTTATCGAAACAGACCAACCGCTGCTGCTCAATTTGCAGAGGATTCTTTCCGCTCGCTTTGCGCAGGAATGTCTGCGCAAAGAAGCCTTTGCAGCCAAGTGAAAAGAATTCAGAAAATGAAAGTTCATTATTTTACGCGCCTTAAAAATGCTTTGTTCAAAAAATGCGTCGGCGTACTTGATCTGTCTTTGCGAGGTTTAAGAACGGTCAGAAAGCAGGCGAGTCAGAATATCCTGAACAATTCTGAATCCGTTTGTTGTCAGGATAGACTCTGGATGAAATTGAACGCCTACAAAATACCGCCCTTTTATGGCGTGAATTTCGCCTGTTTCCTGGTCAAAACTTACATCCAGCCCGCGATTGTCGGAGCCAGCCTTTCCCACAAATGCGTTATAGAATCCGACATGTTCCTTTTTCCCCCACAGATCGATCAAAACCTGTATGCCCTGAAACGGCACACGTTTTTGAACTATAGGAAAGCCCAGCTCCTGACACAAAACCTGATGTCCCAGACACACGCAGAAGAGCGGTTTCTTGGCTTCAACAAGAGTATGGCAAATTTTAGAAATTTTCGATATTTTTGCATTGCTCAAATCGCGCGGATCGCCCGGGCCGGGGCCAAGAATAACCAGATCGGCATCGTCGCTTGCTAAATCGTAGCGATCGTGGCGAACGATTCTGACGGTCGCTCCCTGCGCTTGAATGATGTGCTGCATCATTTTGGTGAAGTTGTCCTCATTGTCGATAATCGTGATTTTTTTGGAAAGTAGCTTTTGTTCGATCGCGCCTCCAAGGCTTTGATCTTCTACCCAAAAGCGCGAAAGCCGCGTGTTTCGGGATGAAAGGGCAATCATCACATCTTCGCTATAGAGATTTTCACCCAGCCTATATGCGGAAGCGTCTTGGGACTGATGAAATCCAAAGGCTTTCAAGATTCCCGCCGCTTTCGCATGTGTCTCTGCGACTTCATCTTTGGGCGCGGAATCACGAACAATCGTCGTGCCGACACTGATTTCCAGATTTCCGTTCAGATCGATTTCAGCAGTTCGGATCGTAATGGGCGAGTCGAGTGTGTCTTTGCCTTCTTCATCGCGCCCGATAAGAGCCAATGCGCTTCCGTAATAGCGGCGGCTTTCCTTGTCGTGACGATGAATAACGCGGCAGGCATTCTCAATGGGGCTACCGACGACCGTGGCAGCGAACATGCTCTTACGCAGCATGGAAACAATGTCTTGTTCGCTGTTGCCTGCGAGGGTGTATTCCGTGTGAATGAGCTTGGACATTTCCTTCAACATCGGGCCGACGACTTGCCCGCCCGAAGAACATATCTCGGCCATCATTTTTAATTCTTCGTCCGTCACCATAAGAAGCTCGAAAGTTTCCTTGGGGTCTTTCAGAAAATCTTGCATCGCTGCGGCGACAGTATCTTGCATATGCTCGGTTTTTCTAAGCGTACCGCTGATGGGGTTCATTTTCACAACCCCTTTATGACAGCTGATGTGGCGTTCGGGGGTGGCTCCGATGAAATACCGCTCGCCCGTGTAGAATAAAAAACCCCAGTAAAAGCCGTACTCGTTTGCAAGAATTCTTCTAAAACAACCCAATGCCTTTGAAAGGCTAAAATCTTTCAGGCGCGCGCGGAAGCGGCGGGGAACGACAAAATTGCAGCCTTCCCCTTTGCCAATTTCGTCATCAATGATGCGTTGAATGCAATCGGCATAGCCCGCGTCATCTGGCGAGAAGCTTCCCTCGTTCTCCAACGCTGTCGGCTCATCAGGCAAACCGGAAAGGCATTGATCGACCTCAAGCCATTTCTGTTCGTTCGGTTGCAAGCAAATGATTTTCTCGTTGTTGTGATGCGCGACGAATCCAAGTTCTTCGACCTGACGAAAAGGCAAGATGCTAAGGCTGTCGAACGTTTCAGAGCCAGAACTCGGCTTTCCTGTCTTGCGCGGGATTTGCTCAAGACGGTCAAGGAAATCGACCTTTCCCGACAGATAAAGGATTTTCGTATCCGCCCGCCGTTTAATCAGACAAAAGGGCTTCTTTGCATCGAACAGATCTAGCATGAGAGTTCCTTTAGTTGAATCGCCACATAAAGCAAATCCACTCTAATCCAGTTTGCGCCTTAGGCAAGAGAGAGCCTCAAAGCTGATTTTGCCTTTATGTGGGATGTTGGTTGCCCCTGTTCCATCTCCGCAAGCCGTTGACGCACATTGGGGGTATAGAAAGTGCGGCAGACATCATCGGCATAAACGGTGCCTTTTGTCGTCAACGAGACGGCAGTTTCATCAACGGTTAACAGGTTCAGTTTTTCAAGGCGCTCTATTTCATGGCCAAATACCTCCGTCACGTCATAGCCAAAGCTTTTCCTGAAATCCTCGCGCACGACGCGCAACTGTTTGAAGCGCAGCACGCAGTATCGTGACATAAGCTCTCTGGCGTTTAATTTGTGGCCAATCTCAACGGGGCTTGAGCCATTCGATACGAGTTCCTTATAGGTCGATATATCGCTGACATTTTGCGTTACAGTATTATCGACAAACGAATAGACGGAATTGCCGAAGCCGAGCAAAGGCAGGGACGACCACGCGTTGCTCTGATGAATATGCTCGAAGCGAGGCTCTCTAACAAAACAATTGGGTGTGGTCTGCGTATAGCCGTTCTCAAGAAGCTTTTGTCTGGCATACGTATATAGTGCAACGCGCTCGGCTTCGCTGGGCGGCCGTTGAACCTTGCTCTCCTTGACCTTCTTGAAGGCGCTTGTTTGTGGACGCATGCTGAACAAGTAAATGGTCACATGCTCTGGCGCAACGTTTAACAGCGTCTGGATCGTTTCTTTCCATGAATTTTGCGTTTCGCCAATCAGGCCGCAAATAAGGTCAAGATTAAGATTATCAATTCCTGCCTGCCGTGCCGTCTTTATGGCCTGAAAAGCCTCCGCAACCGTGTGGTGCCGGTCGTTCAGAGCGTTGATCTTGTCTGAAAAACTCTGTACGCCGATGCTTACGCGCGTAACGCCGGATGCGCGCAAGGCGGCTGCTTTTTCCGGCGTCAATGTGTTCGGCGTGGATTCAACCGTAAATTCTTCGACCCGACCACAATCGAAACGTTCACGAATGCCAAGGATGAATCCGGAAAGTTGTTCCGGTTCGAGAATCGTCGGCGTTCCGCCGCCGATATACATGGTTCTGATGTCGTGTCTTTCTGCTCTGTTTTGAGCCGTCCGTGATCCCATTTCCATGCTCAGCGCGTCCAGATAGCGTTGAACCGTTCTTGAATCGTGCGTTACCGACGTAGCGTAGTAACAAAACGAACATTTATAAGCGCAAAACGGAATGTGGAAATACAATCCGGCTGTCGGGCGCGTTAATTCTTTCACCTGCGGCAATGTCGGAAAGGGTGGAAACTGAAAAACGAATCCCCTGCTGGTTGACAGAGAGTCATCTCCAATGCCTTCCAACCACGGGAATGGCGAAGGAACAGCATTTGAATGTGAATCCAATATCTGTGACGGTTGTTCTGAATTGTCTTTTTCCATAATCATTCTCCATTAATATGAGGTTGAAAATACAAGCTTCTAAAGACGGCAAGTGGAAGCGCTTTTCGTCACAGGTCTTTCCATACGAAACCCCTCGACGATTTCGCCGCTGCACATTCTGCCAATCTCTATTCCGGTCTGGACAAACTCGCTCTTTCGTAAAAACCGTTTGATGGGTTCATTGTCCTTGCGGCACTGGCAGATGATGCGTTCGAATTTTCTTTCTGCCGCCCATGCGGTCATCGCTTCAAACAAAAGTGTTACGACGCCTTGCCTTCGGTAGTCGTCGAGAACATAGGCGGATCCAAAGCCGACGCTTTTTCCAGAAGTGTCTTCCTGCGCCGTATGAGCTGCGCTTATCGCTACAAGACGATCTCCGTCAAACACGCCGAAAAAGCTTGAATGTTCATGCGGGACTAAAAGTTCTTCCCAAGCGGATAACGGCTGCTCTGCTTCGACCTGTTTCGGAGAAATGTTGGGCACCGAGGGAAACAACGATACAAATACATTCGTCTTTGTAATCGCCTCAAGACGAATGGCGCGAAACTCTTGCGCATCTTCCGCATTGAGACAGCGGGAATAAAGCCCTTGACTGGATTCAGACATGTCTAATCGCTCCTCGTTGTTGCTTTTGGATAAAATTTCAGTTTTTCTTATGGTGATCGGCCTCCAATAAGAGACATTCCAATAATGTCCTGACCGTCTACAAAGGCCATATTTACAGCTGAATTTTCAACGCCCGTATTCACGCATTTTGAGTAGCGGCAGCGGCTATTATTGATACAATTTGGGAAAGCATTTATTTTGTTTATCGTCGGTATCTATTTTGATCATTCCTGACACGACGCATCGAAACGCAAGACGTTGAAAGATTGATGGCCAAAGTTTCGCAGGATGAATTGCGAAAAACTCTCCTCTTACGAGAGCGCGGAAAGCCTCGTATCTCTTTTCGTTTCTGTGATCTACAATCCGCTTGCATGGTTTTTTGCCGCCAGATATTCTCTTTACTGGATGCTTTTTTGTCGGTTGCAGGACGGACGCTTCGAACCGGCTGCCTCAACACAGGAATTCGTTCCCTGTTCTCCAGCAAATTTTAGGTCTTCACCAAATGATCTATGCGGACATAGGCTGCATTATATGGGATTGCGACGGCTGTCTGATTGATAGCGAACTTCTCGCTTGTGGAATTTCGGCGCAGTTGCTGACAGAACTTGGTTATTCAATCACGGCGCAAGGCTACATTGATCGTTTCGCAGGACAAGGCATTCGGCACTCTATTCGTATCATCGAAGATGAAACGGGATTGCCTTTCATGGAACGTTTCCCGTTCTCTCGGCTTTATCAGGAACGCGAACTGTTGTTTCGCGCGAACTTAAAACCGATTGACGGGATCAAGGAAGTTCTGGATGTCCTTGAACTTCCTATGTGCATTGCTTCCGGCAGCGAGCCGGATCGTTTAACCCTTACGCTTGAGATAACTGGTTTGTATGAAAAATTTGTCGGTCGTATTTACAGCGCGACACAAGTTGCTCATGGCAAACCAGCGCCAGATTTGTTTCTTTATGCAGCCCATGAAATGGGCGTGGAGCCAAATCGTTGTTTGGTTGTGGAGGATAGCGCTAACGGCATAATGGCCGCTCAGGCAGCAGGGATGCCGGTGTTAGGCTTTCTCGGCGGTAGCCACGCATCTGAGGCATGGGGGAAAAAGCTGAAAGAAACAGGCGTTGAGTTTCTGTTCGATGATATGCGCGATCTTCCCAAGATTTTGGCTTACTAATTAGGGGATGCAATGGCCTGTGTTGGAACGCTTTGCTTCTTGTGACGGCCTGTTTGTGGTTGCAGTGGGCTTTTTGCCCTCAAAATCCACAGTACTGGACGCTAGTTGGATAAAGCCCTGAATTGATTCATAAAGGCGCTTCGTTTTCTTGCAAAAAATGGAGCGACCGATGCAAACAGTATTCTTCAAGGCCTTATCCAAGGCGGTATCAAATCATATTGAGCT
>JARLJD010000218.1 GCA_031291395.1 Alphaproteobacteria bacterium | reverse complement strand
CGCATCCTCGATTCCTACAACGACATCGTCGACGCTTGCTGCAACGCTTGGCAAGCTTTAACCAACGAAGCCACCCGCATCACCTCCATCGCTTCTCGCGATTGGCTGTCGCGGGTCAGTTCATAGTGGGATTGGTATAAGATCGGGGCGGGGGCTTAATTCGCTTACCAGTAGATTTCCGCTTCATATACCACAGCGAACCTGAATGCGCTTGAAGATGTCATTGTCTTGAAGTGATCATCTCCTCCGCTTTGGCTCTGGCGGCCGCGTCAGCCTCGCGCAAAACATCGAGATCGGTCAGTGCTGCCGTCGGCAGCGCCGTCAAGACTGCCTCGTTGATGCGTTCGATGTCGAGGAAGCCGATGCGCTTGTCGAGAAACGCCTGAACGGCGACTTCGTTGGCGGCACTGAGGATCGCGGGCGCCGTGCCGCCTTTTCTCAATGCTTCCTGCGCGAAGGCCAGCGCGGGGAATTTTTGCGGGTCGGGGGCTTGAAACGTCAGTTGGCCGATTTTGGCGAGATCGAGTTTCGGCACCGGCGTTTCCATGCGCCGGGGCCACGCCAGACAAAAGCCAATCGGCGTGCGCATGTCGGGCGAGCCGAGTTGCGCCAGCACCGAGCCGTCGCGATATTCGACCATGCTGTGAATGACGGATTGCGGATGCACCAGAACGTCGATTTGCTCGCGCGGCATTTGGAACAGGAAAGCCGCTTCGATGACTTCCAACGCCTTGTTCATCAAGGTCGCGCTGTCGACGGAAATTTTCGCGCCCATGTTCCAAACGGGATGCTTGACCGCTTGTTCCGGAGTCACTTTGGCCATTTCCTCGCGCGAAAGCGAAAGAAACGGGCCGCCGGATGCCGTTAAAATCAAACGCGCGATGCCGTCCTTGTGGTCGAAATCGAAGACCTGATAAATGGCGTTGTGTTCGCTGTCGACGGGCAGCAAAGTCGCGCCGCGCTCGGCGACCAGTTTCATCATCAACGGCCCGGCGCAGACCAAAGTTTCCTTGTTGGCAAAGGCAATGGTTGCGCCGCGCTCGGCGGCAGCCAAAGTCGCGGGAAGACCTGCCGCGCCGACAATCGCCGACATGATCCAATCGCTGTCGGCCTCTGCCGCTTCGACTACGGCCTGTGCGCCCGCCGCAACTTTGGTAGGCGTTCCGGCCAAAGCGTCTTTCAACGCCTGATACTGGCTTTCATCCGCCACGACGGCCATTTGCGCATGCAGCAAACGCGCTTGTTCGGCCAAAGCGCCGACGTTTTTGTTGGCGGTCAGGGCGACTGTTTCATAAGCGTCCGGCGCGCGCGCGATCAGATCGATCGTCTGCCGCCCGACCGATCCGGTCGATCCCAGAATAGCGATCTTGCGCCGCGCAGGCGCGGGGCGAATTTGGGGAACAACGGTCATTGTCAACTTAACTCCTGTCATTCTAGCGAGCTAATTTTTACGAGTCAGAAACAGCAGCGCGACGATAACGGCGGGATTCCCTCCCCCTCGCGGGGAGGGTTAGGGAGGGGGGAGCGAGGCAAGAGACCAAGTTTGGGATCAGGAATAAACCTTGCCACAAGGTAGTTTATAAGCCCCAACCGACATACCCCCCCCCTCTCACCCCTCCCAAACCCTCCCCGCGAGGGGGAGGGGATTCTATGGCTTTTGCTTCGCCGCTTTTCTCACTCTCAAAAGATTTCTCCTACCACAACCCCATCTGCTGTCCCAGCGCCGCCTGAAACAAAAAGGCAAAAACTCCAGCGAACACCAAACCGTCGATGCGGTCGAGAACGCCCCCGTGGCCCGGGATCAAATCGCCGCTTTCTTTCACACCCGAACGCCGTTTGAAGTAGGATTCGAACAAATCCCCCACCTGCGCGACGCAAGCCAGCACCGGAGACAAAGCCAAAGCCACCGCCGGATGCCTCGCGTTCAGGAACAGCGCGGCAAGGTAGCCCAGAATAACCGAAAGCGCCATACCGCCGAGCAACCCAGCCCAAGTCTTGCTGGGACTGATAGCAGGCGCCAGTTTCGGCCCGCCGATCATGCGTCCGGCCACAAAAGCGCCGATATCCGTCCCCCAGACCGTCACCAGAAGATAAAGCACGAACGCCGCGCCATAATCCGGAAGCGCGCGCAGTGCCAGCAAAGCCAGCGCGCTGCCGCCCATATAGGGAATGCCAAGGGCGGCCCAGCCTGCCCGCTCATCATGATCGCGTATAAGAATCAGGAACAAGGCCAGCGTGAAGATCACGCCCAGCAACGCACCGAACGAGATCGAGATAAAGAAGCCCGCCGTCGTCAGCACGATCAGCATCGCGCAAGCGATCCCCACCGTTTGCGCCTTGGCTTGAGGCGTGACCAGCCGCAGCCATTCAAAAAGCCCCAACGTCGCAACGCAAGTCACCATTGCGCCATACGCCAGCCCCCCCAACCACACAGCCAGCAACACGCCCGGAACCATAATCAAAGACGATATGATTCGCATCCGCAGGTTAACGGTGTCAAAACGTTGCAGGAAGGGGGGAAGGCGCATGAAATTTCGCACTAAAGGGAAGGAATGGGATCAAACTACTGTAGCAGACCAGTTTAGAACAACTTCTTCATCTAGATTAACCAAGCGACCCGTGTTTGGGAAAGTATTTTTTAGCCTTGTTTGGTTCGCCTGCAAAATGTTATCTCTTAGCGAAAGCAACAGATTGTTCTTTGCGGTATTACTCATATGCAGATATTTAGTTCAACGCTTTTTTCTTATTTGACGGCGAGCCTGTTTTCAATTGTCGGCACCGTCGCTATTATTTTTGGCCCTCTAACTTTCTTGCAGTTTAGAAACAGAAGAAAGTATAGAAAAGTCTTGGCTGAAATTGATGCAGGCCCTTCTTTCGTCTTCAGGTCTGAGGCTGATTGCATAACGAGAGGGTTTTCACCCGAACAAAGCGCTGCCAGTCACGCTGCAGCTGAAAAATGGGATCTAACGCTAGGCACAACGGCTTCAGACGCCGGATTTTCATACACAGTTCCCCGTTATGCTACAAGCTCAGCTTCCGCTCTTTGGACGTGTGAAGAAAATCATGGCAAACAATATAAGCAAGTAGGCATGAGCATAGATCCGCCTCAGTATGAACCGAAAATTGTCGGATGGGCGGCTGTCGCTAACGATTTAACCAAGGCCGTTCCCCTCTATGCGCGTCCTGATCCAAACGAAGGGATACGTTGGGATAAAAAAATTATGCGCTTTGATACCTGAGTATCCTAACTCTTAGCGAGCCAACAACAAGAGTTAATGGACAAATCCTCCGCTGTTGGCTATCAAAGATTGCTGTTTTTATGACCACCCTCAAGAAAGGCACCACCATGAAATTATCGCGTCGCGTCCGTGAGATCCTCAGCTGGTATGAAGGCGAAACGCCGGGCACCAAAGCCAATCTTGCGCGTATTTTAATGAATGGCCGTTTAAGCGGCACGGGGCATGTGGTTATTTTGCCGGTCGATCAGGGTTTTGAACATGGGCCTGCGCGCAGCTTTGCTGTCAATCCACCCGCCTATGACCCGCATTACCATTATCAACTGGCGATCGACGCCGGATTGAACGCCTATGCCGCGCCGCTCGGCTCTCTGGCCGCCGGAGCCGATACGTTCGCCGGAGCCATTCCGACCATTTTAAAAATGAACAGCGCCAACAGCTTGTCGCGCCAGAAAGAAAACGCCGATCAGGCGGTGACGGCCAGCGTCAATGACGCCTTGCGTTTGGGCTGCTCGGCCATCGGCTTTACGGTTTATCCCGGCTCGGACGCGATGTACGACCAATATGAAGAATTCCGCGAATTGTCGGCGGAGGCCAAGGCCAAAGGTCTGGCGGTCGTCTTGTGGGCCTATCCGCGCGGGGGCGCTGTGACGAAAGAAGGCGAATTAGGGCTGGATGTGATCGCTTACGGCGCGCATATGGCGGCGCTTTTGGGCGCGAATATCATCAAGGTCAAACTGCCTTCCGGCTTTTTAGAGCAGAAGGAAGCCAAAAAAGTCTATGAGGAAAAGAAAATCCCGCTCGCCACGCAAGCCGAGCGCGTCAAGCACATCATGCAGGCCGCTTTCAACGGCAAGCGTATTGTGGTATTCTCTGGCGGTGCGGCGAAAGGCGAGGACAGCGTTTTGAACGACGCCCGCGCCATTCTGGCGGGGGGGGGCAACGGCTCGATCATCGGCCGCAACTGCTTCCAGCGTTCGCGCGAAGACGCGCTGAAACTGCTGGATCAGATTGTGGAGATTTATAAGGGGAAGTGACGAACTTTCTTAACAGGAAACCGCGATGTTCATCCAAACCGAAGAAACGCCCAATCCTGCGACGATGAAGTTTCTGCCCGGGCGCGAGGTTCTGGGGGAGGGGACACTGGACATCGTCTCGGCAGAGGGGGCTTCGCAATCGCCTCTGGCGCAAAGCCTGTTTGGCATCGACGGCGTGCGCGGCGTTTTTCTGGGCAAGGATTTCATCACCGTCGCCAAAGACGAAAGCAAGAGCTGGGCGACGATGAAACCGCCGGTTTTGACCGCGATTATGGAACATTTTTCCTCGGGCAAGCCTGTTCTGGCCAAGGATGCGGCCGCACCGGTTGCACAGGAAAACGAAAACCCCGTCGTCGCCAAAATCCGCGATCTGCTCGACCACCGCGTTCGCCCCGCCGTGGCGCAGGACGGCGGTGACATTACGTTTCAACGCTATGAGGACGGCGTCGTTTATGTGACTCTCAAAGGCTCTTGCGCCGGATGCCCCAGTTCGACGATGACGTTAAAAGCGGGCGTCGAAAACATGCTGCGCCACTTTGTGCCGGAAGTGCGCGAAGTGCGGCAGGTTTGATTGTTCGCAGCTTCGCTGTTTACGAATATAGCAACGGCGCCGATACCCCCTCTCCGCCCGCGCTTGCGGGGGGAGAGGGGGGGGACAGAACGTCGAGCAAGAGCAATAGAACGAAAGGGGTGAGGTGGGTGGTGAGGATTATTCACGCCTTCCGCCACCCACCTCACCCCCTTCCAACTTTTGCTCTTGCATAAATTTTTGTATCCCCCCTCTCCCCCCGCAAGCGCGGGCGGAGAGGGGCTATGACTGCTGTCTCTTGTATCAATAAAGGGTTTGGGAGTTACAATTTGCTCATTCTTACTCTCGATACCTGCTCCTCGCTTTGCGGCGCGGGCGTTTGGCAGGACGGGCGCTGGCTTTCGCGCGCGCAGGAACGGATGGAACGCGGGCAGGATGCACGGCTGATGCCTCTTGTCTTCGCCGCGATGCAGGAAGCGCGGCGCGATTTCGCCGATCTCGACCGCGTCGCGGTTCTGCGCGGCCCGGGCAGTTTTACTGGCGTACGCGTCTGCCTTGCCGCGGCCATCGGCATCGGCCTTGCGGCAGGCAAGCCGGTTATCGGCGTCGATCGTTTTTCTGTCTATAAATCGCTTTATGCGACGCAGGGGCGAAATCTTCTGGTCGTGATCGAATCCAAACGCGCCGAATTGTTTTGCAAATTTTATCCGGCGCAAGGGACGGAGCAAGAGGCTTGCATGATGACGTCCAACGAAATCGACGCCTTTATCGCGGCGAATCCTGACACCGCTATTGTCGGCGATTTCGCCACGCCCGAGGCGGATGCGCTTTTTGCCTGCGCTGAACTTGCCGCGCAAGCCGACCCCAAAGATCCCGCTTTCCATCCCCGCCCCCTTTATTTGCGCGCGCCGGATGTGACGGTGGCAAGGATTCCCGCATGACAAAAAACGCACACTCATCCGAAAACGTCAAAATATGCGCTGCGGCTCTGCGCCTTGCCGCTGCCAAAGGCTGGGAACAGGCGACGCTCGACGCGATTGCCAAAGGGGCGAAACTTTCTCTGGCAAAATTAAAACAACGTTTTGTGGCATTGCCCGACATCGCGGCGTTGATCGTTGCCGAGATCACGCGCGAGGCTTTGGCCGCCGCGAAACCCGCCGGTTCGGCGCATGATGTTTTGTTCGACCTTCTGATGTCGCGCTTCGAGATTATGCAGAAAAACCGCAAGGCGATTTTATCCATCGCCGATGCCGCCCGTCGCGACGTAAAATTATCCCGCGCCCTCGCCCGCGCGTCGTTGCAAAGCGCTTATGCGCTCATCGATGCCGCGAAAATCCCCGCCCCTCCGCGCCCTCTTCTGGCCTTAGGCCTTTCCGCCGTTCACGGCTGGGCGTTTCTTGTTTGGCGTCGGGACGACAGCCGCGATATGGCCAAAACAATGGCCGCGCTGGATCGTGGGTTGCGATTGGCGGGGAAAGCAGCGGGGATATGCAGTATAAACCGCGCTTGCTCGTAGGAGCGGCTTCCAGCCGCGACATCTTGCTTTTGCGACAAAAGTCGCGGCTGGAAGCCGCTCCTACGAGCAAGCGCGGTTTGACGTATCTTTACACCACGCTCCTAACCCGCGCCAACACCAGCACATGTACCCGCGCCGCCCCTGCTTTCAACAACATGCGGGCGCATTCCTCGACAGTCGCGCCGGTAGTCATCACATCGTCGATCAAAACCACCGTTTTCCCCACGATGTTCTTGCGCCGCGCTTCCGGAACGGCGAACGCGCCGCGGACATTGTCCTGACGTTCCTTGCGCCTCATGTGCCCTTGGCTGGGCGTGTCGCGGGTGCGGATTAGCGCGTCGGGTAAATAGTTTTTTCCTGCCAAAGCCGCTATGTTCTGCGCCAGCAAGGCCGATTGGTTATAGCGGCGGCGGAACAAGCGCCAGCGATGCAAAGGCACGGGCACCAGCGCGTCGGCTTTGTCCCAAAACGCGCCTCCGGCGCGATGCATCCATACGGCCAACGCCTTGGCCGCATAAGTGCGGTCGCCGTGTTTGAACCCCAGCACCAGTTTGCGGGAGCCCTCGTCGTACAGCATCGCGGCGCGCGCCGCCGCGAAATTCGGCGTCTCTGCAAGGCAAGCGCCGCACAAAGTCCCGTCTTCGACCGGAATATCGAACGGCATGCCGCAGCAATCGCAGAAAGGCTTTGCTATAAACTGGATTTGCTTCCAGCACGCGGGGCAAAGCGTGGCGTTGCCGCCGACCGGTTCGTCGCACATCAGGCACAAAGGCGGCAACAGAAGATCGAGCGCGCGGTAGGCGATGTTTTTTGCGAGAGTGGGCATGCGGCATAGTGGCTTAATCCTCCGCTCTCAACAAGCCTTCGCTTATGCACGAGCCGGTTGCTTTTCTCGCCGAAAAAGCCTATAAAAACGCTTTGCCGTGGAGGGAAAAATGACCGGATTGAACGAAGAAGACCTGAAGAAGCACGTCAAGGACAAGGACACTTGGCTGCGTTTTATTTATCTGGTCGTGTTCGGCGTCGCGTTTTATCTGTCGATTTTGCTGACTTTCGCCGCCTCGATCTTCCAGTTTTTGGCCAAATTGTTCGGCGGCTCGGCCTTCGCAGGCCTGTCCGAATTCGGCGGCAATCTGGCCACCTATCAAGGGCAGGTGACGCGCTATCTGACGTTCGCGTCGGACGAAAAGCCGTTTCCGTTTGCGCCGTTTCCGGCCAAATCTGCAGATGTTTCCGTTCCGCAAGTCGGCACGAGGGAATAAGCAAGCCTGTTATCGTGAATTAGAAACTATGGCACCGCTAGAGCGGTGGAATCCCCTCCCCCTCTATGGGGGAGGGTTAGGGTGGGGGTGATGGTTCCGAGTATGCAAGGCAAAACTTCAAAGACAGTTTTTGCGGCACGATCACGACCACACGCAAACATCACCCCCACCCTAACCCTCCCCCATAGAGGGGGAGGGAATTCCGCTGTTTTTGCTTCACTGTTATTTTTAACCATCAGACAGGGTCATTTATTTCCTGACGCCGCCTTACTCGCTGCGCAAGCGGGATAACGCCCCTTCCCCCAAGGATATTCGCATGAACCCCTTCTATATCACGACGCCCATTTATTACGTGAACGATGTGCCGCATGTCGGGCATGCTTATTGTTCGCTGGCTTGCGACGTTCTGGCGCGGTTCAAGCGGCTCGACGGCTTTGACGTGATGTTTTTGACCGGCACGGACGAGCACGGTCAGAAGATTGAAAAATCGGCGGCCGTTGCAGACGTCGATCCACAGACTTTCACGGATCAGGTCTCTCAGAAATTTCGGGATTTGACGAAGGCGCTCAATTTCTCGAACGACGACTTTATCCGCACGACCGAAGAACGCCACAAAAAAGCCTGTCAGGCTTTGTGGGGCGAATTACTCAAGCGCGGCGAAATTTATCTCGGCAAATATGCCGGTTGGTACGCCGTGCGCGACGAAGCTTATTACGGCGAAGACGAATTGAAGGACGGCCCCGGCGGCAAGAAAATCGCGCCGTCGGGCGCGGAGTGCGAATGGGTCGAGGAGCCTAGCTATTTCTTCAAGCTTTCGGCGTGGGGCGACCGGTTACTGAAGTTCTACGACGAAAACCCCGATTTCATTATGCCGCATACGCGCCGCAACGAAATCGTCAATTTTATCAAATCCGGCATGCATGATTTATCGGTGTCGCGCACGGCGATCAGCTGGGGCGTGCCGGTGCCGAACGATCCCAAACATGTGATGTATGTGTGGCTCGACGCGTTGACCAATTATATCACGGCGCTCGGCTATCCGGATACGCAAGCGGACAAATACAAAAAGTTCTGGCCTGTCGATTTACATATGGTGGGCAAGGAAATCCTGCGCTTCCACGCCATTTATTGGCCCGCTTTCCTGATGGCGGCGGAACTGCCTTTGCCCAAGCGCGTTTTCGCCCACGGCTGGTGGACATGCGAGGGGCAGAAAATGTCCAAATCACTCGGCAACGTCGTCGATCCTCACGCGCTGCTGAAAACCTACGGCCTCGATCAAACGCGCTATTTCCTGATGCGCGAGATGCCGTTCGGCAACGACGGCGATTTCTCTCACGCCGCGATGATCCGCCGCATCAACAGCGATCTCGCCAACGGCATCGGCAATCTGGCGCAGCGCAGCCTGTCGCAGATCGCAAAAAATTGCGGCGGGCTTGTGCCGAAACGGGGGGAGTTGGCCGCGGCCGATCAGGCGTTGCTCCTTTCCTCGCGCGGGCTTTTGGATCAGATACGGCAGGACATGGACGCGCAAGCCTTTCATAAAGCGCTTGACCATATCTGGGCCGTCATTGCCGAAGCCGACCGTTATGTCGACGAACAAGCGCCGTGGGCGTTGAAGAAAACCGACGTCGCGCGCATGGAAACGGTTTTGTATGTGCTGGCCGAGACGCTGCGTCCCTTGGGGATTCTACTTCAGCCCTTCATGCCGGATTCCGCGAACAAGCTGCTCGATCAACTGGCGGTTCCCGCCGATCAGCGCATCTTCGCGCATCTGGCGGAAGAATACGCGCTGAAAAGCGGGACGGCTCTGCCCGCGCCGCAAGGCCTGTTCCCGCGCATTGCGTAAGGCTTGTCTTCTGTGTCGATTGAACCACATTTATATGCAAGCGCCGTTCGGCAAGCCGAAAGCGGCAAGCCCTTTATGGGAGAAACGCTTTGGGTTCTTCCCGAAACAACATCGACGATGTCGGCGGTCGATGCGCTGATCGGCAAAGGCTGTACCCGCAAGACCGTCATCGCATTAAGGCAAACAGCGGGACGCGGCACCGATGATGTTGCGGCGGGAACGACGCGCAAATGGTGGTCGGGCGAAGGAAATTTAATGTTCAGTTCCATCGTGAACATTAAAGGATATGCCAGAGAGGCGGAATTTATCGCCGCTCTGGCGGTCGCGGAAATTATCGCCGATCTTCTGCCGAACAAGGCGGTCGAGCTTAAATACCCGAACGATGTTCTGGTCAACGGCGCAAAGATTTGCGGTTGTCTCGTGGTGACGGATGATAAAAATTATTACAGCGCGGCTGAACAAAGAATAACTTTCGGCGTCGGAGTCAATCTTGCGGCAACGCCGCCTTCCTCGGCCTTTCGGGAAAAAGCGACGGTTCAGGACGCAACTTGCTTGAAGGCGCATAAGGTCAATAGGAGCATAGCCGATTTTATGCCTTTGTTTGATGAAAAATTTAACGAGGTCATGAACGAATACCGGAAACAGGGTTTTGTCTATGTGCTGCAAAGGATCGGCTTTGCCGATTCTGACGGGAAGATATGCCTGTGCCGTCGAACGACAGGAGAATGCGTCAAGGGCGCTTATTCCGGCTTAAGCACAGAGAAACGAGATAACGGCTTTTATGTCAACAAGCTGCTGTTAGATACGGGGGAAAGCAAACCGAATATCCTTCCCCTTGGGGAATATTACGCGGCAACGGCGCGCATCAAGAGTCCGCTGCGAAAGAACCTTTCTGCATCGTCTACAGGTCGTTATGTCCGAAACCACGGTTAAACTTCGCGCACATCATTTGCTCTGCCTTTTAACCTATATCGGCAAAGGCTATACGCAGGCGTTCGTGAAAAATTTCGACGCGCTGGTCGACCGGATCAATCGCGGCGCGGCGATAGAAATCGTATCCGGCTGCGACGACATTTGCGCCGCTTTGCACGATGCGAATGGCCCAGTCTGCGACAGCGGCCAACATTGTCTGGAAAGCAAAGCCGTCAAACGCGACCAGATCGCGCGGACAGCGATTGCCGCAGCCTTAAATCTGCCGCTTCAGACAGGATCCGTTCTGCATTGGGATGCCACCCAATATCAAATTCTGCGAAGCCTCTTTGCGAACGGCATCTTGCGGCAAGCCTGCCTAAGCTGCCCGTGGCAAGAGCTTTGCGCCAGCGTGGCATCTGAAGATTTCTCAGGCGTCAGGATGTCGATCAACAAACCATTGGATTGATCTGCCAACCGGATTCTTCCTCTCTAGCGATATAAGGAGTTGCATTGGGGAATATCTGATCGATTCCCGTCAACAGGTAGGCAAGCGCGCGAAGCCACGCACCGTGGGTGACAAGCAACAAGCGTTGTTCCTGATGCCGCGACAAAAGATCGAAAAGGGCAGCGGATGCGCGATCCGCCAATTCTTCCCTTGTTTCAGAACCTTTGGGCTGGCGTGCTTTGGCTATCCAATCCTGACGTCCGTCGCTGGTGAAAAACGTCGCCGGATCCGCGGCGGTAAATTCGTCATAAGTTAAGCCCTCTGCCACGCCCCAACTGCGCTCGATCAAGCGTTTGTCAAAAACAAGGGGCGTCCCCGTTCGTTCCGCGATAATCCGTGCCGTCACAGCGGCGCGGTCAAGCGTACTTGAGACAATCAGGCCAAACGACTGCCTTGCCAAGAAAGAGGCCGCATCTTCGGCCTGCCTTCTGCCGGTATCGTTCAGAGGAATGTCCTGAATTTGCCCCTGCATGCGATTCGCGACATTCCAATCCGTCTCTCCGTGGCGAAGAAAAAGAAAGTCGCGCATCTCGCGCCTACTTCTTCACATCCGCCGCGACCCGCATGCGCACGATCTTGGTCGGGTCAGACACCGCGCCGTTGTTGGCTTGGGTTCCGGCCTTGATCTGATCGACGTATTCCATACCCGAGACGACCTGTCCCCAAATCGTGTATTGCCCGTCCAGAAAACTTGCTGGCGCGAAGCAGATGAAGAACTGGCTGTCGGCGCTGTCGGGGCTTGCGGCGCGCGCCATCGACACGGTGCCGCGCACATGATGCTCATGCGAAAATTCCGCTTTCAGCTTTTGCCCCGAACCGCCGGTGCCGTCGCCGCGCGGGTCGCCCGTTTGCGCCATAAAGCCCGGGATGACGCGGTGGAAGGAAAGCCCGTCATAAAAGCCCTTGCGCGTCAATTCCTTGATCCGCGCCACATGATTGGGCGCCAGATCGGGCCGCAGTTGAATCACGACGCGCCCCGCGGGCAGATCAAGATAAATCGTGTTTTCGGGATCGAGGGCAGGCGCGGCAGAAGCGGACATGGAAAGAACTCCGGGCAAGAGGGCGAGAAGGATGGCGAAAAGCCGAATAAAGCGAGAGAACATGAGAGGGCCACGGGAAAAGAGTGGGGCAGAACGGAAACTGCAATATAAGTGGGATTAGAGAGAACGCAATGTGTAAAATTAAAATGATTCGGCAAAGCACAGAGAAAAACAACGCATGACCAAACCCCGCGCCCTCCTCCTCGACCGTGACGGCGTCATCAATGTCGATAAAGCCTATGTCGGCACAATCGACCGTTTTGACTTCATGCAGGGAATCTTCCCGTTCCTGCGCGCAGCCCTCGACCTCGGCTATCGCCTTGCCGTGCTGACCAATCAGGCGGGTGTCGCGCGCGGCTATTATTCGGAAGCCGATTATCATCGCTTGACCGCGCATATGCTTGACTGCCTGCGCCGCGAAGGAATTGCGATCGAGCTGACGTTGGCCTGCTTTGAACATGCCGCGGGCAATCCCCCTTATGCCCACGCCAGTTACTGGCGCAAGCCCAATCCCGGCATGGTTTTGGAAGCGGCGCGGCGCATGCGCCTTGACACGGCGCGTTCGGCCTTCCTCGGCGATCAACAGCGCGACATGCAAGCGGGGCTTGGCGGCGGCATCGGCAAAAACCTGTGGCTGACGCAGGAACAGACCGAGGCTCCCGCGGGCGTCACGCTTGTCAAGGATTATGCGGAGGCGCTTACGGCGCTGTCTGCCTGAACGCGGCGGGGAACATAACGCTGCTGACGGAATCGGTGTGCATGCCGCCCAGATTCTTCAGGTAAAAGTGAAACGCGACCGATGTGCCAGAGCTGATATCGACGCGGTTGGTGTCGTCGCGCGAGAGATTGACGCCGAAGGCAAAGCATTCGTCGACATAGATCAGTTGAATGTTGGAATAACGCGGGCCCGGCTGCGGATCGAAAGCCTGCGTATGCGATCCTGTCACAGTCCAGTATTTGGCAAAAGTCGACGACAAACCCAGAGTTATCTGCTTGACCTGATCAATCAGGCCGGTCGTCGCATCCGTTTCATAAGCCTCGATATAGCGCGCGGAAGGCCGGAAAACCGGTGCGCCCACCGATAAAAGAGCGTCTTGCCGTTGCGGCGAAAGATCACTTTCGGCCAGACGGAAACCGTAATTGGCCTCCATCCACGGCGCGGGCGAAAAGTCGATGCGCCCCACATAATCGGAGGCGTGCCCGTTAAGCCCCGACAAATCGGGGAAGTCGCTGTTGGCGGTAAAATCATAGCTTTCGCCGCCAAAAACGTCGATATGCGCGCCATTGTCCGCCGTAATCGCATTGCGCAAGCCATAGGTGGCACGGCTGCCGCCCTCGATTAAATCGCTGCCGGTAAAGCGGTTGGGCGAAAATAAATTGGCTTCGTCGAATTCGACGTCAAGGCTGTCTTCGTTGGGAAGTTTGGAAATCTGCCGCACATCGGGCGCTGCGGTCACGGCCACAATCGGTTCCAGCAATTGTTGATAGCCGTCGCCGCTGCGCCCCATCGGATAGCGCATAACCGCATTGCCCTGTTCGAACGCGCGTGTAAACAAGGCCTGATTATACACGTCAGAATTATCCGCCGTGACCACATTATTCGCCCAATAACTGTCAGTGCGCGCCAGACCTGATACCGTCGTCTCCAGCCCCGTGGTGGAAATGAATTGCCGCTGCCATCCGGCGTTCAACGACAAGCGCCGCGTATCCGGCCCTTGCTGCGCCAAAGGTTTGTTGGCATTTTCGCGTTGCGTGACTAGCGTGTTGCCGTCAAGCGACCAGCGCCCGCCCCATGCTTGCCCCGGATCGCCCAAGGCGCTGAAACTCATCGAAGGCAAAATGACGGGTTCGGGCGTGTTAACGCCGGCGCGTAAATCCTGAAAATAATAGGAGTTGACCGAGAGATAGTCGCGGCCCTTGAAGCCTTCAAGATAGGCGTCGCTGATGGTCTGATCGAGCGACGTGATGTCGTAACGGTGCAGATAGCTGCGATCCGAAGCGTATTGGATATCGGATCCCGCGCGCCAGATGTCGTCGAGATCGGTGCGGAATTTGCCCATCAAGTCGCCGCGCCATTGCTGGCCACGGTCAATGCCGGAGTTGGTGTCGATCAAATCGGCTTTCGTGACAGAACCGTCAAGCATCAGGCTGCCCTTGGCGAAACGCTCGCGATACTGCCCCGCGACCTGCAGCTTATCGACCGTGCTGAAAGTCGGCGTCAACGTCGCATCTTTGTCCGGCGCAATGTCGAAGTAATACGGCGTTTTAAGGAACGCGCCGATATTGGGCGTTTCCCCGGGCATCGGCGATAGAAAACCCTGCGCGCGCTTCACGGTCGGGTCGGGCGAAGACAGATAGGGCGTATAGGCGACGGGCACGCCCGCGAAATCGATGGTCGCGTCGTGGTAATAAATTTCATGCTCGGTGTTGTCGTGCGTGATCGTGTCGGCTTGCAGCTGCCATAAAGGCTGCCGATCTGGATTTTTGCGGCAGATGTTGCAAGCGGTATAGACGGCGTGGTCAGCCAGAGTGTAACGCCCTTCGTAACGCTGCGTCGTTTGCGCCGCCATACGCGAATTGTCGAGAAACAGAATGCCGACATTCTGGGCAAAAGCCTGCTTCATATCGCCGGTGATTTCCTCATGCTCGGCGAACTCAACATCGCCCGTTGGCGTCAACAGCGCGACATGGCCGTCGGCAGTCATAACGCCGGTCTTTTGATTATAGGTGACCTTGTCAGCGTGCAAAACATAATCGCCGCGTACGATCTCGACTTTGCCGATGGCAGTAATGATGCCAGCCGCACTGTCGGAATGCATTTGTTTGGCGGTGATTAGCGTTTCGCCGGTATGCGAGGCGGCTTCATTCGCCACAGGCTGCGGTTTTACGGGCATAGCGACGGGCGGCATCGGCCCGACATAACCCAAAGGCGGCGGGAAAGAAGCCGAAGCGGATAAGGCCGTTGCCGAAGCCTCGACATGGGGCATTTCCCCTACATAGCCAATCGGCGGCGCCGTCGTTTCAGCCGCACGCGGCACCGGCCCGACATAACCCAGAGGTGGCATGTCGGCAAAGCACGGCGAAGCTAGCGGTAACGTTAAAAAACACGCCGCCCCCCATGCGAATCGTTTAGAGAAAACACCAAGACCCATAAAGCAAGAATTGCCAGAGGCAAAGGGGATCGGCAAGGAATATTACAGCGAAAGATAACAGCCCTGCCCGTTCGCGGCCAAGCCAGCGGCGCCGATAGCCACCTATATCGCAGCTTTTCGTGTCAAAGATCTTGCAAACAACATTTTAGCTAAACAAAACTCGTCTTCGTCAACAGGACAACCGGACGCCTTTCATAATTTGCGCCGCTGTTCAAACTTAATCCCAATGTCAGGCTGTAACCGTGACCCGCTTTGGCATGGCCTTCGTCGGTGGCGGCGAGGCGGAAATAGCGCATCACGAAAACGCGAATCGCCGCCGTCAACGAGGTCTTCTCCGCTTTCTGCAACTCGGCCGTCGTGCAAATTTGATGCATTGTCGCGCGTTCGCGCTGGCAAATCTCGCGCAGTCCGTCCCACATTTCCGGCTCCAAACGAACGCTGGTGCGGCGGCCGGACACAACGACGTTGCGGCTGACCAAACTGCTGCGAAAGGGGGTTTTTGATACTTTAAGAGCGGGAGCGCCGTCATAAAGGCTTTGGACGTTGAGCATTGGAATGCCTCATAGGATAGAGTTGGCGGGAAAGTGTGCAAATCGGACGAACGCACTCATAGGTTGTATATAAACACACAAGCGCAACTTGTGCAACAGGATTTGGTTAATGGAGGGCGAGATTGTTTCTTAATCGCGGCGATCTGCGGAACGCCCGTGCTGGAGGGCGTCCAAAGCGCCCTGCAGGATATAGGCCGCCGCCGCTTTGTCGATGACTTCGTCGCGCCGTTTGCGGCTCATGTCGCCTGCGATTAAGAATCTTTCCACAGCGGCGGTCGACAATCTTTCATCCCAGAACACGACCGGAAGATCGGGCTTTGGCCAATCACTATATTGCGACAAGTTACGCACAAAAGCCCGCGCCGCTTGCGCCGTTGCGCCGTCACTGCCGTCCATGTTTTTCGGCCAACCGACGATGATCCCGCCAATCTCGCGTTCGCGCATCAGCGCGATCATTTGCGCTGCATCCTGCGCGAATTTCCGGCGGACGATCGAGGCGATGGGCGAAGCGATGCGTAAATTAGGGTCGGAAACGGCCACACCTATGACTTTGCTGCCGTAATCGAGGCCCAGCAAACATTGGTTCCTGCCCAAAAGCGCAGGCAGTTCGGAGAGGTTGCGAAGGATCATGTTGGATGATAGAGATAGCCTGTTTACCGTCATTCAGCAAAGCAAAAGCCCATGACCATAGATCAGACAACTGTCGAGCGTATCGCCAAACTCGCGCGATTAGAGATTCCCGCCGAGGAAAAAGCCGGAGTCGCCAAAGAATTAAACAATATCCTTAACTGGGTCGCGCAATTGAACGAGGTCGATGTTTCCAATGTCGAACCCTTGGCCAACGTCAACGACAAATCGCTGCGCGCCCGCGCCGATGTCGTTAATGACGGCGGCAAGCCAGAGGACATTCTGGCCAACGCGCCGTCCAGCACAGCGGATTTCTTTACGGTGCCGAAGGTGGTGGAGTGATGACAACAGCTACAGAGCCAACACCGTCATTCCGGAAAATTTTATTGCGCGCCCGAATGAACGGTGCAGAGTCGTAACCGATGTTTCCGGCGCGCAATAAAATTTATCCGGAATCCCATTTGGTTCCTTTCTTGTTGCAAAAAACAAATGGGATTCCGGATAAATTTTGCGCCACAACGGCCAGTTTTACCTCTCCTGCTATTGTGGGAGCGCAAAATTTTCCGGAATGACGGCACCGGATGAGACTTTGGGAGAATTTTAAAAAATGACCAAACTAACCGACCTGACAATCACCCCCGCCCTTGAAGGGCTGAAAACCAAACAGTTCAGCGCCGTTGAATTGACCGAAGCGCATATTGCGGCGATGGAAACGCCGCAGGCGCGTGGCATGAACGCTTTCATCACCGAAACCCCCGATGTGGCGCGCCGTCAAGCAAAAGAATCCGACGCGCGGCGAGCGGCGGGTACCGCTGGCGATCTGGACGGGATCCCATTGGCGATCAAGGATCTCTATTGCACCAAAGGCGTACGCACGACGGCGGCCAGTCATATTCTGCATAATTTCGAGCCGACATATGAATCGACCGTGACGCAAAAATTGTTCGATGCGGGCGCCGTGATGCTGGGCAAGGTGAATCTCGACGAGTTTGCAATGGGTTCAGGCGGCGTAACCAGCGCTTTCAAGCCGACGATCAGCCCTTGGTCTGGAAGCGATCCCGCAAAAGCCACGCGCCAACTGGTGCCGGGCGGATCAAGCAGTGGTTCGGCGGCGACAGTCGCCGCGCATGTGGCGATGGGGGCGACGGGAACAGATACGGGCGGGTCGATCCGCCAGCCCGCTTCGGTGTCCGGCGTCGTCGGTATCAAGCCGACTTACGGACGTTGTTCGCGTTGGGGAATTATCGCTTTTGCGTCCTCGCTTGACCAAGCGGGGCCGATGACGCGAAGCGTGGCGGATGCCGCTTTGATGCTGCGGGTAATGGCGGGTTTTGACGAAAAAGATTCGACCTCGATCGACACGCCAGTTCCCGATTATACCAAAGCTTTGGGAAAATCGGTCAAAGGCATGAAAATCGGCCTGCCGCGCGAATATCGCATCGACGGCATGAATCCCGAAACTGACGCGATCTGGCACAAAGGTGCGGCAATGCTGCGCGATGCCGGTGCCGAGGTTATCGAGATCAGCCTGCCGCACACCAAATACGCGCTGCCGGTTTATTACATCATCGCGCCTGCCGAAGCTTCCTCGAATCTCGCGCGTTATGACGGCGTACGTTTCGGCTTGCGCGTGGCGGGCGAAAGTTTGGACGAAATGTATGCGAACACGCGCGGCGAGGGTTTCGGCAAGGAAGTGCGCCGCCGCATCCTGACCGGCACCTATGTCCTATCCGCCGGTTATTACGACGCGTATTACCTCAAGGCGCAGCGCGTGCGGCGCTTGATCCGCAACGATTTTCTGGAAGCGTTTAAACAATGCGACGCGATCCTGACCCCCGCTTCGCCCGGCACCGCCTTCGCCATCGGTGAGAAAATGGACGATCCCGTGCAGATGTATCTGGAGGACGTCTTCACGGTGACGCTGAATCTGGCCGGCCTTCCGGGCATTTGCGTACCCGTCGGACTGGCGCAAAACGGCCTGCCGATGGGCTTGCAGCTGATCGGGCGCGCGTTTGACGAGGAAACGCTGTTTACGGCGGCCTCGGCTTTGGAAAAGGCAGCGGGGTTTGAGGCGAAACCGCCGTTTACAGCTTGACTTTTTGACCGGACTTAGCTAAGTTTAGCTAACACTGGAGATCAAGATGGAAACGGTCAACATTCATGCGGCGAAGACCAATCTTTCGCGCTTGATCGAGCGGGTCGAAAAAGGCGAGGAAATCGTCATCAGCCGCAACGGCAAGCCCGTGGCCAAATTGGGGGCGATCCAGACGGAGCCGGTCATTGATAAACCCCGCCAGTTCGGGCAATGGGAAGGCCAAGTCTGGTTCGCGCCGGATTATGACGAAGCAGACGCGATGATCGAGAAGATGTTCGAAGATGAACTGGAAAAGGATTGGAAAGAATAGTGCGCCTGTTGCTTGATTCAAATGTCGTTGTTTGGGCCTTAAGCAAGAGCGACAGGTTGAAACGTTCGGCTATGGATATTCTGGAAAATCCCGCCAATGACCTTTACTTCAGCATTGCCGGCGTTTGGGAAATCGGCATAAAGCAATCGACGGGAAAGTTGAAAATGCCCGACGGTTATTTGTCGATTCTGCGCGATCAGAGCGTCAAATTTCTACCGATCAGCATAGAACATGCCTATGCCGCCCGTTCCTTGCCTCGCCTGCATAAAGATCCCTTCGATCGCATGCTGGTCGTTCAGGCAATGATTGAGGATCTTACGATTATGACGCACGATGAAATGATTCAGGCTTATGCTGTCCCCTGTCTTATGGTGTAGAGACGCCCAGCGTCAACATCACCGCATCGACCGCCTGATCGCCGCGTTTGTAATAGTCGCGGCGGCGGCCGGTCATGCGGAAACCTTGTTTTTCATAAAGGGCAAGCGCCGCAGTGTTATCGGCGGCCACTTCGAGGAATAATTTGTGCGCGTTGTTTTGGCGAGAAAAGGCGATTGCTGCATCCAAAAGTTTCTTTCCGACGCCCCTGCCCCGCGCCAGCGGCGCGACACAGAACGTCAGGATTTCGGCCTCATCTCCCGCAAATTGGCACAAAATAAATCCTCGCGGCACCGACCCTTCAACCGCCAGCCACGCCCGTGTCGTCTTCAATGCGAGGCTGTCAGCCAGTTGCGCGAGACTCCAACAAACCACGCCGAAACTTTCGGCATGCAAGGCCGCAAGCGCAGATGCGTCGGCAAGCAGGACTAGGCGCGTTTCCATAACGGGTCTTTCAGCTGGCCGAGAAACGCTTCATGCGCGGCAAGTTCTTCGGCGCTGGCGGCATGTTCGCGCGGGGCGCGGTGTTCACGGGCGCTGAATTTGTATTCTTCTTCGGCGGCTGTCGCGCCGGTCGCCATGACCAGATCGGGCTGCCGCCCACCCCGCAATTCCAGATAGACTTCGGCCAGCAATTGCGCGTCAAGCAACGCGCCGTGCATTTTGCGGCCGGAAGCGTCGACGCCGAAACGCTTGCACAACGCGTCGAGCGAAGCGGGCGCGCCCGGGAACATGCGCCGCGCCATCCCCACGGTGTCGAGCGAACGCTCCATCGACAACCGTTTGTAGCCGCAGCGCGTCAGTTCGGCGTTGATAAAATTCATGTCGAACGCGGCGTTATGGATGACCAGCAGCGCCTCGCCGATAAAATTCAGAAAATCGTCGACTTTTTCCGCGAAAACCGGCTTGTCGGCCAGAAATTCGTCGGTCAACCCATGCACCATCGCCGCCTCGGACGGCATATCGCGTTCGGGGTTCAAATAAACATGAAAAAACTTGCCGGTCGAAACATGATTTTCCAGTTCGACGCAGCCGATTTCAACGACGCGATCGCCTTTCAGCGGATCGAGGCCTGTGGTTTCGGTGTCGAGGACGATTTCGCGCATGTTTTGACTCTTGTTGTGCGGGAGGATATTAGCAGAGGGGAATGAATTCCAATAGAGATTTGATGAATAACCGCGTCATCCCCGCGAAGGCGGGGATCCATCTTGGCCGCAAGAAAGCAAGCAAGCTGGATCCCCGCCTTCGCGGGGATGATGCGCGCCGGAAAGATTTCGCGTGATACCTTCCAAACAACACATCCTCGTCATCCGCCTCGGCGCCTTAGGCGATCTGGTGCTTTGCTTTCGGGCATTCCACGAAATCCGGCTGGCGCATCCCAACGCCGAGATCGCGCTTTTGGTGCGGCCTGCTTTTGCGGATTTTGCACGCGCGATGCCATGGTTCGACCGCGTCCTTATCGACACGCATCCGACTTTTGCCCAGCCCGCCGCGTGGCTGCGCTTGCGCAAAGAGATTAAAACCTTCGCGCCGGATCGCGTATACGATTTGCAAGGCAAGCGGCGGCAGACGATTTTATATGCGCTTTTGGGCGGGCCGTGCGGGGTTGAATGGTCGGGCGCAGCGCCTTTATGCAAATTCCCGCGCCCGTGGCCACCCGCAAACGGCATGAGTTTCCAAGATTTTCTGGCGGCGCAATTACGCGCGGCAGGCGCAGCCGAATCTTCGCCACCGGATTTAACGTGGCTGGACGCACCCGTGGAAAATTTTGCTTTGCCAGAGCGTTATGCGGTTTTGATCGCAGGCTGTTCTTCGGGCGCGCCCCACAAACGCTGGCCGCCGGAAAAATATGCCGAGGCGGCAAAGCGGCTGCAAAAGAAAGATTTGGCTTGCGTCGCGATTGGCACAAAGGCCGACGCCGATGCCCTTGCCGCGATACAGGCCCAAGCGCCCTTTGTCATTGATCTAAGCAACCAAACGAATTTATTTGAACTGGCCGGAATCCTGCGCCGCGCCACAGGCGTCATCGGCAACGATACCGGCCCGCTGCATATGGCCGCCGCGGTGGGAACGCCAACCCTCGCGCTTTTTTCGGCCTCGTCCGATCCCGTTTGGTCAAAACCGCCCGGCGAGAAAGTCGCGGTCATGCAAAGCCCGATTCTGGCCGATTTAAGCGCGGATAAAGTCGTCGCCGCGTTCGAGACCTTGCTGCAACATCCCGAACACGAAAGCCGATAAAGCGAACGCCGCCCATAGCGCGTCCGTCCAAAAATCGAATCCGAACAAGCTGACGGTCAGGGCAGCGGCAAAGCCCCCCAAAGCGAAAGGCCGCAATGACGGGTTCAGCGACAGAATGCGGCGCAGAATCCACAACAAAAAAATCAGGACAACCGCCAATCCGACCAGTCCGGTTTCAACCCAGACCTGAACGATGAAATTATGCGCATGCGGCGCGGCTTGCGTCGCAAAACGGTACAAATTGCCGTGCGGCTTTGTGTAATCCAGCATATGCGTCGTACCCAATCCCCACCCCCAAACCGGCCTTTCGGCGATGCGGTAGGACAGATAATCCCAAATCTCTAGACGATGCCGAAAAGAATCATGCAGCCTGTCGAGATCGTTTCTCACGGCAAGGAAAATGCGCTGCGCATAAAAGGGCCAGCCCATCAAAACAATCGTTCCCCCCGCCAATCCGCGCTGCACCCAAAGCGGGCGATAAAACGCAACCCCCGTGCAAACCGCGCCCACGAACAAAGCGAGTTTGGCGGTGTGCGAATCCGTCAAGCTGGCGGGAAATAGCAACGCAAGAGCAAGAAGCGCAACCTGTTTCTTTTTTCCCGCCTGCCACAATCCGGCAAAAATCGGGAAAGACAAAATCACCATATGCGCCATACCGCGATTATATTCGGTTAGGCTAGCTGTAGGTTTCTTCAGAAGATGCAACAGAAAGCCCCCGCTGATTAATTCCCCCCCCAAACACACCGCGCCGATCCCCATAGCCAAAGCGATAGTCGGCACAAAAGCACGCGAAAAAGCGACGGTCTGCAAACGTTTTGACGACAGCAGCAAAAGCGGCAAAAAGATCGACGCAAGGCGCAGCCACATAGCCAGCGACACAGCGACATGCGAAGAAAACGGCAATTCAGCGCCCCAAACCCACAAGACGGTCAACGTAAAAAACGCGCATCCCCTTTGCGGCAAGGCAGCCTTCCCCTCCGCCGCGCTCAACCCCAAAAACAAAGCAACAGCCCCCCCAATGCCAATGGCCCCCCAAGCCCCGCCGGTAAACGCGCCGAGGGTTGCGGCTGCCACATAGATGAAGATGCAGAAGACGGGTAAAAAGCGGTCGAAAGAGCGATGAGCGACAGGCATGAGAGGAGCCGGATTTAGGAGATACAAGGAATCAGGTGACTTTGTTTGACGGTTAAAAACAACAGTGAAACGAAAACGGCGTAATCCCCTCCCCCTCTATGGGGGAGGGTTAGGGAGGGGGTGGTGTTCGAGTGTAGGCGCAATCACAACACAAAAACCATCTTTGGCAATTGATCGTTGTTTATGTGGAAATATCACCCCCTCCCTAACCCTCCCCCATAAAGAGGGAGGGAATTCCATCGCTTTTGCTGCACTGTATGTCTCGCTAATTATCCCCGTCGTTTTATTATTTTCAACGCTTGTCATTCCTCCGCGCTGGAAAATAACGCGCCGCCACGTGGATGATGCTGTGGCCCAAGATCGGCTTTGCCAGCATATCAACAAGATTAATCACGCTGCAAGCCAACCAATTCATCGGACCCAGATTGCTTATGTTATAGGCGAGCCGTTTGAACGCATAGAGATGATCGCCGCGCACAAGGCGTTCGGCGCGCGAGCTTATGCCTTTGTCGAAACGGCCGGCCTCAATCGCGTCGATCGTTGATTTCAGGACTCCTGCTTTGGCGGGGGGCGGAATCACGCCGAAAGTTTCCATGCGGTGAAACCACGGGCGGCGCAAATCGTCGTCAAAGGTCAGGCCGCGCACACCGCGTTGCAGGAATTTTTGCGCACCTGCAGGGGTCACAAGATACGCGCCCGCGCTGTTGGGAATTTTGGAATAACGCGCCAGAACATGCGCGGCGTCAAGCCGCGCCACCGGCGCATAAGCGCGACGCGGCGGGCAGGACAAGCGGATAATATCCCAGTTCGGCTGCACGGCCAGCAATGCCGTCCTAAGAATATCGAGAAAATCGGGGACAAGCTCCAGATCGTCTTCCATAATCAAAACCGCGCCGCCCAACTCTTTGCTTGCGACACGTTTCAACGCGCGCAAATGGCTGGCATAGCAACCGATTTCCCCGCGTTTCATCGTCGTTTTCGGCAGCCCCTGCGCATCGTAAAAATACGAACGCAAATCATCCGGCACGGCCTCGCCCAAAATGCCGGACTGGCGCGTGAAAGCGACCTGCGCCTTCGCCAATTGCTTTTCCATATGCCCGCGCCGTTCGACGTCGCGATCAAGGTTGAGCAAAAGGGCGGAGAAGTTTTGGGTGGGGGGCATGAGGAAGATTCCAGCCTACGTTTAACGCAAAAGAAAGATCGCGGCTATAAAACAACAAGTGCCGTCATTCCCGCGAAAGCGGGAATCCATCTTGAGGCGCGTCCGCGCCGATATAAATGGCGACGGTTCAAATTCAAACGCCGCTGGCGTTATGTGCTCGCTATCGCTCGCGATGGATTCCCGCTTTCGCGGGAATGACGACTCCCAATCTAGCCTTTTTCCTCAAGACATGATAGCCATAGGAATCATGTCCGTTGCTACCTATCACCTTTATTATCACCCGCTTAGCCCCCCCTCGCGCCGCGTGCGGCTGGCGCTGGCCGAGAAGAATGTGGCGTGCGCCTTGGCGCAGGAAAAGCCGTGGGAGCCGAGCGAGGTTTTGCGCGCGCTGAATCCCGCCGCCGATGTGCCGGTTTTGGTCATCGAGCAAGATGGCGACCGGCAGGTTTTGGCCGATGTGCAAGCGATTTGCGAATATCTGGACGAAACCCATACCGGCACGCTTCTGGGCAAAACGCCGCTGGAACGCGCCGAGACGCGGCGGCTGGTCGGCTGGTTCGACGGCAAGATGCAGACCGAGGTTACGGGTCTTCTGGTCGGCGAAAAGGCGTTAAAGCGCCTATGCGGCCGCGGCGAGCCGGACAGCACGGCTATCAGAGCCGCCTGCGCCAATATCCGCGGGCATCTGGAATATATAGGCTGGCTGACCGAGCGGCGCAATTGGCTGGCTGGCGAAGAACTGACCTTAGCCGATCTGGCGGCAGGCGCGCATTTGTCGGTGATCGATTATCTGGGCGACGTGCCGTGGAACGCCTTTCCGCTGGCCAAGGAATGGTACGCCCGCCTGAAATCCCGCCCCTCCTTCCGCGGCGTTTTGGGCGACAAGATTGCTGGATTCCTGCCACCGAAGCATTACGCGGATTTGGATTTTTGAGGCGACTCTGCGGCAGGGTGGCGAAGAATTTTTTCGGGTTTCAAGCGGACTGACTATACCCTAAGGGCTCGTCTACAAATAAGTGAATCAACCCAATGTCGTCATCCCCGTGGGGATGACGCTCGACTTGTTTGAAGCGGTTATTTATGGACAAAGCCTAAAGAACCGTAGGGTGAAAATATCGATCGCCGATATATACGCCCGGCCTGTCCTGACCCTTCAAGTAGTTATCTAACTGTCTGCTGAGATCGAGTCTTCCGGGAAGCTTTCGAAGGCGACCAGAAACTTCCTTCTGAGCCGACGCGATATCTACAACCACATAAACTGTACCATCTTCTAAAGCCGATGCTCTTTTAGGATCGGGCGGCATGATAACCACCTTTCAGTCAAATAAGGGGTTGAGATTTATCAACGACTGAACTCTATTTATTCCGCAGAATCACAAAACCCAAAAAACAATCTTCAAAAACGAATCAGCCGTGAACGAATTAATGCACAGGAATGCTGCATCGCAAAATGGTCCTAATTACCCAAAACCGGCAGGTCTAAAACCCCTGATCGTCGCCGTGATTTTCCGCCCTGATCGCCTCGGTCCAGCGGCGTTCAAGATGCCGTAGGGTGCGCGCAGTCATATCAAGCTCGGAGCCTTCGTTTTGAATCAGGCTGTCCGACATTTGCAGATTAAGTTTGGCCAGAAGGCCAAGAATCTCGCGGCCTTTGGGCGAAAGGCTTAGCCGCGCCGAACGCCGGTCGCGCACCGAGGCCTGACGCAGGACATACCCGCCGTCGACCAAACTTTTTAAGTTATAAGACGCGTTCGAGCCGAGATAATAGCCGCGTTCGATCAAATCGCGGACTGAAATATCCTCGCCCCCGATCGTGCCGAGCATCACGGCCTGCACCGGACTGATATCGATAAAGCCGCGCCGCACCAGCTCAATGCGCACGACATCAAGATACCGCCGATGCATGCGCTCAATCAAACGCGGCAAATCCTGCGCAATTTGCGCGGAAGAGTTGGAGGCAGAAGAGGGCGTGTCGGTCATGGTTTAGGATATGCGTTCGTTTTCTTGAAAATTCAAAAAGCGCCGTCATTCCGGAAAATTTTGCGCTCCAGCTATGCTGCAAAGTAAGTGCAGACCGTTGGGGCGCAAAACCCCGTTTTTCAACGGGGCAGGTTTATCCGGAATCCCATTTGTTTTCTTGCAGCAAGAAAATCAAATGGGATTCCGCATAAATTTTCTTTCGTGCCGGAAACACCGATTATGTTCGTCATCGCTTGTACACGCGCGAAAGAAAATTTTGCGGAATGACGGCGCTTTTTAAATTTTCAAGAAAACAGAGCATAAAGGACAAAAAAATAATAATTGGTAAACGAAAGATTTTGTTACAGAATGCGGGGGATAA
The DNA here is from genome assembly GCA_031291395.1 of Alphaproteobacteria bacterium. Taxonomy (GTDB): domain Bacteria; phylum Pseudomonadota; class Alphaproteobacteria; order UBA9219; family UBA9219; genus CAIXLI01. Next base: position 1,231 of record JARLJD010000218.1, on the reverse strand, counting down.
TCTCCTTCCCAAGGCTCCCATGACCCGCCCCCCCCTTTGCCTCCTGCTCCTGTCTCTTGCGCTTGCCGCTTGCGCAACGTCGGCGTCGCCCGAAGATGCGCAGATGTCGAATAATTTAAGCAGTCAGGGCAAAACCCTGCTGGCCGCAGGCAAAAATGCCGAGGCGCGCGATATTTATGCCAGCGCCACCGCGCGGGACGATCAAAACGCCCGCGCATGGAACGGGCTGGGCGTCGCCTATGACCTACTCGGCAAGAAAAACAAAGCGCGGGACGCTTTCCAACACGCGGTCGATCTTGCGCCGAACGATCCGATCGCCCTTAACAATCTGGCGCATTCCTACATGGAAGCGAAGGATCCCGCCGCCGCCGTGCGTTTGTTGACGCCCTATGCCAACGCCCCGGACGCGCCCGCCGCGCTGAAACAGAATCTGGCCGCAGCCTCCAAAGCCGCCGAGGCCAAGGAAGCCGCAGGCGGCGATGTTTACGCCGATCTCGGCTCCTACCCGACCGAGGGCATGGCGCAAGGCCACGTGGCCGAAGCCAAAAGCCTTTTGGGCGACGACGCCGAAAACGTGACCTTTCTCGTCATCCCCGAAGTCAAAGTCAGCGGCGGCACGCCGGTCTTCACAATCAAAGCCGTCGGCAAACCCCCGCAAGCGCTCTGCGAAGACCTGAACGCCAAAGCATTCCCTTGCGTGCCGTACGGAAAGTAAGAACTTATACCAACCAAAGCACAAACTGACTCGCGATTTACGACTCCCCCTCCCCTTGAGGGAGGGGGTAGGGGGTGGGGGCGGTGCCGCAAAAGCTGTGTATGCTTTATGAATACGGCTCATGTGCCCCCCCCCATCCCCCCACCCCTTCCCTCGAGGGGAAGGGGAGTCTGCCGCTCTTGTTGCTTAGGCATGTCATTTCATCGCGCGGTTGGTCTCTAGTCGCTGATTTGGCAAGAGCGATTTTCTTCTTTTTTTGTTTTCTTTTTGCATTTAAATCAATGGGCTGTCGTGGTTGTGGGTGGAAAGATGTGGGAAACGCGGGGTGCAGAAAGCCTTTCGCGGAAAGACAAACGTTAGGTTTTACAAAATCTTACCACCTGCCGTGGCAAGCGGTATTGTCAACAATGTCCTTGCGAGGGAGCCTTGGTCTCTCCGCAGTCTGATCGGCTTCAACGGGCAAACCGTTTAGGCCGGCTGCATATCAGGGTTCGTCGAAAAGAGTGGTGCTGCCAT
>JARLJD010000217.1 GCA_031291395.1 Alphaproteobacteria bacterium | reverse complement strand
GCGTTTTTATCCGTTCAGCGCCTTCCGCTCTCTGCTTGGCATTGCTGGCGATGTCACCGCACCAACGTACGCCGAACTTTATTCAGGAGATTGGGCTCACCCCACATGTAGGTGGAGTGGGTGAAAACCGGATAGGCACGGCCTAAACTACGGTTAGGGATGGGAATTATCTTTTACATGCGCATTTATTGCGCCCCTCTCGTTTGGGAATGACGATCGTTTTTACTGAATCGCCTTGTGACGAAAACAAATTTCTTTTTCTTTCATCCGATTACGGCTATTTTCTTTCCTGACCCCTGAATGCTGACCCCTAACCCCTGATTTCAAATGGCTCAAAGTTATAGTCAAAAAGCTCCTTTTAACGACTGGTGGTACTGGTCGGAGTGTTTGGTCAAAAGACTGCGCACGATGGGCGAACTTTATCGCGAGAACGGCGAACTTGAACGCGGCGAGCAAGCGACGGGGTGGGCCAAGCGGTTGAAGGACAACTGCATGACCCCCGTCGTCGCCGCACGCAAAGGAATGAAAACCGACGAGCAGAAAGCGGAAGTAAAAAAGTTGGAGGAAGACGCGATCTTCTCCGCCGCCGAGATGTTCCGCGAACTTCTGGTCAACCTGCCTTTTATGTCGAGCGCGGTTCAGGATTTCCTCGGCGTCAAATGGCAGGATTGCAAGTGGGAGGACGAGAAAGAGGAAGAGGAAATAGACGAGGACACCGGCCTTCCCATACGTAAAAAGAAAAAGAAAGGGTCGGGCGATCAGCGCATCACCGAATTGTTCTGGGGGCCGAAAGCGCGTCAGGACGAAGGCATTCGTAGCGGCAAGGTCGAAGACGGCGGCTTGCCCGGCATTCTGATGAATCTGCTGATGGCGGAAAAAACAACGTCAAGCCGTTCGCCGACGGAATACGGTCAGGCGATGCTGGCCTCCGCCGCGCAAAGCGGGCTTGCCACGACGATGGGGCAGATGGAACGCATGGGCGTTCAAGTTAATTTCAAGCCCGGCGGTTCGATTTGATGCAGGATCAACGAAACCCCGATGCAGAAGAAGGCATGATCCGGATTCACGGCGAGGAAGATTTCGCCGCCATGCGCAAAGCCGGAAGGCTGGGCGCGGAATTATTGGATTATATCACGCCGTTCGTCGTCCCGGGCGCGCGCACTGGCGATCTGGACGATATGTGCGACGCCTTCACGCGCAAACGCGGCGGCGTTTCGGCGCCGCTCGGTTATCGCGGCTATCCGCGCGCAACCTGCATATCGATCAACCACGTCGTTTGCCACGGCATTCCGGGCGACAAAAAACTGGAGGAAGGCGACATCGTCAATATCGACGTGACGCCAACGCTTGACGGCTGGCACGGCGACACCAGCCGCATGTTCTGCGTCGGCGAGAAAGTCAGCCTCAAGGCGCGGCGTTTGGTCGACGTCACCTATGAAAGCCTGATGTTGGGCATTGCGGCGGTCAAGCCGGGCGCGACATTGGGCGATGTCGGTTTCGCCATTCAGCAACATGCCGAAGCCGCGAATTTTTCCATCGTGCGCGATTTCTGCGGCCACGGCACCGGAAAGATTTTTCACTGCCCGCCCTCGGTTCTGCATTACGGCCAGCCCGGCAAAGGCGAGGTTTTGAAAAAAGGCATGATCTTCACGATTGAGCCGATGCTCAACGCCGGGAAATACGATGTCAAGGTTCTGTCCGACGGCTGGACGGCCGTGACGAAAGACAAATCACTGTCGGCGCAATTCGAACACACAATCGGCGTCACCGACACCGGCGCAGAAATTTTCACGCTATCGCCGAAGGGGTGGGACAGGCCTCCTTACGCCTGTTAACGGAATCGACAAAAGGGGAACCGGCTGTGAACTACGCAAAATTTTTCTCCCTTCTGGCTCTTGTCGTCGCCTTGGCGGCATTGGGGAAAGTTTATACAAACCACGCCGCCTCTCAATCCCAAACAGCCCATAAAGAAACCGCCTATGAACGAGTGATACGCACGCGTACGCTTCGCTGCGGCTATGCACTATGGCCTGTTGTGGAAGACATCGACCCGACAACGAAAGTATTAAAGGGCACCGCACCCGATTTTGCCAATGCTCTGGCCGCCAAACTGGACATTAAGATCAAATGGGTTCAGGAAGTCATCTGGGGCGAACAGGTCGAGGCTTTGAACAGCGGCAAGATCGATGCCATCTGCGCGCCCGACGGACCTTTTGTTTATCCCACTGCCGCCCTTGTCGATTATGCCGAACCAATGGCTTATACCAATCCCACTATGAACTGACCCGCGACAGCCAATCGCGAGAAGCGATGGAGGTGATGCGGGTGGCTTCGTTGGTTAAAGCTTGCCAAGCGTTGCAGCAAGCGTCGACGATGTCGTTGTAGGAATCGAGGATGCG